>NZ_VSZO01000001.1:1386139-1732674 GCF_008312935.1 Roseiconus lacunae | reverse complement strand
AAACTTGTGTAGATACCAATGCCCACTGGGAGAGTCGGGCCTTCAGGCCCGGAGAGGGCACCCTCCCCGGCCGTTTGCTCGTCCGACCCTCCCGGAAGCGGGAGTGTGTTATCCAAATGGTTAAACCCAAAGACTCGTGTTTACCTGCTTAACAGTGACTCCGATGAGTATTGACCGCGGCAATCAGCAACTCCTTCGCAATAGTCTGCGAGAATCAAAATGGATCTTGATCCTGTGGTTGCTCGCATTCGCTTGGGTCGTCGGTTACTGCGGCTGGTTCGGCTATCACGATCCCGATCAACCGCTGAAGCTCGTCTTCGGAATACCGTCGTGGGTGTTCTGGGGCGTGTTCTTGCCGTGGGCGATCTCGGCGGCAATCTCAGTTGTTTTTGCGTTGACCGCGATGCAAGACGATTCACTTGAGACACCTGGGAAAAACCTCGACGACATGTCCGGGGATCGCTTGAATGAATAACGGTTCGAACGCCGCACTCTATTCGTTTTTGATTTATACGGTCGCTGTTTTCCTGCTGGCGATTTGGTCAGAACGTTATTCAAAGGGAAAGGAGTTTGTTGGCGAGTACTTTCTGGGCAGCCGTGGCTTTGGTGTCTGGGCTTTCGCGCTTACCTTCGCCGCGACGAACGCTTCCGGAGGCAGTTTCATGGGCTTCCCCGCGTTGATCTATACCCATGGCTGGACGCTGGCGTTTTGGATTGCCGGGTTCATGATGTTGCCGCTGATGTCGATGGGCCTACTCGGTAAACGACTCAATCAAGTCGCACGCCGTTGTGATGCGGTGACGATTCCCGAGATTCTTGGCGCACGATTTGGAAGCCCCGCCGTCGCATTAACCGCGACGGGTTTGTTGGTGTTCTTTATGTTTTTCTATCTGCTTGCCCAGTTCAAAGCCGGCGGGAAAATCCTTAGCACCTTGCTATCCGACGAACCGTCTTTTCAGTCGATCGCTTCGATGGTGGCCTCCTGGACCCAGTCGATCCCCTGGATCAATCAAGCCTCCGGTGACTACTTGGTTTGCTTGGTGCTATTTTCAACGGCGGTGATTGTTTATGTCGTCTACGGTGGCTTCCGCGCGGTCGTTTGGACCGACGTTATGCAAGGCATTGTGATGTTCGTTGGCGTCTTGGGCATGTTGGCATTGGCGCTCTCTCAAGTCGGCGGCCTACGGCAGGCAACCGAAAAGATGGCGGTGATGACACCGCCGGAATTTGCCCAAGCGGTGCTTTCTTTCCCCGATGCTTCGTTACCGGAAGTGGCACTCCCTAAAGGAACCTGGATTCGACAAGCCGACCATGCCTATCGAACTGCGGAGTCGACTCGACTCTCCGGTGTTGCTCCTTCCGATCCGATCAAACTGCTGGTCATCACCACGCCGGACGAAATTCAATCGATTGAGTCGGATTCGATCGCCGAATCGGTCCAGGTTCAGATCAAGGAAACGACACGGTATCAATTTGGCGCCGGAAAGCCGGGGGTTTATGTCAGTAACCCCGGACCGAGTCTGCACAGCGACGTTGGTTTCCTTGCCATCGGAACCGCGATCAGTTTCTTTATCTTTTGGCCTTTCGGTGCGACGGGGCAACCGGCCAACATGGTTCGATTGATGGCGTTCAAAGACAGTCGAACGTTGCGGGTCTCGATCGTGACGGTAGCGATTTACTATGCGGTGATCTACCTAGCGTTGATCGTAATTTTCTGTTGTGGACGCGTGTTGCTTCCTGGGATGGAAATCGATCCCGATCGCACGATGCCGGATCTTGCCAGCAAGCTCACGTCAACCGCCGGCGTCCCCTGGCTCGCCGGCCTGTTGGTTGCCGCACCGTTTGCAGCAGTGATGTCCAGCGTTGACAGTTTTCTGCTGTTGGTTTCGTCATCGGTGGTCCGTGACATTTACCAGAAACAAATCAATCATGATGCGAGCGAATCGACACTCAAGCGTCTTAGCCATCTCGTGACGGTCACCGTCGGAGTACTGGCGGTTCTGTTGGTCGTCAACCCGCCGATGTTCTTACAAGACTTGATCGTCTTCGCCAGTGGCGGCTTGGCCGCATGTTTTTTGATGCCGATCGTGTTGTCATTGTATTGGGGCCGAATGACCGCGGCCGGTGCGATCGCCGGGATGCTCGGTGGAACCATCATGCACGTCGTCTTGACCGGCTGTGGATATGTCCAACACGGTGAATTTCGGGCGTACGAATTCCTTGGCTTGAACCCATTTGTTTGGGACTTGGTGACCTCATCGATCGCCGCGGTCCTGGTGGCAAAATCAGGACCGATCGACCGTGCAAAATATGACGAGTACTTTGGTTAACTCGCTAGCCGCCTCGTATCCGAATCAGTGCCCACCGGTTGCCACTGGTTTCTCAAATGCCTTGGCCAGTTGCTCTAAAAATTCGTCGATCTTGCTATGCACATCGCTGGTGGTGGAAACCACGATCACGTGCTCGATCGGAACGATGGTTGATGGACCGCCGATTACCTCCCAGGTATCCGGAACGATCACCGCCGTGATGGCCTTGCTAACGATTTCACTTTTCGACGCGAGCGATTTCGGAAGTGTGTAGATCTCGGTGATCAACGCGTCTTCGGCGGCTTCGACTGTCGTGATCACCATGACTTCGTCGCGCTGGACATAGGTCATGTCAAGATCCCGAAGCATCAAACGAAGGAAGGATCGCAAACTGACATCCTTCAAATCGATCGTCACGCCGACGTCACTGTCGAGCCCGATTTCTTCCAATGCCCGGCGGTCAAGCAAAATCGGAATTTCATGGGTATCAGCGATTACTTGCATCGCTTCGGCGAGCGGTACCTCAATGAAGGTCTGTGTCGTCTTGCTCTGCAATGCCGCTTCGATTCGCTCTTTCGCGTTGGTTTCGCCCTGATTCGCTGGCGATGCCTTCGCCCGATTGACTTTTACTACGTCTGACTTGGGGCGGGGCGCAAACGGGTCATTTGCAGCAGGACGCCCAAAAGGATCATCGGTTTGGGCCCAAACCGCTTGATCCCCAACAGTAGGCACCATCAGACAGACTCCGAGAAACACGCGACTGACAAACCGTTGAACATTGCGGTGACTATTCCACATGACCCAAACCTCCGGTGAGCGAGAAAAGAACCACCCAATCAGTTTGGGTGAATCGCAATCATCGCAGCTCTGGTCGTCGATCGCAAATTCCAAAACGACCTACCGAGCATAATTTGCTGCCACCACTGGCCGATACGAATCCACTAGGCGCACGGAACGATCCCCATGTTTGCGGGGTGTTTTAAGGCGAATTGGATGCAACGGTTTGCTAAGCGGGTTATCCTTGGAGGCTGAATCACGGCAACCATTCCCCCAGCCTGTCATTTCCTTTCAGCCGGCTTCTGCCCACCGATAACTCATGATGAACCGGATCGGACTCCTTCTTTTCGCCTGCCTGCAATTATCAGCCGTTCTGAATGCAGGCGATCGCCCAAACATTGTCATGGCCTTTGCCGACGATTGGGGACGCTACGCCAGCGTTTATGCGAAGCAGTCTCCCGGCGGACCATCGGATGTTGTATCGACACCGAACTTTGATTCGCTCGCTGCCAATGGCGTGTTGTTTAATCATGCCTATGTCAGCGCCCCATCTTGCACGCCGTGTCGCAGCTCGTTGTTGTCGGGCCAGCACTTCTGGCGTTGCGGTCGTGGCTCGATCTTGCAAGGTGCGATCTGGGATTTCAGTAACGAATCCTACCCGCTGATCCTCGAAAAATCCGGTTATCGAATCGGACATACGTATAAGGTTTGGTCACCCGGACGCCCGGCTGATGCCCCGCACGGGGGCAAACGCACTTCGTTCAATCAACATGGGCGAAAGTTCAACGGGTTCTCACAACGGGCAATGGCAGCAGAAGATCGTGAGGCGGCGAAGCAACAACTGCTCGACGAAGTCCGCATGAACTTTCAGTCCTTCCTCCATCCTGACAGCCAAGACACCCCAGCTCCCCAAGACGATCCAGCTCGACAAGCGAACGCTGAAACCCCCGACGATCCTCAGCCCCAAGAAGAGGTGGTCGATCAAGGAGATCAACCGTTTTGTTATTGGTTCGGACCGACCAATTGCCATCGCAAGTGGATCGAGGGAAGTGCCCAAGCGTTGTGGGAAATCAACCCTGATGACCTAAAAGGCAAGCTGCCGCCATACCTTCCCGATGTCGAAACCGTTCGCCAAGACTTTGCCGATTACCTCGGCGAAGTCCAAGCGTTTGACGCGGCGGTCGGTGTGATCGTCGAAGAACTTAAGCGCATCGGTGAGTTCGAAAACACGATTTTGGTTATCAGCGGTGACCACGGCATCCCCGGTGTTTCGCGCGGGAAGTGCAATCTGTATGACTTAGGAACCCACGTACCATTGGCGATCCACTGGCCCGCCGGCATCGAACATCCCGGCCGCGTGGTCGATGACTTTGTTTCGCTTCCCGATCTCGCTCCGACCTTTCTCGACGCCGCTGGGGTTGCGATCCCCAACGCGATGACGGCGAAGTCACTCCTCGGTCTGCTCACCAGCGACCAGCAAGGCCGTGTCGAACCAGGACGCGACGCCGTCTTTACCGGACGCGAGCGGCATGTCGGAATCGCGCGAGCGGGCAAGCTTCCATATCCACAACGTGCGATTCGAACACATCAACACCTTTTGATCGTCAATTTCGAACCCGCGCGCTGGCCGATGGGTGACGGCCCCGAGTTCAATGGTGAGTTTCCCGACTTCATCACACTCCGAGAAAAAACGGTTTCCGCATTCGGCGACTTGGATGCCAGCCCAACCAAAGCCTGGATCGTCACCCACCGGGAAGAGTCACCTGAGTTCTATGACTACGCCGTCGGTCGACGTCCGATGTTTGAGTTGTATGACCTAGAACAAGATCCACACTGCATGAACAACCTGGCACTAGACAGTCGTCATGCACCAGTTCGCGATCAACTGTATCAACGTTTAATCACTGAGATGAAAGACACCGGTGACCCGCGGACGAAGAAAGACGTCGCCTTTGAAAGCTCGCCGTTCACCGACTGATCCGGCAATGTTCACCGCGAAAACAGTCGCAGCGAGCAGCGATGACACGTTTCTATATTCACCCTCCTGTCAGGAGGGTCGAGTTGTAAGCTCGGGGAGGTGAACTCGCAGTCGCAAGGAACGTTAAGACACAGTCCGAGGCTAGCGCCTACGGCTCATGCCATCGCCTGCGGAAGCAATAGCACCAGCTTTCGCTTCTGGCTTAACCGTACCATCTGACTCGCCGTCAGCGCGACTTGCGTTTTGGGATTTGCGAGATCCACGCACTGTAGCTTTTCAGCATCGTCGGCGTCTGTGGTAGCTTTTAGCAAGTAGCAACGATCGCCTTTGCGAAGCAAGTACACCGCGTCCACTAGAACGTCGTCTGTTGTTTCAAGCGGCCGAAAGGCATAGCGAGAACTGACAAATTCGATTTGGCGATCACCGATTAGTTGTGCAAACAGTTTGATCTCGTCCTCTCCGATCGCATCTGCTCGCAAAGCGGTCGGTGCCTCTGCGGAATCCACTTCGACATCCTTAAGCTCTTCGTCCTGAATGCCCTCTGACGAATCAGTCTCGACAGGCTTGGATTTTATTTCTTCTCGCGAACTTTCCTTGTCGGCCAATCGTTCGAGCTGAGAGAGAAAATCCTCGAAGCGATCTAACAAGTCACGTGCTTTTTCTTGCCGTCGAAGCAGTCGCCGCACTTGGCGATCACGGTCGGGCGTCTTCGCATCGAACTGTTTTTCCGGATCCTGCCGAAGAATTCTCCGCCGACTCTCCTTGTACGTTTCGTAGGACTCACTCAACTTTGCGTGTGCTTCCTGCATCTGTCGTTCGAGAAAACAGGCTCGGGCGTCCATCAACGCAGGCCCCGCACTGCTACCGCGAAGCTCGCTGTACAGGGCTTGCAGGTCATCGACCGACATCGGCTTTCGCGTCGTTTTTGCGTTCAATTGAGACCATCCAATTGCGAAAGAAGAGAACGAGACAAGAGGTTCATCTTACCAATCGCAACGTCGCCGTTGGCGAATCGATCTCGAATTCGCGAAAACGTCTCGCTTGAACGTAGCGGAAGCCACCGACGACTGGTTGTTTTAGTCGGATTGAGCGACTCAACATTCAGCCGATGGGCGAACGCCCGGGTGTGCGCTGAAGAACCGCACGCTATCGCGATTGCGGCTGATTCAATCAACAAGCCGCCGAGGCTTTCGGTGAGGTGACTCGGCCGTCGACCGCTGCGCGGCGATGGTCCCTGCAATGCCGAAACGCTCGGCGCGTTTCGCTGCTCCGAGATCTAACCGAGACGACTCGCGAAGACGCCGCGCAACAAGCTGACCGCATGATCGATTTGCTCGGTAGTGGTGATGATCGGCGGAGGCAAAAAGCGGATGCGAGTCGGGCCACCACCGCAAACGAATCCAAGTAGTCCGGCGTCGAACATATCCATCATCAGAGCTTTGGCGGTATCAAAGCTTCCGTCCCCGGGCGTGAATGCAATCATCAGGCCCTCACCGTAAGGACCGCTAATCTGCGTTGGGAACTCATCGGCGAGCGCTTCCAGCTGGCTTTGAAAATACCTCGCCAGTTGCACGTTCGATCCCTGGTCACCGAAACAGCCACGCTGCTCAAATCGCGTCAACGTTTCGATGCCCGTCGTGATAGACGCCGTCGAACCGGTAAACGTCTGGCTGAGAATCGGCCCGGTCGGTTTCATCGCATCGCTGTACAACGTTGCACAAACTTGCGTGATCTTACCCACGGTCACAATGTCGGCGAATTGATCCAAACCGTAGTGTTGGAACGCGAAGGGCTGGCTGGTTCGCGAGAAGCTTTGAATCTCGTCAAAGATGATCGGTACACCAGCATCCTTCAATGGCTCGCACAAGGCGGCAAAAAATTCATGACTGCCCGGAAAGTAACCGCCTTCTCCCGCGATCGGTTCGGCCCAGAATGCGGCGTAGCGACCGGGATGGCGTTTTAGCAATCGGTGCAGTTCTGCAACGGCCCGCTTTTGGCTGCCCTCCGGATCGGACGGATCACGGAATGGCAGGTAGTCAACTGCCACGGTCAGCGGCAACCCGGCGCGATAGTTCGGCCGATCCGTCACCGCGGCCATCGCCAACGATCGACCGGCAAAGGCATTTTGGAACGCGATCACTCGATCCGCCGGAGTCGCCTTGTGCAGCGCGATCTTTAGCGCGTTCTCATTCGCCATCGCACCACTGGTCGTCAAGAGGCAATACGGCAGCGAAGCCCCCGATTGCTGTGCGAGTGCGATCAGCTTTTCCATCATCACGACACTGGCCGGGTTCTGCTGCAAATTGCCTTGCATGACCGTGTCCTCGATGGCCGCGCCAACGGCAGCTTCGATCATCCCAAGATCGCTGTGCCCGGCGCCATAAACACCGATCCCACCGATGAAATCTAGTTTGACACTACCGTCGGCTAGTTCAACGTACGGGCCTTGCCCCAAGCCAGACGCCAAGTACGGCCAGATGGGCGGACCGCCACGAACATCGGTCAGTCGATTCAGCCACTGCGCGTAGCTATCTTTCAATGACGCATTCGCCGGTCGAACACGCAGTTGCTGCGCATGTTCCTGCACCGCTTCACGGATCAACCGTTTTGCCTCGATGATGCGTTGGTCTTGGCGAAGCGAATCGGCAATCGATTCGGTGGATTCGGTAGCGGACTGACTCACGTGCAATTCTCGAAAATGATAAACGAACGGTCGGAGGTTCGATCGACGCTGTAATGTAACGAAAGTGGCCCCCGAGGTTCAGTATGACTTTGCCAAAGCTCGACTTCACCACAACCCGGCTTCGCAAAGCTGCTTGGTCGCCGTCCCCGCCCAATCACGATTGGCTGCCGGCGACGCGGGACTGGGGTGAAGGATCCGCGAAACTTGCGGTGGCTCGTCAATGTCTTTGACCACGCGGCGCAAACAAGCCTCGGCGTATGCCCCCACGCCAACGGCATGTTCGGGCTTGATCGCCTTCAATACGGTCCGTAGGTGTTCATCACAAACCGAATCCAAAGGCGTTTTCTCAGCAGCCGGAAGCTTGTCTGGGGTGCGATTGCGGGCGCTCGCTTCCATAAAAACCAGGGGGCAGTAATTGAGTACAAAGTGCTTCGCGAAAAACGCTTCAGGCGTCTCAAACTTTTCTTGAAACAGTCCCCAAAGTCGGCGTCCACTGACTTCGCTTCGCGCGCACTGTAAACCTTCGACCGGACGCTTTTCGTGTTCGTTGTCGGGCCTACCGATCGGTTCGTCGATCTGCATCCAATCACGAACGGCGGCGATTTCCCCGAACGGGACACCTGTTTGTGCCATTCCCCACGGTCCCGGATTCATCCCCAAAAACACGACCGAAACGTCGTCGCCAATCATCGACAAATACGCCTCGTGAGACCGACGGGCGTAGGCCAACGGGTTGTAGACGTGCGTGACCGGTTCGGAAAACTGCAACCGATCGACCGCTTTGGATAACTTTCGCGCCGCCTTTATGAGGGTTTCCGCTGCCACCCGAACCACCTTCTAAACCGCCAAGTACTCTTCGATGGCTTCCGTCAAGACATCTTCGTCGGGTTGTTGTTTAACCCATTGGGCCAGACAAGTCATTAGGACGCCGATTCGCAATTCGTCCCGCCCCCAGACGGTGTAACCCAACGAACGCATCGCGTCATGATCGTTCTCGCCACTGGCAAAATCGATCACCAGAGTCTTCGTCGACGCGGCCGGCCATTGCCCCGGCTCGACGATTTCGGAAACGACAATCACATCGGAATGTTCAATCGATTCCGGCGACGCCCAACCGATCGGTGATTGGTGTTGCTCGTTCGCGATCCCTACGGGCACACTGGCGACCTTGGGACCGATCCGCAGCAGTGACCCGATTTCGCCCTGGTCGTCGGCAAAGAAATCGAGGATCGCTTTTTCCAGCCAGGTCTGTGTCGCGTCAATGGACTGCCAGGACGATTGCCCGACTTCCTCTCGCCAATAAAGATCTGCATCGACGCCGCGTTCGCTACTCGTGACAAGGTTCTGATCAAGCAGCAGCCCGCGAAACCCAAGAATCAAGGCACCCTCGATCGCCTCCGGTAAACGCTCCGGCGAAACGTCGCAGGAAAAAACACGCCACGGCAAATTGAGCGCGGCGAACGCCCGTTCCAAAGTAAACTGCGCAGGATTGCCCGCGATAGGATGTCCGAGAACCAACACGACGGGCTCGGTGATGCCGTCCATGACGATCGCTAAGGGAAATGAGGGTAAGAATGAAAGCGGCCCCCTAGTCTGACTCGCAAGACCATCGGTTGGCAAGACCGTTGACAGCCGGCCCCAATCCAACAGCCTACTTGATGAAAGACACCGCGGGCCCCGAAGCGTTCGTCACCAAAGATCGCCGAGTTGCTTCCTTAGTCGCTGCAGGGTTCGGCTCTTTGCCTTGCGAACGGCGGCGGGGGTGAGGCCGAGTTCGTCGGCGACGTCGATTGATGATTCACCGCCAATGGTCGTTCGCTCGAATGCTTCCCACGTCGTCGGCTCGACTTGAGATTGGATTTGTTTCATCGCTCGGCGGATGAGCGATGCCGTTTCACCGGGCGATGTGGGCGGCTCGGACTCATCGTCTGCTGAAAAAGGGTCCGCGACCTTGTGCAGGGCCGCGGCGGCGGAGCTTCCGCCACGTGGGGCGATCGTTGGACGCCGCTGCTGATCGATCACAATGTTCAGCGTGATTCGCCACAGCCATCCCCGGAAGGTGACTTTTTTGTGTCGGAGATCAAATTTGTCGATCCCTTGGAGAACTCGCCGAAAGACCTCCTGCGTCAGATCTTCGGTGGACGATTCGTCCAGGCCCAGCCGACATCCCCAAACGTGGACCAGTGGCCCATAAAGCTCGACGAGGTCCGACCAAGCGGCATCGGAGTCTCGCTGCAACCGCACCGCCAGACTGATCCCGCTGGAATCGCTCGTCGTTCGTATTTCGCTGGTCATCACTGTCATTCTACGCAGATTGCAACCAAAAAACATTCTGACGTGTCACACCGTATCGTTGAACTCCACTGGACGAAACGAAGCGGCGAGACGCGTGAGCATCTGGGCGTGCTAGTGCTCCGCCTCAATTCCATATTTGGGTTCGGCCCATAGTCGACGGGCGATTGCCCTGGTGTTTGCACCGGAACCGTGGCTAACGCCAATCGGCTAATCCTAATTCCAATTGATGACGGAAAACGAATGGAATGATTGCTCGACTCGCCGATGCGTCTGCTTGATTGAGTGTCAACAAGCGATGCCCTTTGGATCAATAGCGTTCAGGTTGATAGAAATGACTGCAGCAACCCAGTGTCCGACCGATGAAAATCTACGCCGTTACGCGATCGGTGACTACGTCGACGACGAAGGCGACACAATCGAAGCTCACTTAGCCGAGTGCGAAACCTGCGAGGAAACGCTCGCACGGTTCGAAAGCGTAGACGATTCGCTGCTTCGGCATTTGCCGTTGGCAACCGGTGGCCTTGCAACAAGCGACGAGCCATCTTGGTTACAACGACTGATAAGCGATCCCAGCGATGACGCGCCGCCACCGGACAGGCAACCGTTGGCAATCAGTGGTCAAGACTTTGGTGCTTACGAGATCCGTGGCATCCTCGGCCGCGGCGGCATGGGTGTCGTCTACGCGGCGACGCATCGCAGGCTTGGCAAACCCGTGGCGATCAAAGTCGTCAGTCCCAAACTGGTCGCCGCCCACGACGCTCGTCGCCGTTTCGAGCGGGAAACGAAAGTTCTAGGAACGCTCAATCATCCTGGGATCGTATCGGCAACCGATGCGGGGACGATTGGCGGGGCGGCGTATTTGGCGATGGAACAGGTCGATGGCGTCAACCTCGCCAAACTGGTCCAGCAAATCGGACCGCTGCGCATCGACGAGGCCTGCGCGGTTGGCCGACAAATCGCATTGGCACTCGCCGCGGCACACCAGGCAGGTGCCGTGCATCGTGATATCAAACCATCCAATGTGATGATCGATCGCGAAGGCAAGATCAAGTTGCTTGATTTCGGTCTCGCTCACCTGTCGACGGCGCTGACCACACAAACGGAAACGTCCCTCGGCAAGCTGCTTGGCACGCTCGACTATATGGCTCCCGAACAAGCATCCGGCGGCGAAGTGGGACCGGCGGCTGATCTCTATGGCCTCGGGGCAACGGTCTTTTTCTTGCTGACCGGGCGACCGCCACGCAACAATCACGACAACACAAGCTTGATCGGACAGCTTCGCCGGATTGCCGACGATCCGGCTGACTCCCTCGCCAACCATCGAGCCGATGCGCCGGCTGAATTGGTCGAATCGCTGTCGAATTTATTAGAACTTGAACCACGCAAACGGCCCAAGTCGGCCGACCATGCTGCCAATTGGCTGTTGAAGTTCTGCGACGAAAACACCGACCAGCGTCTAAAGGAAATCGCCGCCGGCCTTCCGCCCATTTTATTGGATCAAACTCCGGCCGAGATCGATCGATCATTGTCACTCTTGCTCGGCAATGAGCCGGCAAACCGAATCGAAGTAGAGCCGATCGTTCAGCCCGGCGGCGGGGCATCGACCTGGCGAAAGCTGCTCGCAATCACCGGCGGCGTGGCGTTCCTTGGGCTGTTGCTAGGTTTGACCGTCTTGGTGTTGCAAACTCCCGAAGGCACCGTCCGAATCGAATCCGAAGTATCCGGCATCACATTGGACTTTGTCGACCAAGAGAATCGAGTGACGGGAGTTGAAATCGACGAAGGAAAACATGCGACGGTGCTGCGAACGGGGAGATACATCGTCAAGTTTCGCGACCCGCCATCCGGTTTCGTTGTTTCTCCGAACGATTTCCGTGTCGACCAGAAACATGACATCACCGTTCGGGTTCATCGCTTACCGCAAAACGACATCGGAGACGCCGGCATCAACGCAGCTGCTACCGAACAGCAACGACCACCAATCCTCTACGCGGGAAAGACCAAGGCACAGTGGCAAACGAACTTCGATACCGAGCGTAATCCGATTGCAAAGACCGAGGCCAAAGACCAAGCGACGTTCATCGAAGCCAACCCGGATTCGTTGTTGGCGATGTTGGAGGATTACAACGCAAAGACACGCCATGACCGGCAGAGCAAGTTCGATCCGTCGATCAAGGATTTGACGTTGGATCAAATCGTCGACTCGATGCAAAGCGAAGCAAAGAAGTATCGCCGTCGAGGCTTGCACAACGTCGCCGATGCATTGGAAGCATCGGCAAAGCAACAACGATTCGTCAATGGCCTCGAATACATGGGTGGCGTGACCGGCACGTTCTATCGCTCCAGGGAAGATGGCGAACTAACCTTCAAACAATATCTTCCCGGGGTCCTGCACAAGCAGGCGGGCACAACCGCTCAGATGGTCTATTTGTCCGATATCGAACTCCGTTACAGTCGCGATGGATGGTCATCGTCCGACTGGGGAGACCTGCATCCCGTCCTGGACGGCGACTGGAAACTCGAAAGTGTCTCCAGATACGGAAAGCAACTCGAGGGACCAAAGCTCGATGAGTGGAGGTCGAATCGGCCTTGGTGGGATTCGATCAAGATTCGCGATAACCAACGGCTTACTCTGACCGGAGTCAACCGCCCAAATAAGTTCTGGATCGAACTTTCTTACGACGATGCTTTGCCGAAAATTGAGCTGAAAGTTGATGCGTCTAGCGAAGACCTCGATCAGAACTTGTACGGTGTCTTCATGACAAACGCCGCCGTCGACTTCACCAAGCTGACCCTTGTGATCGACACCGACCAAGTCGATTCATTTAGAACCGAAGGGACACACGCGACGAAGATGCAATTCACGCGTGCACCAGATAAAAACATGGTCGAACCTGACATCACGCCAAAAGCGGAGGTCACGCAGGATCGTGCAGTTGATCCGGCGACGCCGCGTGTCAAAATTGTACTTCAAACCGAATCGGGCGAACCAGCGACGGGAGTCACTGTCCGGCTAGACCAGACTGGTGTGAAGGACAAACAACCGGCATGGGCAGACGGCACCTCCGGAAGCGACGGCATCGTGCTCGATCGCATCCTTCCCTTCGGCTACTACCGAATGAGGGTCGAGACGCCCGACGGTTGGCGGACGAGCTTCAAGAATGTTGCGGTCGAGTTTGAAAAGGGACTCAGTTCAACGATCATTGTTCCCGACCCGGGACAGAAGGCGGAATTGAACATCGAGCAACTGCCCGATCTCGGCAAGGCGGACCGGTTGGGTGAACTTCGTTTCGGCACTCTTCGCGACTACTTAACCCGCAATAATCTTCGATCCGGCGCCTACTCACCAGTGAGAACACCCGAGCCGGGAGGGGCTTCGAAAACGTTCGCCGACTTTCCCACCGTGGCCAATGGGATCGAAGACATTGCCGTTCGGTTGCGGCTGGAAGTGAGTCGTGAGCTTGCCGATCCATTTTCCAGCGACGATACCCAGACGGTGACTTGGAAATGGAACACGAAGGACGTCGGGGCCCATGGGCTATTCCTGAACAACTCGAATGTTCGCTTTTGTGAGTCCCTTGCTTCGAAATCAACTCTCCCGGTCGATGACAATGACTATTTCCAGATGCCGTCTGACATCCATCGACTTGAATACCTTGCGTTGAAGTTGGGCGAGGCAAAGCCCTATCCCCGCCGCATAGCGATCCCTCGGGGTGAAGCGAAGCTGATGCTTGTCGGGATTTATGGTCGGCCAAGCGAACAAGTGATCGAGTCGATTAAGATGCTTCCACTGCAAGAAGACGAGCAAGTATGGCTAGCCACGTCACTAGACGCACCATCAAACTGGGTTGAACGAATCGTCGGTGAACCATGGTTTTATGCCAAAGACCCCGGCAACTATTACGGACACCTTAGCCGCATCGAGAAAACGCTCACCGACGGCGGCACACTGAATGCCACTTTCACAAGCGGTACAAACGGCAATCCGTAGTGCAAGACGTCATCCTTCCAATTGAAACCGCGCAACCGTGGCCTGCAGCCCTGGTAGAATGCAGTCTTCTTTTCGGCAATCCGTCCCATCGATAGGTGGATGTGTCTATGAATAACGTGCTAAGTCTTCGACACTCCTTGTTGATGATCATCATTGCATCTGCACTTTTCCGAGCAGACGCGTCCTTCGCAGACGACTCACGTCGCAAAGAACAATCGAAAATTGAGGGCACCGTCTATGCAAGCATTGCTGACTTGACCGTTTTGCGTGACGAGGTTCTTTCGAGATATGCCTTGATGATAACCGGCGAACGCCAACGGGCTTTTGTCGAAAGTGCAAATAGACCTCCGCTCCAAATCGACCGTCAGTATCGCCTGCTCGCGGCTTCAAAGAAAGATGATTTCTTATATCAGGCCTTCGGACGCGTCATCGGCCCAGAACAGTCCAGTCGTACTTTTGACTTCCAGTATTGGGCGGAATACTTGAAGTGCTCAAATGTGCATAAGGCCCGTGTCGGCCCAGCAGCTTTAAGAGGATACTCGATCAAGCCGGACAACCTGCCTGCCAAGAAATTTGTCGAACAGGCAGGAGTAGGAGCTACAAGGTTTGACCCGTTCGACGAGCTCGTCGCCCACGTCCTGTTCTGGTCGAATGCAGAGAAGCAAAAAGGTTGGATCGAATACATCTTTTTACACTCCAGCGAACTGATTTCGGCGGAACGAATCACGCAGGGAGATATCAAAAGCAAATGGCGTTGGAAGCATCATTCGCTTGATTTTGAGATCGAATTGATTCAATCGAAAGCGGTCAACTTCATGCCCACAAAGGTGAAGTACACCAGCAAGATCCCCAACATGCCTGGGCTTTTCAGTGAAGCGACCATTACCTGGAAAAAGCACAGAACTGGAAAACTACTCCCGCATGTTGTTCGGGGAGCGACCGGCGCTCCGTTCGGACCAACACAACAACATGAGCATTTGCTTTTCGAGTGGCGTCTAGGCGATGAGATCGATGACGATTTTTTTGATAACACTTCCGCCGATTTCCGCTTGCAGTTCACCCCGCTTTTCGAATTTTATTTTGACACGTATCAAAAGCCAGGCGGACTTGTCACGGGCACTCCGTGGGAACTTCCCGAAGAGTTGACACGTGATCCCGACAAACCCGCTGCATAAGATCGCACTCGTCTCTTCATAGCGTTTCAGACGAATCGTTCGCTGCGTGAAAGCAAAACCGGGAAGATCCTTCCGAAATGGTGGGTTCAGAAAGAAGACGACTTCCGCGAGCTTAAGCTCGACGCTTTTGAAAGGACGGTGGCTTTCGAACCTGTTGGCAGTGCGACCATAGCCAACGCTCTCGGCTAGCGCCTACTGATTTTCAGAGTTGGCATCTCCCAATGTCACCTTCGGCTTCGCAGTAGCAGCGAAATGAACGCTACTGTCGCAGAGCGAAAGGCGACAATGGAAAATTGACACACCCTCAAGCGATGATGTCATGGACCACGTTTCCGTATACATCGGTTAAACGAAAATCACGGCCGGCGTAGCGATACGTCAACTGTTCGTGATCGAGCCCCAATAGGTGCAAGACAGTCGCGTGCCAGTCGTGAACGTGACATGGATTTTCGACCGCTTCAAACCCGTGTTCGTCAGTCGCACCGTAACTGTAGCCACCTTTGACGCCTCCGCCGGCCATCCACAGGGTGTAACCCTTGTTGTTGTGATTTCGCCCGTCACCGTTTTGAGCGGATGGCGTGCGGCCAAATTCGCCCCCCCAAATCACCAACGTTTCGTCCAGCATGTCGCGTGATTTGAGATCGGCTAACAAAGCGGCGATTGGTCCATCGCATGCTTCGGCACGGGCCGCATGATCTTCCGTCAAACGATTGTGTTGGTCCCAGTTTCCGTGGGTGATCTCGATAAACCGAACCCCTGCTTCGGCAAAACGACGAGCCAACAAACATTGCTTTCCGAATGTTGCCGTCGGGCCGCCATCGGCACCATACGCCTTTAACGTGCGTTCGTCTTCGTCCGATAAGTCCATCAGCGACGGCATTGCGTCTTGCATTTTGAAGGCCAGTTCATACGACTGAATCACACCTTCGACATGGGCGGTATCGCCGTCCGGCATCTGGCTTCGGTTCAGTTTTTGAATGAAATTCAGTTGCCTTCGCTGCTCCCGAGCATCCAAGGTGGGATTCTTAATGTCTGGCACTGATTCCTGCGCACCACCGGCGAAACGAGCCGCCTGTGCAAAGCGACTTCCGGTCCGCCCGACTTTGGTCCCGCCATAAATCGCCGGCAGAAACGCGCTGCCATAGTTTCGCGAACTTCCCGCCGGCGGACTGAGGGAGACGAATCCTGGCAGACTTTCGTTTTCGGTCCCCAGTCCATACAACGTCCAAGCACCGATCGATGGGCGTACGAATTGTGCCGTGCCCGTGTGCATCTGAGTCATCGCACCAGGATGAACCGGTTGGTCGCAGTGCATCGAACGGATCAAGCACAAATCATCGGCATGCGTTGCGACTTGGGGGAACAAATCAGACACCCAAAGCCCACTTTCACCATGTTGGCGAAACTTCCAAGGGGACTTCAGCAACGATCCGCCATACTTGGCACGCTTGCCGTGGTCTTTCAATAGATCCGGTTTGTAGTCGAAGGTATCAACATGAGAGGGACCGCCCTGCATGCACAAGAAGATCACACGCTTGGCCTGTCCGGCGAAGTGCGGTTGCTTGGGTGCCAAAGGATGCGCCGCAGTGACTTCTGCCCCGTTTGCGACCTCAGCTCCAAAGGCCTCGCGCCCGTGATTCGACATCCCGGCCAGTGCCAAGTAGCCGAAACCGGCTGACGAGTGTTTCAGCAATTCGCGTCGAGTCAGCATGACAGTCGTTCCTGAAAAAAGACGAACAAGAGAAGCGTAGAAAACGTGTGGAGTCACGAGCAAAAAGGCGAACGAGGCCGATCGTCAGACGACCGCGTCACGTTAGTTCAAATACCTGAATTCGGCCGCGGCGAATATCGCCTGACAGAAACCGGCAAAGCGATCTTCGGTCTCACCGTCGGCGTGTCGAAGATACTCATAACTGGCACGACGCTCGTCGGCCGTTGGTTCACGACCGTAAGCCAGCACGAACGCCAGTTGGATTTGCTCTTTCGACGACGATGCCTGCCGGCCCAATCGTTCGGCAAACGCGCGGCTAAGTCGCAACGCCACGGGATTGTTCATCATGAACAGAGCTTGGTTGGGTGTATTGGATGCTTCGCGTGCTCCGCTGATCAAACTGGGGTCGGCAAAATCAAAGACTTCAAGCGACCGCGGGACAAAATCGCGGACGACAGGCAGATAGACGCTGCGAAGATTGGATCGTGTTTGATCGAGTGATTTGTCTTCGGAGCTGTCTTCTTCATACGAAAGCGGACGCGGGTTGTTCCTCATGTCGCGTAGGCGATTGCGAGCGATCGAGCGGTCACGAGGACTTCCGTTTCGCAGCTGCCGCATCAAACGTTCAACGTCATCGCGACGCGAGGTGACTACGGTTTGAGATCGCCGACGCAACGCCTCGCGAGGATCTTCCAACGTTGCCCCTTGGACACGAACAAAGCCTGCTTCGGCGACCATCGAACCGACAGGCCGCTCGGAATCCAATTTTCCAGCGATCGATAACATCGCATCACGGATTGATTCTGCCCCCAGTCGTTTCACGTTCGCCCGCCACAACAGACGATTGTCTGGGTCGGCTTGGTGACTTGCTTCATCAAATCGTGACTGCATTCGATAGGTACGCGATGTCATCATCGAACGCACCATCGTTTTGACAGACCAGCCCGAATCGATGAATTCGAGCGTCAGGTGATCGAGCAACTCAGGATGCGACGGCGCGATCCCCGTCACGCCAAAGTCTTCCGTCGTTGTCACGATTCCTTGGCCAAATACGTGGTGCCACAAGCGATTGACCATCACGCGAGCGGTCAACGGGTTTTGATCGCTTCCGATCCAACGGGCAAGTTCTAATCGTCCGCTCGCACCGTCGGCAATCTCTAGCGGCAGATCTCGGAACAACAACGGCAGGTCACGCTTGATTCGATCGGCCGGCTGATCGATCTCACCTCGAACCAACAATGGGGCATCACCAACAGCGGAGTGATCTTGGACACCCATGCAATAACTGCGTGGCTGACCTTGATCGTCGAGCACACTGATCTTTGCGCTCAGTTCGGCAATCTGATTGTTCAATCGCAAACGCATCTGTTGCACTGAAGCGCCCGGTCGACCGGCCACCGTTCCGCCGGATCGCAGGTCGACGACTTGCCTACGGTATTCCTGTAGTTGTTCCTTCATCGACTGCAGTTCTTCCACCGAATAGGACTTGCCGATCTTGGTATCGTCCTCGACGGGCAACAGCAGCAAGCTACTGCGTTGACGTTGCTGGGCACTGACGGGATTGCCAAACTCCGAAGGTGGATTCCCATAAAGCGTTTTGGTACTGCGAAAGATTCCTGCCAATGCGTAGTAATCGTTTTGGCGAATCGGATCAAACTTGTGGTCATGACATCGGGCGCAGGCAACCGACATCCCTAAAAACACGCGTGTCGTCGCGTCGATTTGTTCGTCCGCTAGGTCGGCCGCAAACTGTGCGGCGCTCTGTTCGTTTAAGTTCTTTGTTCCGATCGCCAGAAACCCGGTCGCGATCAAATTCTTTGCCCACTGCTGATCCGATTTGACGGGCAGCAGGTCGCCGGCGATCTGCTCTTGGACGAATTCGTTGTAGGGTTTGTCTGCGTTGAATGCGTCAATGACATAATCTCTGTAGCGCCACGCTTGTGGATAAGTCATGTTGACTTCCCGGCCGGTCGATTCGGCGTAGCGGGCGACGTCCAACCAATGACGTCCCCAATGTTCACCAAAGGCCTGTGAATCAAGCAACCGATCGACCACACGCTCGACGGCCGTTTGGGAGTCAACTTGAAAAGCCGATTCGAACCAGCGAACCTGTTCCGGCGTCGGTGGCAATCCAACCAAATCGAAACACAGTCGCCGCAGCAACGTTACCGCGTCGGCGTCGGGAGCAGGTTGCAGTCCCGCGTCATGTCGCTTTGCATCGACATAACGGTCGATCACCGCCGCCGCAGATTCGTTTTCAGTGGAATCGGATGCCGCCCAGGCGGACGTCACCGGTGGTGTCGTGCGAGTCGGCGGCTGGAAAGCCCAAAACGTTTGCTTGGCGCGATCAATGTCTTCGATGGTGATCGCCGACTGTGGCATCACGATCGCTTCGGTCACACGAGGATCGGGGGCACCATCGAGAATCCATTTGCGAAAATCAGCGATCTCGGCATCACTTAGTTTTCGCTTCGGCGGCATCACAAAATCTTCATGCGTGATCGCCGTGTACAGCAAACTTGATTCGGGATCCCCGGGGACAACCGCCGCACCGCTATCGCCGCCAAGCAGAGTGACACGCTGGGTGTCCAAACGAAGTCCACCCTTGTTCTGCCCGGATTGATCGCTGTGGCATCCGTAGCATTCGCGGACCAACACCGGGCGAATCTTGGACTCAAAAAATTGCAGCTGTTCAGGAGAAATCCTATCCGGATCGACCGCCATGAATTCTTCGGCGCCGGCGTTCTGCAACGCCACGGTCAACAGGCAAAACGGAACGATGATCGAGAGTCGGTTTGATACCATCACGCGATCTCTCCCTGGCTGTAAGGGACAAGCGAGACTGAAGAGGAGTGTACAGATTCAAACCCTCGCTGTTGGCGAAAGTTTCGCGGCCGAAAGAAAAGGCCAGAACGGAAGAACGCCATCGACGCCAAAAATTGTCGCCGGAAACGGGCCGCCGGCCGACTTCCCGGCGAACCCCGCTGGCGGTGTGTCTGTCCTAGTGCTTCGTCTAGACCGAGTCTTTGGGTTCGGCTTGTCCGCCGATGTCGCAGACGCCGCTTGTCGCGATCAGCCTCCTTGCTCGCACCGAATCAACGCCCGCAGTTCTAACTTCCCCCCATGCCCTGACACCCGTTGCAGCCATGTTCGGCGACTACCTTCAATTACCCATCGCGGTTCGTATCCTTTGTGTCGGATCGTTTATCAACCGAGCCGGCTCGTTCGCGGTGATCTTTCTATCGATCTACGCAAGTGAGCAACTGGGTTTTGGCATCCCCTTCGCGACCTTGTGCATCGGAATGCTGGGAATCGGTTCGATGGGTGGATCGCTACTCGGAGGGTTCATTTCCGACCGAATCGGACGCAAACCGGTGATGCTGCTGGCCCTGCTTGGCGGCGGCTTGATGCTGCTGCTGCTCAGTTCGATCGAGCACAAGCTCCCCTTTGCGCTCGGCGTCTGTCTGTTTGCATTCGTCAGCGATTTGTATCGTCCGGCGGCATCGGCTTTGATTGCCGACCTGTCCCCGGTTGATCGTCGCACACACGCGTTCGCGTTGATGTACATCTCGATCAACCTTGGCTTTGCGATCGCGCCGCCACTGGGCGGCATCTTGGCCGGCTACAGTTTCAAGCTCCTGTTTTGGCTCGACGCGATCACGATGGGAGCCTATGCGATCATCATCTGGTTGTGGATCGACGAACGTCCGGTGGTGACGGCCTCCGATCCCGACGGGCCACCAGTAGAACCACAGATTCGATTGAGTGATTCGATCAGGCATGTATTCAGCGACGCACCGTTCCTGATGTTCTGCTTGTCCACGTTGCTGATCGAACTGGTGTTTGTTCAAGGGTTTTCGACGCTGCCGCTGTACATCCGCCAGGTCGGTTTCAGCAACTTAGAATTCGGCTTGCTGATGTCGATCAATGGAGTGTTGATCTTTGTTTTACAGCTACCGATCACACACTGGCTGAATCGTTACAACGCGATGAGTATTGTGACGCTTGGCGGGGTGTTGATCTCGGCAGGCTTCGGTTTCACCGGCGTCGGAGGATCGTTTTTGTTGATCGGAATCAGCATCGGAATTTGGACGCTCGGCGAAATCCTGCAAGCACCGACCAAGCAATCGATCATCGCCAAGCTGGCGCCCGAACATTGCCGAGGCGCTTACATGGGTTTATTCACGATGTGCTATGCGATCGCATTGGCAGTCGGTGCCCCTTTAGGAGGCGAGTTGCTACAGCGATTGGGGCCCAAAACGCTCTGGATGACCAGCGGCGCGTTGTCGTTCCTGGCCGTCCTGATCTATGCGTTGATCCACCCGATTATCACTCGCCGAGTCGTCGCTGCGTGAACCACGCGACGACCGTCAATCACGTCAACGGTTGCAGTTTGCGTCGGGAGCGAATCGCCAGCCAAGGCTGGGCAATCACTGCCGACAAGATGATGACGGCGCCGAAGTAAAAATCGATCCCTAGGTATCGGTGATCACCAAAGCAAATTGCGCCCAATGTGATTCCGTAAATTGGTTCTAGGTTGTTCGCGAAGTTGATCGTGAAGACGGATAGCCGATGGAGCAGACTGACGTAGATGCGATAGGCCAACAGGGTGCCACCGAGCACCAACGCCGCGAGCGACAAACATTCCCACGCGGTCAATCCCCATCGATCCGAGGCCAGTCCCAACCCGAACATCTCACTGATAATCAACGTCGCTCCGCAAACGATCGCCGCCCCGGCCATCTCGTACATCACCACCGCTTGCTCGCTCGCCCGCGTCGCCAGCCGACCGTTCGCGATTGAAAATAAGGTTGCCAGGATCGCACCGATCACTCCGACGCCAAGTCCGTAGTGGAACTGTGATTCACTGCGAAAGATCGAATAGATTCCCAGCAGCACGACCAGCCCCAACAGCAGGTTGATCCACTGAAATCGGCAACTGCGAACGAGCAACGGTTCCAACAGCGCCGTCCAAAATGAAATCGTCGCCATCGCAATCATACAAATGGAAACGTTGGCAACCTTGACCGCCAAGAAGAAAAAGATCCAGTGCGCCCCCAACAAGCCGCCATTGAGTATCAACAGCATCGCCGTCGAAGGTGCCACCTTGGCGTGCCGGCCGAGAAAAAAAAACAGTAGACCGGTGGCGAGCACACTGCGGTACAACACTAACTGTGTCGCACTCAGTTCGATGAGATTACCGAGGACGGCGGTCGATCCCCATAGCAGGATCACGAAATGTAGCTTGAGGTAGTCTGACATGGGGCCTTCAACGGGTGACAGTCCAGATCTCATTTCCATCGCCGGATGCGGAGCAGAGTTCTGTCATCGAGACTTCACTTTGACAACCCAGGTTCATTTTGAAATCCGTCGATCCGAAATCCGTGCTATCGAAAACCACTTTGCCGGATCGCCATGGAGTATTGCGAACGGCGGGTGGATATAATGCACCACCATCAAGATTTTCTGTTGCCACTTTCGTGAATGCGATGCTCCGATTGACATCTCTTGCCTGCTGTGTTGCCTGCCTGTTTCACCCAACACTTGCCTCGGCCGGTGATGCGGCGCGCCCGAACATTTTGCTGATTTTTTCAGACGACCAAGGCGTCAACGACGTCGGTTGCTACGGCAGCGAAATCCAAACGCCACACATCGACTCACTCGCCGCCGAAGGCCTGAAGCTCAATCAATTCTATGCCGCAAGCAGCATTTGCACCCCGTCACGGTTTGGACTGCTGACCGGAAGGTACGCCCATCGCTCGGCAGATCAATTGACGAGCGCCTTGATGTTCCTCGCCGACGAACATGCGGACCGAGGCATTCGCGATCACGAATTAACTTTCGTTTCCGAACTGCAGCACACCGGCTATCAAACCCATCTCGTTGGGAAGTGGCATCTCGGTCATGGGCAAGACAAATTTTGGCCGACCGAACACGGCTTTGACACCTTCTTCGGTCATACCGGAGGCTGTGTCGATTTTTTTACCTGTCAATATGCCAATCGACCCGACTGGTACCGCGGCAAGGAGCTGATCGAAACACACCGGTACGCGACCGACGTGATCACCGACGAAGCCGAACGGCTGATCGAATCGTTCGGCCATCGATCCGATCAAACAGATCAAACGCTGTCCACAGATAGACAGCCCTGGTATTTGCATGTCGCCTACAACGCGCCACATTTTGGCAAGGCATGGGACGAAGAAAACCAAACACCGCTAAACACGATGCAACCAAAGCCTGCGGATCTGGCCCGAGTCACATCGATCGATGATCCGCTGCGCCGAGCGTTTGCCGCCAAGGTGGTCGGGATGGACGACGGCATCGGCCGGTTACTCCAAGCCCTTCAGGCGAGCGGACAAGCCGACCAGACATTGGTCATCTTTATGACCGACCACGGCGGCGATCCAAAATACGGCGGATCAAATGAACCGCTGCGAGGTGGGAAAGCGACCTTGTTCGAAGGCGGCCTGCGAGTCCCGTGCTTGATTCGATATCCAGACTTGATCGCCAAAGGAACCGAAAGTGATGCGATCACGTCCGCACTCGATTGGTTCCCGACGATCGCCGAATTAGCGGGCTTGAAAACTCCGGCTAATCTGGATGGCGAATCCATGCTGCCGATCCTTCGCGGCGAAACGCCTTCGAAACACCGTCCAATCGCTTGGGCCACCGGCTCACATGCCGAACTGGAACGTAAAGCATGGCACGCCGTTCGTGACGGACAATGGAAATGGGTTCAGCCACCAGGCCAGGACGCCATGTTGTTTGACCTCACCAAAGATCCAAACGAAACGACGAACTTGATTTCCAAGCACTCGGACGTTGCGAAGCGATTACAACAGCTTTCGGCGATGCCGGTCGAAGTGGACGCATCGTTGATGCAAAATTTTCGGCAGATCGACAAGCAGCTTTTTGTCGGTGGATCACCACATGGCGAAGCAGCCTTTGAAACCCTTGCCGAAAAAGGAGTTCGCACCATCATCAGTGTCGACGGATCAACTCCCCAAGTCGACTTGGCCAAGCAAAACGGTCTTCGCTATATCCACTTGCCTATCGGTTACGACCAAGTCAACGCGACACGAACACTCGAACTGGCCAAAGCGATCTCTGATTCGAAAGGCGGCGTCTATTTGCACTGCCATCATGGTCGTCACCGCGCCCCTGCCGCCGCCGCGGTGGCCTGTGTAGCGCTCGGGAAACTGGATCAAAAAGAGGCCAATCAGTTGCTTAAAGACTCGGGAACCTCACCTCGATATGCCGGCTTATTTCGTAGCGTCGACCGAGTCGAGCAGATCCCCGTGTCGGAATTGAAGCGTTTTCAAACAACGTTTCACGAAGCGGTCAAGGTCACCGAGCTAGCCGAACAAATGGTCGCGATCGATCGATCACTCGAACACTTGGTCGCGTTACTTGATCAAGGCGGCGTTTCGGTTGCCGAAGAGAGTGTGCTCCTACACGAGCACTTCGTCGAAACCATGCGACTCGACGAAGTCCGATCCTGGCAGAAGCCGCAGCGCGACCAACTTGAGCGATCAACAGAACTCGCGAAACAGATTCACGACGCGGCGACGCAACCCAAACGTTTGCGAACCTTGATCGACCAACTGAAAGCAGACTGCAAATCGTGCCACGCGGCGATGCGAGACTGAAAAGGGGTCAGGACTCAATAACACGAATCCCCTTTACCGGTCGGTTTTTGAGTCCTGACCCCTTTTACAGTTGGAGAAGGACACGGCACGCTCACGATTCGGAAAGTTGAAAGCGGAAGGGCCGACTTCAGAACTCTTTCTCAGTTCACGGCGAATTAATCCAGACTGCCGTGCTAGCCCAGCAGTTCGCCGGCGACAGAATCGGCAAAGTGGATGCCGCGTTCGGTCAAGCAAATTCGATCAGCATGCCGCGTGATCAAGCCTTGCTCTAGCATCTGCCGCAATTCCGTTTCGCAAAGCGCCAGCAAGTCGACACCGTATCGTTCACTTACCGCTTGAAGATCCACTCCGTCGATCATTCGGACACCAAACGCGGCCGCCTCTCGCGCCGATTGTTCCGCGCTGACAAATTCTGATTCGGCGATCGGTGATTGCCCGGCTTCGAGGCGTTTCAGATACGACGTCGTGCTGCGATGATTCACGTTGCGATACCCATCGACAAAGGCCGCCGCCCCAGGACCGGCCGCATACCATCCGGCGCCATGCCAATACGCCAGATTGTGTCGACAGCGAAAGCCGGGTTTGCCAAAATTTGAAATCTCGTAGTGCTCGAATCCCCGCGCCGCAAAATGCTCTCGCGCGACATCATACATTTGCAGTTCCAGCTCTTCCGGTGAATCATGCAAATCGCCTTTGGAGCGTCGTGACCAAAACGCCGTTCCCTTTTCGAAAGTCAACGCGTAGGTCGACACGTGTTTGATCGGAAGCGATGTCGCCAACCGCAAATCCTCGCGCCAATTGTCAAGGGTCTCGCCGGGAGCGGCAAAGATCAAATCGATCGAAACGTTCTCGATCACTTCGGCAACGTCGCGGATAATTTGCCTAACATGCTGGCCGTCGTGAGACCGCTCCAGAATCGACAGTTTTTCATCATGGAACGATTGCACGCCAAGACTGACGCGGTTGATCCCTAAGTCATGGAGCAACCGCAACTTGTCCGTCGTGATGTCTTCCGGATTCGCTTCGACACTCCATTCGGCGTCCGCGACAAAGTCAAACCGATCGCGGACCGCTTGTAAAAGCGTCGCCAACCGATCGTGATCGAGATGGGTGGGCGTCCCGCCACCGATGAACACGGTTTCCAACTCGGGCGGCCGATCGGTGCTTGAACGAACCGACTGCAATTCCAGGGTAATCGCATCGAGAAACCGATCGATCAAATCATCTCGGCCGGCGACGACACTGAAATTGCAATAGCCACAGCGGTGCCGACAGAACGGCACGTGGATGTAAAGCGAGCGGCACGATGCCGATGGCGTAGTGATGGAAGAAGAGGCTTTCATGGAAGCCTCATTCTACCCGGCCAACTTCATTTCACGAAGGCTGGAGACAGCAAGCCGCCGCGGGTGTCCCGATCAATCGCCGGATCGCAATCGATCGAAATAGTCTTTTGCATGCTCGCGTTCGGTACGCGGAAGCTGCTGGTTTTCAAGTGGATCGCTGTCTTCGGCGAACGCACTTTCGACGGCCCGCTTGAGCTCTTCGCGGGTCACCCCTTTACGGTTGGGCCCGTCGGCAAATCCGGTGATCTTCGCTTGTCCTTTCCGGACTTTACCGCGAACCTGCGTCTCGTAAGTGTTGGTTTCGTCTTCCTCTTCGGGACGATCACCCTGACCGTTTCCTTCGCCCATGCCGTTGCCGGGCTTGTCGCCTTGTCCCATCCCCTGTCCCATCCCTTGGCATTGCTGACACCCCGACCCGCTGCAGTTGCCGCAACGCATTTGATCTTTCGATTGGGACAACTGATTCATCGCGTCTTCGAGATCTTTCAGCTCGCTCATTTCCTCTTGCATGTCGCCGAGCTGATCGGCCATGTCCTGTAGGGAACTGGACGCTTGGTCGGCGTCACCGTTTTGCATCGCCTGAGCGGCCTGAGCCAGCTTGTCCGCCATTTGCTGCATCTGTTGCATTTGCTGCTTGGATTGCTGCTGCATCTGATTGAGCTGCTGCTGCATCTTGGCGGCATCTTGAGAACGGCCTTCGCGTTTCGCTTGTTCGATCTGCTCGCGCAGTTGCTGTTGTTTTTGCTTCTGTTGGTCAATCGATTTTTGCAACTGATTCTTCAGTTGCTCGATCTGCTTTTTGATCTCTTGTTTTTCTTTTTCGTCCAGATTGCCGTCCTTCATCTTGGACGCCAGCTGACGCATAATTTTTTCGGCTTTCCCGAAGTCACCTTTGGCGATCGATTTGGCAGCTTCGCCGGCCGGCCCCGCTTGCAACGACTGCATTTGCGACATCGCTTTTCGCAGTTGATCATTGGACCCAAGTTGCTCGCGACGTTCCTCGAGTTGTTTCTTGAGATCGTTCAGTGCGATCATCGCGTCCTTGCGATCGATGTTTTTCTTTTCAGTGATTTCGTTCAGATCGCGTTCAAGCTTGTCAAACAAATCACGGGCTTCCTTGAGTCCCTTCGCATCCGCATTTCGCTTTTGCTGTGCGATCCGCTTTTTCAACTGAAGCGACGCGCGTTTGATCTGCGCCGTGACCTCTGGATCGACTTCGGTACCGGCCTGTGGATTGATCGATGCGGGTTCCACCAGGATCAACACCACGGCCAGAACCGGAGCGATCGCCAACGGCAACCAACCAAGACGGCTGGGCTGGTAGGCAAACTTTTCGGCAATTTTTAGTTTTTCGGCCCGACGGTCGGCATCGGTCATGACGGCGAGTCCAAATTCGGTTTCCCGGTCAGATGTCGACATCGACATCGAGCTGCTCAGGCGTTCGCCGAGCGAGAAGCGTTTGTCGATTTCCAGCGCAACGCGTTCCAGAGATGGACGTGTCAGCAAGGCGTACGCGGCAGCGGCTAGCACGGCGACGCCAACGGAACCGGCGATCCACGCCTGGTTCCACCACGTCAGATCGACCTCCATCGCCTGGATTCCCGGCAACGCACAAGCAATCGTGGCGACAATCAAGGCGACAAACAGCGTCACGCAGACAACGCGTCCAAATGTTCCCAGAACAAGACGCCGCCGAGCTCGACGGACCTGTGATTCAATTCGATTCATTGCGGTAGCCTTAAAGGAGGGACGACCTACAATCCCAGTATAGGGACAGCGTCAGTCCGCCTGTCACCGCAATTTTGCAGCGAGAAACGTGTTTTTGGTCGAAAAAATGGGCTCCGCAGCCACCGAAACTCCCGCCACTGCCGAAAAGTCCGCCCAACAGTCCACGTCGAATCGCGAGCACGGGTTGCCCGATCCGGATGACCGGCCGGGTGCTGACGTGGTCATTTATGACGGCGATTGCAATTTCTGTCTGGGCCAAGTCAAAAATCTGCAACGGCTTGACTGCTGCGGAAATCGTCTCAGCTACATCTCGCTTCACGACCCGCGTGTCCGCGACCGCTACCCCGATTTGACCTACGAACAGATGATGGAACAAATGTTCGTGATCGACCAGCAAGGCAGACGTCACGGCGGCGGCGACGCGGTGCGTTACCTATCCCGAAGATTGCCGTTGTTGTGGCCCGCGGCCCCGATCTTACATCTGCCCGGGACGGCAAAGCTGTGGCGGTGGGGCTACCACCAAGTCGCCAAACGGCGCTACCGAATTGCCGGAAAACGGTCTGACCAGACGTCGTCTTCCCAAGGATGTGATGGAGACGCCTGCTCCGTCCACTTTGGCGATTAACGCTCCGTCTAGATCGAAAATATCGGGTGTCGGCTGATCAGCCGACACGCGCCCCCGAGCGGTACGGGTTGAACAACAAATAGTTAAGGTGTCGATAAAGATCGCTGTCGTTGAGCAAATCGGCATGGCGACCTTCGCCCGCTAAATCGGCTCCATTGAGCAGGATGACTCGATCGGCGGAACGTAGGGTTTGCAATCGCCGCGGCAAAACGACCACCAGCGACCCTTGGCCGGCAAGCTTTTGCAGCGTTTTTAGACACGGATCGTCATCCAACTGCGTGCTGACAGCCGGCGGTTCGCTGACCAGAAGAATCGGAGGCCGATGCAGAAGCGCGCGGGCCAAACCGATTCCGTAGGTTGCTTCGGTCGACAATGATTTGTCCTCCACCGAAGCGTACGTCGTTAGGCCTTCGGGAAGACGTGAGATCTGTTCATAAACGTCGACTTCACGCAGCGCCGCGACGATGTCGGAACTATTGATTTCGCTATCACCACCGGCAAGATTCTCTTCGATCGTGCCGTCCCAAAGTGGACCGGTGGGGTCAACCCACATGACGTTCTTGGCAAGTGACGCGGGGTGAACATCGAGCAGTTTCAGTCCGTCGATTCGCACCTCCCCCGTAGCCGGACGACCAAACCCCATCAGCATTTCGGCCATCGCCTGGGTGGAGACTTGGTCTGTCCCTAGCAAGACAGCCAGCGACTTGGGCTTAAACCCTGTCGTGATGTGGTTAAGAATCGGTTGGCCGTGCGACCCAAATAGCGAAACATCGCGAAACTCCACCCCATCGCGTAAACCTGCCAAGCCAACGCGTTGCTCCGAAGGCGTCGCCTCGCTACTTCGTTTCAAGTAGGCATAGATACTGTCACAAGCCGGACCGCTATGGGTGCGCAGGTTTCGACCGAGCGAAAGGATTCGCCACACGGCAGAGAACGCACCGGCCAGGGACAGCCCCAACACGACTGCCGACGATAGACTTAATCCGTACTCTGATTCTGCAAGTAAATTCAGCCCCAATCCGATCACCATGATCCCGATCGCCGACGACGCGGCCAGGAAAAGAGTCGGCCAAATACGGCCACGACGGGCATCATTGCTGTCGAGTGAATGATAGAGCTGATCGACTTCGTGACGGAACGACTCTTCGGCAATGCCGCTGGCCTGCAATCGTGCCATCTGCGGAGCACGGGCAACTAGACCGGCAATTTGGTCTCGCAGTTGTGGCAACTCCCATCGCCCGACTTCTTCGACATCGGTTCCGCGAACATGCTGGTACAGACGCCACATCATGACACCACTGATGACCGCGATGATGGCCAAGTACACATGGACGAGCAATGCGACGGCAACACAACCGAGCAATAACAATACGCTCCGTGGAACCACTCGGTACCAAAGCGACAGGCCACGACCGAGCGACGGAAGGTGTCGTCCGATCAAGGCGCGAGCGCTAGCCGATTGGGCGGCGGCACCTTCCAGTTCGGCGCGACGAACACTCTGCTTCAGCACTTGATAGTGCAACGATTTCGTGATTGCCATCGCACGTCGATCGGCGACGCGACGATGCCGCCAAACCGCTAAGCAAAACAATACCGAGATAAAGAACGCCAGCGAAGTCAATTGAGTGAGCTGCACCAACTCACGCTGGTCGAGAAATGATTCCGGGAGGGGAACATAAAGATTCACACCCAACCGAACCGGTGAACTATCGATCGCTTTCGTTTCAAGCAGGTACGAAATTAATCCGAACACCAGCACCAACACCGGCACCAAAATTCCGGCCAGCACCGCCCAGATAAAGTACGTCAGGGAACCGGTTTTCCCTTCCGGTTCGTGTCGAGCCGCTGAAAGAGTTTGGAAGCGATTCAAAGCTGCAGATCCCCGTAAGTGGTCCGGCGTCGATGATCCTGTACGATCTTGCCGACGCCCCGAAAGCCACACATCAAGCGGCTTTCGTAAATCCTAACGGGGCTAACAACGGCCCCGTTTAGGCCAAATCGCGATCTTCAAACAACAACATAGCAACCATCCAAATCGCGACCGCGAAGACGACAAGATAGTTGAAGGAGGCGGCGAGGTAGATCCAGGGAACCTGGTTTCCACTGTCCATCGCAGTCTGGACATTAAAAATGTTCAGGTTTGGAACCACGATCGCAATCAAGTTCCCAACAAATCCGACCAACGGGTTCTCGCCCCGGGCCGATGCAACCAAAGGCTGCGTCAAGTTGCCGATCACGTAGATTACCAAACACGAAATCAAATTGCTAAGGAGCGGCAACCGTGTCGCCAAAGCGACCGCGACGGCGGCGATCGACATCGCTTGCATGAAATACAGCCCCAGGACCGGGACGGTTGACATGATCTCTTCGAATCCGATTTGCCAACCCGGCGTCGCCCGAGCGGTTTCTCGCGCGTCATAGATGGGTTTGTAAGCCATCAACAACAAGAAAATCGCCCCGATGATCACAAACATCACCGCGATGCTCATCATGATGCCGGCATACTTTCCGAGCAAGAATGAACGTCGTGACACTGGCTTGCTCAGAACGGTCAGAGCCGTCCGCCCCTCAATCTCGTCGCTCACGCTTGTCCCGGCACTCCAAACTGCCTGAATCATTGCCAGCACCATGATCAACGTCACGCTGCTGTCTTTGAACATTCGAATGTCGTCGCCGAGGGTGTTGAACGGGTAAATCGAAAAGAACACCACCCCGAAAATGCCAAGGGCAAGCAGGATCAGATACAACGTCTGGGCCATCTCATTCTTGGCCGTTGACAAGGCGAGTGCCCAGACCCGCGGGGCAGCTTGCCGAAACGCAACCAACGCGCTTATCAGGAAAAAGACAATGCACCCAATCGCGACCGCTTGCGAAATCTCGGGAATACGGGGCACCGTGGTAATCGTGAACTTGACCGTTGCGGCATCGAGTTCACGGTTCTGGATGTGTAATTTCGCGGGGTCACTCGGAAGTGGCGGGACATCACGATCTTCGTACCGATAAACCATCTGTTCGCCGGCATCGATTCGAGCCGGCTTGCGAGAGAATTCGGCAATGCTCGCCCCGTCACCAAGCATGACTGTCTTATCGGATTCAATGATGAGCTCCGACATCGCCCGCAAGTCATAGTCGAACTGCTGGGCATGAAACGTCGCCTCGTCAGGAGCAACCGAAGGATTCGCCCCCGGCACCGTGACTTCATGAACGACCGTCCCATCGCTGATCAAGTTGACCTGTGGGATCGACTCGATGAACTGCATCGGATCGTTGACATAATACGCACCCAGGACTCCGATCAACGTGAACGCCCCAAGCGTGGAGAGGACGTAAGGCACAACCCCTTCGCTCAAGATGTCGGCCCACTCACTTCGAGTTCGGTGCCACATGCCATAGATCACCGCGTATCCGATCACAATTCCCGCAAGCAGCAACGGCAGATACAACGTTTGTGCGTATTCATCACTGCTCGACGCGAACCGCATGCAAAGCATTGCACCGACGACCACCCCGACGATCAGCGAGGCAACCGTCCCCCGCGTCGAATTATCGGCTAGCTTCCCGAGCGGAGGGACAAACGACAAGAGAGCCAGGACGGCATAAAAAGCCGCAGCGACCACGGCACCAAGCAGCAAACCGAGAGAAATCGCATAGATCGGAGTCGCCCAACTGGGCATCCAATCGCCAATCTGGCCAACTACCAAGCCGCTTCCCATGGTCGAGGCAGCGTCGAAAAGAAAACCAGACGAAGCGGCGGTGAAATTCGCAAGCACGGGTGGGATCACAAAAGCGTGGCGGAAACAGAAGGCGACGAAAAGACAGGCTTCAAAATGGATCAATCAGCCATCGAATCAGACGCTACGCATCGTTCACACAAATGGTTGTTGGTTGGTTCTGGATTTTGAGCAGAAAACTGATTTTCTCGCCACGACGACAAGGACGACGGTGAAACAACCCGCCCGACAAGTCACCCGATACGCTGGCGAATCTTGTGTGCTAATCTTCACCGGCTGCCGTGACGGAACTCACCTGCGTTGATGATTACGCCATTGCGCCGATTCGCCAGAGAGCGAATTTTGTTGCAAAATTGACGTGGTTTTGATATCATCCATGTCGATAAAACATGCGGAATTGACGGGGATTTCACGCGAGATCCTTCAGCGAGGGCATGGCGCACCACGTCCGGCGTCTGACCTTCCATTAGTGCCATTTAACGTAGTTTCGAGACCCCTTAAGAGCAGGCCCAACATGGTGCCGAGACGTCGTCAACAAACGAATATCCGAATCGACGACTCCGTCATGGTTGTCTGCCCGACAACCAAAAGCATTAGCACTCGTAAACTCGCCAAATACTTTGCGACTGATGTCGTTGAACGGCTTGAGAGTTTACAGCCGTCAGAACTTCGCAAGGTAGTGGTCGATCTTTCAGGCGTCCAGTGGATCAGCAGCGCGGGACTCAATGAGTTGATCCATTTGCAAACGCTAACCCGCTCCTCGGGGGCCGAACTTCACCTGTCCGGACTGTGCGAGACCGTTCGGGATGTGTTTCGAATCACTCGCCTGGAGCGTTTTTTTGACGTCGAGTTGAGCGAATGGGATGCATCGACGCTTCCCGAACGGGAGCTTGGCCCCTCTCTGTCCTGAAATTTGCGGGATATTTGCATGGCGGGTTCACCCGATCGCTAATCAGTCCCCACAATTGCTTGCCCAACGGTATGATGAAGCAGTGAACTCCGTCACCGTTCGCGGACTCTTTTTTGCAAGCCCTCTTCAAAACCGGCCTTCGTGATGTCATCTGATCACGCCGCGTGGACGCTGCGTCGAGAAATCCCCAGTGATACGACCATTGGGAGCGAATTGGTCGATGAGCTGCTCGCTGCCATGACCGAACGGGAATGGCCGTCCGCCGATCTGTTCCGCACCCAGCTTGCCTACCAAGAGGCGATCGTTAACGCGATTCGCCATGGCAATCATTCCGATCCGGACAAAACTGTCACCGTCGAAATGAGCTGTGATGATCAGCGTGCGACGATCACGATCACCGATCAAGGCGATGGCTTTGACCCCAATGACGTCCCCGACCCGCGGAGCGATGAACTGCTTGAAGTCCCCGGCGGCCGTGGTGTCCTGCTGATTAACGAGATCATGAACGAGGTTGCCTACAACGATCGCGGCAACCAAATCAAAATGACAAAAATCAAAGGGGCCAACCCACCCGCCGACGAAGACGACGACGACGAGTAACCCCGGCGTCTTCAATTTCAATTTTCGCGATTCCATCTTACGCGAACCGCCGCGAACATTGATTCCGACACCTACAACTCGCAGTGCTCATCCCTGCACCGACTCGGTGCTTAGCAGTCGATAATCGACAGCCGTCAATCGCGGCACCGATGCGATCAACGCGGTTCGGCTTTCCCCACATTGCAGATGAACGATCCGTTCGCTCCCGAGTCCCCCGTGCGCGCCTCGGCCGCACAGCTTCGACAAATCTTGTTTGGAGTGTGACACCTGACGCGAAAAGCGTCTTTTTGGCGCGCCCGAACTTAAGAAGATTTCATGAAGGCAATGTTGAGGCTGCGCGTCGTTACCCAAAAACCGTGTTCAGCAACGGGCTTTTGAAAGGAGGGGGTTTGACGCCGGTCCGCCGAATGCGAAGGAACGATGAAGTCCGTGACTTTGCGATTGCGACTTTGTTTTCGCTCGTTTGAATTGACGCACGTTTCACAACTTGATCCGTGCGATCGTGATGAGCATTGCCGCGGAAAGGCATTGCCCTTGAGGGGCCGAAAGATCGAGCCTTGGTTTCACCAAACGCTCACGTTCGATCCATCAACGCTTCGCAGGGACCTGTTGGAATGTTGCCCGATGTTGGATAGGGCCGTTCGTGCATACGTACATCGCACGGCGAGCTTCAACAGCACGGCAACTCCGATAGACGGAGGCGTGAAATCTCGGTGTGTTGCCGAGACTCCGTGTTTGAAACACAGGCAGGACAGCGCGTCGCATGCGGGGCTGCCGTGTCTTTGGAGTCATTAATTAAGAGAGGAGCCGGCCGGCGAACACGGAAGAACAATTGGCAGATCTGTTGCACCAGAGCCATGTTCACCAGAGCGATCGCCAGCCGACTACCTCAGGTCGTTTTCCCCATTATGGACGGGTCAAAAAAGCCTGTCCATCAAAGTCCAGAGAAGGAAATTCGAAATGTCGCGGATGCGAAAGTCGGGATTTACCCTGATCGAACTCTTGGTGGTTATCGCCATCATCTCGTTGCTGGCGGCTTTGGCCTTGCCAGCGTTGACGAAGGCTCGTGAAGCCGCTCGTCGTGCACAATGCTCGAACAACTTGCGTCAGTTCGGAATCGGCATGTACACCTTTGCCGACCGTGATCCACTGACCCGTCTGTGCTCCGGTGCTTCCGACTGGAAGCGTGACGGCGACATGGACACCTACGGCTGGGCCGCCGACTTGGTCAACATCGGTTCGGCGATCACCGGTGACATGCTGTGCCCCAGCAACCCTGCCAAAGGCCTGGAAAAGGTCAATGACTTGATGGGTGGAGCCACTTCGGGATCGAGCAGCAATCCTGCTCCCGGTAATACCACCGCACGTATGACTGAGGGTGCGGCTTCGGAACTGTTCACCGCAATCGATGCCACCACCGGTACCTACAACACGCCGATCACGTTTGCCTACCAAGGCGGCACGCTGGACAACGGCGGCTACGTCGGCACGTTCTATGTCGAAAAAGGCTACATGACCAACTACGCGTCGGGCTACCACCTGGTTCGTAGCAGCCCCGTGACTCAATTCGGTGGCGTTTCGGGTGCAGCTTACACCACGTCGGCGAGCGGCGGAAAATTCAAAGAACGCCAAGACTCGGTTGGCCCGTTGACCGCCAGCAGCATCGACACCGCACGTGTTTCGGCACAGAACATCGGCCTGCTCGGCGACGCCGGACCGGGCGACTTGGACGAAGCCGTTTTGGTTGCCGACGTCACCAACGCAGCCGGCGAAGTCTTGCTGCCTAAAGGCATGCTGCTCGCCGAATCGTTCAACGACGGCCCCGCCTACTGGGACAGCTCGGCTGATCGAATTCACTTGCTCGACAAAGACGTTCGTATGGGACAACAGATCCAGTGCGAAAAGGGCCAAGCAACCACGATCGAATGTGCATTGCCCGTCCATGCCGGCGTTCGCGATGACACCACCAACCCTGGCGGAACTTACTTGCAGGACACCCGTGACTGGTTCGCGATCCACACCGGTGCCGCCAACATCCTGATGGCTGACGGTTCGGTCCGCTTGTTCTTCGATGAAAGCAACGACGGCTACCTGAACCCAGGTTTCCCGATCGACGACGACATCACCGATTTCACCTCGATCGGTTACAACTCGGCTGACGTCGAGCTCCCACCGTCGCAAATGTACAACGGTATTTGGTTCAACGACAGTTGGTTCAAAAACACGTTCGAAGAAAACTGATCATGGCTGATTGCATCCTGATTTAGCTTGATCTGAAACGGGGTCTCGGTGGCTTCATTGCCGCCGAGACCCACGTTTATTGATTCACACATGATTGATCGGGACGTCGACCGATCGGTCTCTGACACCACGAAATTCTCGTTAAGAGCTTTATGGACGTCTTAGCCAAACGTTTGTTGATCGCGTTGACAATCACACTTTGTTTCTCCGCGTTCGTCTTTGCCCTCAGTCAGTCGGTGACCTACAAGCCCTGGGGTGTTGCCGATAGCGAACGCGAAAAATACGACGCGATCATGGCTGACATCGAACTCAACGAACAAGTTCGGTCGATGGAGGTCCCACGCATTCAAGCTCCTACCCTCCCACATGACTTTGGTTGGGTGACGATCGGCGATGAATACAAACACACCTTTTCGATACGAAACCGTGGCGAGAAACCCCTCGAACTGACGCTAGCCGGTACGTCAGGTGAAGCCGTGCGGGCAACGTTGGGGACTAACAAACTTGCCCCCGATGGATCGACGACCTGCGATGTCACATGGACGGTCAGCGATTCCGACACAGAATTCAGCTCGGAAAAGGTTTTCTTGAAAACCAACGATCCACTTCACACCAACATTGCGTTGACTTGTGTCGGAAAACGAAAGCACCGCGTTGTCGTCCCTTCGACGATTCGTTTGGGGAGCCATGACATCGGGATCAACCCGACAACCACGTTCCTCGTCTATAGCCAGGTATACGACGACTTTGAAATCACCGCGATCGATGCGGACGGATTGGAGTCTGAATGGGCAGCCATCGAAGCCTCACTTGATGACGAGCAATTGTCCGGACAAGACGTGCGATCGGCGCAAAGCGTGACGGTCAAACTGCAACCGAGTGACCACGGTGCCTATTCGGGAAAGTTCACCGTGGCGATCCAGACCCCCGATGGGATTCGGCAGGAAACCATTTCCTATGAGGGCAAGGTCCGACCGCCGGTGGGCTTTTACGGCCCAGAGATTCACCAGTCGACCGGGCTGGATCTGGGAACGCTGGACAGTGGCACGCAACATGATTTCTATGTCACCGTTCGATCGCGCGGCGACAAGTCTCGCGAGATCGAAGTGCTTGAGATCCAACCCAAAGCTTTAGAAACCGAACTGACGGCGACCTCCCAGCCCGGTGCGTACAAGCTACGAATTACCGTCCCCAAGGGCTGTCCCGACCTGCAGTTCAATCGCAGTCAAAATCGCGGTTTCGTCAAAGTAGGCGACCCCTTGTCTCCCAGCTACTCGAGTTGGTTGCCGTTGTGGGTGTCTGTCTCCAAAGTTGATGACTAATTGATCCAATCATCGACGTCCCCTAAGTCAGTCGATTCTACATCCGAAAGAAACTGGTTTGATGAGTTTACGAGAATTGGTTCGGCAAGTGATGCCACGAACGATCTTGATCAAGTGCATGTGCGTGGGCGGCTTGCTTGCCGCGATGGCTCTGCTACCTGGATGTTCCAGCGATACCGACGACTTGTTCATGAAAGCCGCCGCGCGTCCACGGGGCAACCCAACCGCAGATGCCACGCCTGAGGTTGATCCTCAAAAAGCATCCCCACAAACGGCCCAATCTGATTCGACACCATCTCCACAGGTCCGGCCTCAGCCCGCGACCACCCAGGTTGCCAAGCGATCGCAACCTGAACCGCAAACCGCGGCATTGGTTAGCAACGTTACCTCGTCATCAGCGTCGATCCCAACAGGCGATACAGCGAAGGACCTGGCGACGGCCGACCCTGAGTCCAAGACACCTCAATCGTTAGCCGAACAAATCGGTATCAAGCCTCTTTCGGAGCGACTTCCCGCTGCGGAACTGTCCGACGGCGAGAGTCGTCGCCGGACAGTCGAGAATATGATCAAAATCTTTGAGGCCCTTGAAAAGTACGCCGCAGACCATCAATCCCGGTTCCCACCACCGACAATTCAGAACGAAGCGGGAATCGACATTTATTCATGGCGGGTCGAGCTACTGCCCTACCTCGGGTATCCAGAACTATATGACAAGTTTGATCGTTCCAAACCTTGGAACCTTGGTAGTAATAAGGAACTACTGCAGTACATCCCTGAAGAGTACATCACCGGTTCAGGCACCCGCACCAACATCGTCGGTGTCTCGGGCGATTCGTCCCCTTTCTTTCCGAAAACCGGTTTAGACCCGAGTGTGATCCAGGACGGATCCGCAAACACGTTGCTCTTAGTCGAAATCGACGATTCCAACGCACCAGAATGGACCGAACCGGCTGAGTTTTTTCCGACGGGTAACACGGTCGCTTCGCTCGACAATTTCTTTTTCCGAAAGCGGGGCGAAGGCTTCATCGCGATGTGGGCCAACGGGTTGCCAACCTTCATTGGCAAAAGTACCGACAAACGCCTAATCGAAGATGCATTTTTTGTCGGTAATGATAACGATTTCACTGCCGGCCAGATTCATCAAACGATCTCTTTCGAAGATGCGAACGGTGAAACGGCGATCGGCAACGAGATCATGACCAGTCAGACGGACGAAATCACTTCGATTGATCAAGCGTTGATGAGCGCAGACTCGACAATCATCGATCGACCGCTTGTCGAAGAAAAAGAGTATGCTCGTACGCCGGTCCCGAACGTGATCGAACTCCGCTCGGCCCAGGAACGCCTCAAGAAACTCTTCGCAGATAAAATCCGCGATGCCAAAACTTCGGGCGACAAGGTCAAACTCGCTCGCGAGTTTCTACAGTTAGCCGGCGAGATGACGAGTGACCCGGCCGGTGCGTTCGCACTACAGCAAGCGGCGATCCGAATGGCCATCGATGCCGAGGACACAGCCCAACTGCTTCAAGGCGTCGATCAGCGTGTCGCCCAATTCGAAGTCGACGCGCTCGAGGAAAACCTGAAGTGGTTCCAGGCCTTCGGTGAATCGACCGCGTCACGAAGTGAAAAAACGATCGACGGTGACGAATTGATCGAACGCACCGTCCCGATTGTTTTGACCGCGATTCGAGATGATGAGTACATGCGAGCCGCTTCGGTTTGCCGTGTTGCCAATCGCTACACCGGCGGCGCACGGTTTGACGAAGTCTCACGGATCCTCAATCGCTTGCGAGGCCAACTCGGGCTCGCCAAGCGCGATTACGATGAGTCCAAAGAGTACTTGGACATGTATCGGTCTGACCCAGACAATGTCGCCGCCGGTGCCGCCTTCGGCCGGTTTGCTTGTTTTATCAAAGGCGACTGGAAAACAGGCCTGCAGTTAATCGCCGACGGACCACAAAACGACTTGCGTGAAGTTGCCCGGATGGACTTGCAAGGTGCCGGTACCGCGCGAGGTCAAGTCGCGATCGGCGATGCATGGTGGGAACTCAGTAAACGAGCCTCCGGTGCCTATCGTCAAGGAGCCCAAGATCGCGCCGTCAAGTGGTACGAAAAAGCTGTCGATCGGTTGCCCGAGTCTCTCGACAAAATCCACGTGACCAATCGGTTACAAGATGCACACGATTCAACCGGCACAAGTCCGATCTCACTGTGCATTCAGCTTGGCGATCTATTGGGGGTCGATATTTCACAGAGTTTGACTTCGATCGCCGTGGAAGGTTCTCGCGGACTGTCTCGAGACGATGATGATGATTGAGAACCGAACCGAAGGCCGTGCGACGAATACGCAAGTGTTTGCCTCACGTCGCTATGCCGGGCAAACAGCATGGCCCGCCGCTTGCGCCATCGGTTCACAAGTCGGCACACATCGACCTTCGGAGACATGTCCGAGCCGATGACGTTGCCGCGAGGTTTGCGTTGACCCACTGTTTCTTTTTCGAGCCACCAGTTTAGTCATGTCTTTGTCTCCACAAGATACGTTGGCCGGTACGAACGATTCACTCCCCAGCGGCATGGTCGCTTGCGGGAAATGCCAGACACCGAATGATGCCAACAGTCAGTACTGCGCCGGATGTGGACATACGCTGTACGAAAAATGTAAGGGCTGTGATAAGCCGGTCCTGCTGACGCAAGCGTTCTGCGGCAGCTGCGGACAAGACCTGCGAGCGGCGATTCGCCGTGAGTCGCAACAGTTCGAAGACAAACTGGCAAGAGCGGTCGAAGCGACCAAAGCCGCCGACTATGACACCGCCCGTTCGTTACTCTCGTCAGTGATCGCAAAGAAATCTGACTTCCGCTTCACCGAACTGGTGCATAACGCCGAAGTGGCACTCGCTAAGATCGAGCGGATCGCCTCGCAGTTGACAAGCAACGCGGCTGAATCAATTGTCGCCGCGGGAAACGCGTTCGAACAGGAAGATTACAAACGCGTCATCGCCTTGCTATCCCCGATTCCAGAAAGGCTGCTGACCGACGAAGCGCGACAGTTTCTCGAAAAGTCGCAATTGACCATTCGACAATTCGACGTCTCGACCAGCCAACTGCGGAAGGCGATCGAGGCTCGTGATTATGTCGTCGCCGGCCAGCACCTCGACCTGCTTCTCGATCAACAACCCGACAACCAAAAGTATCAGCGACTGGCACAACAAGTCGGCGATAAACTCCGGCAAAAAGCCGAGCGACGCCTGCAGCAAAATCGCTATCGATCGGCAATCGATTATTTGCAAAGCGTGCCTGCTTCGGCAAGAAACGATGCGTATTCCAAGTTGGTCGAACAAGCCGAAAAGTTACAATGGATGTCACAACAGTTCTCGGGAGAACCGTTTGCTACCCCCGTGCTCGGTCGGCTCGCCAAGCGATGGAACGAGCTTGCTCCCGAAGACACCAAGGCGAAGGAAGCCTTGGCTACGATTGCCAAACGGATCAAAGCAGAACGCGGCGACCCGCGTAGCTTGTTTGCGCCCCGCAGACTAAAAACACGAAGCTGGATTGGTGGCGACCTCAATGTCCTCGCCTATCCGACAGTCATCAAAGGCTGCGATCACAACGAAATGCAGCGTGCGGCGGCAGAGTTCAATGTAGCGATCGGACTCGCCCTCCAAGGACTCGGCGAAGCACCGATCACCGATCAGTTCTATCAACCCAAGCAAGGTTTACTCGGACGGCTACGCCGAAAGAAAACCAACCGATGCTGGGGATTTGACCTGGGCGGAAGCGCCGTTCATGCGATCTGTCTACAACGATCGGAAGAAGACGGAACGATCGAAGTTGTCGATTGCTTTTCGAAGCGATTCGAGAATGTCGGTGCACAACTGAAATCTAGCGACCTTCAGCAAGCGTGGATCAAAGAGTCTGTCGAGCAATTCACCGAAGGACGCGACCTCTCTGAGGTGCCTGTTTGGGTGAGCTTACGCGGGCGAGAACTGGTAACGCGATTTGTTCAGTTGCCTCCCGTTTCCGACAAGCAAGCGAAGTTGTTATTCGAACGCGAGATCGAAGACCGGATTCCGGTTGAACTTGACGAAGTCGAAATGGTCAAATGGTTATGTGAACTGCCCGATGAGGAACAACACACCCTCGGTCGACCGTCATTCGTTGCCGCGGCAAAAAAATCGCACCTCGAACCGTTCGTCGCATCGCTCGAATCGGCCGGGCTACCGATCAGCGGGATCCAAGCGGCGCCGATCGCATTACTAAATTTTGCCGCAACGGAATTCAAAGAGTTGCTTAACGAAACAACTCAAGGGGATGACTCCCCGGAAGCCAACGGACGTCCTTCCCAACATTCCATCCCGGCGATCGCGATCGTCGACGGTGGAGCCGAAACGACAACCGTTTGCTTTGTTTCCTCGCGTGCCTATTGGTTCTGGACGATCGAATCGGGAGGGGCCGAGTTTACTCGATTGATCGCTCGGTCGAGTCAGAAAACACACGCCGAGGCGGAGCAACTCAAACGCGATGTTGCTCAAATCGATCAGCCTCATCTTGTCATGGAACCAGTCGAAAGGCGACTCGATGAACTTCGTTCGCGGCTCGATAAAATCGTTACCGATGCGACCAAAACCACCGCGCCGTTTCACATCATGCAAACATGGTGTTGCGGTGGCGGCTGCAAGATGCACGGCTGGATCAAAACCATCTTGTCAGAGCAAGCTTCGTAATAGCCTTGACAGCGGAGACGAGAGAGCGATCCGGAATTCTTAAGCCGATCGCGTGAGCGACTAAGCAACGTCACCACCAGCGCTCGGTTGACGAATGCCTTGGCGGCTTCCGTTGGGACGTCAACCATTCTTCGAATCTGGTGATCCGTCTAGATTCAATATCCGGTTTCGGCTTGTCAGCCGTCGGGCGTCAGTACCGGTGATCGCACCGACACCGTGGCAAACGCCGGCCGGCTTTTCCTAATTCTAAATGTTGACGAACCACGGCTTTGCTGCGGGGGCGTCGAGCGTTCCGTCTGCGTTCGACTGCTGCGCATCAGACCTCGCAGCGGCTTGGTCAATTCAGAGGGGTTTATTGCAAACATTCGTGCCGTCCGTAAACTGTGTCTCTTTCACGGAATCTTAACACACCCCCTGATTGGGAAGGCGACATTGGAATTCTCCAGCTTGACAGAAATGCTCTTCATGCTCACTGGCGGCTTGGGCATCTTTTTGCTGGGCATGAAGCACATGTCCGACGGAATGCAAGCGGTTGCCGGAAATAGCTTGCGTAGCCTGATCGGTGCGGTGACCAACCACCGCATCCTCGCCACCACGGTCGGTGTCATTGTGACCTGCATCGTGCAATCGAGCTCGATCACGACGGTCATGGTTGTCGGTTTCGTGAACAGCGGGGTGATGGCTCTTTCGCAGGGAGTCGGCGTGATCATGGGAGCCAACATTGGCACCACGATTACCGGTTGGATTCTCGTGCTCAAGGTCGGTAAATACGGCTTACCGTTGCTGGGCATTTCCGCGTTCGTGTTCTTGTTTTCCAAAAAGGATCGATGGCGGTACTGGGCCATGTTCTTGATGGGGACGGGAATGGTTTTCTTCGGCCTGGAACTGATGAAGGATGCCTGTGCGACGATCAAAGAAGTGCCTGACTTTGAAGCCTGGTTCGCGAGGTTCAATGCCGACAGCTATCTGGGCGTCCTGAAGTGTGCCGCGGTCGGTTGCATTTTGACGACCATGGTTCAGTCTTCTTCGGCGACACTGGGGATTACAATCTCGTTGGCAACCCAAGGTGTGATTTCCTATCCGACGGCCGCGGCCTTGGTACTCGGCGAGAACGTCGGGACGACAATCACGGCATTTTTGGCATCGCTGGGGACAACCACTCAAGCACGCCGCGTCGCCTATTTTCATGTGATTTTCAATCTCTTCGGTGTTTTTTGGATCACCCTGATCTTCCATTGGTACATCGACTTCGTCCAATCGATCGTGGGTGGGGATGCCTTCGAACCGGCTATAGTCGGCGGCCTAGAAACTTACCCCGGCGTGGTCCCGGCGATCGCCGCAACCCATAGCATTTTTAACATCGCAAACACGTTGCTGTTTTTGCCTTTGATGACACCGATGGTTCGTTTCCTAGAATGGGCAGTGCCTGGCCCTGCGTTCAAAGAAAAGCCGCGTTTGACCGACCTTGATGTTCTTATTCTTGAGACGCCGCTTCTTGCGATCGAACAATCACGTAAAGAAGTGCTGAAGATGGGTGATGGCTGTTTAAAAATGATGGACTGGCTGGTCGAGCTGATGAATTCCGAAGAGCCGGACAAGTCACTTGCCGACCGCCTGAAGCAACGCGAACGCATTCTCGATAGCGTGCAAGATGAAATCGCCGAGTTCATCACGGGACTGCTCTCGGCGGGAAGCGTTTCTCACGCTACCGCCGAAGAGGCACGTCGTCAGCTGCGTATTGCCGATGAGTATGAATCCATCAGTGATTACATTGCCAACCTGGATAAATTTGACCGCAAGCTTCGTCGTGACGGAACGCGGTTCACCGCGTCACAACGAGCCGACTTGGAACAACTCAATCGCCGTACAAAGGAATACGTTGATATGGTTCACGAGGGGTTGGCGAAAGACAATCGCAACGTGCTCGCGGCAACGAGTGCGGCAGCGAAACGCATTCGTTCGGAAGTGAAGTCGCTGCGAAGAAAACACCTCAATGAATTATCCAGCGGACCAATGGAACCGGTCGTCAGCGTTGCCTTTCTGGCAGCACTGAACGCCTACAATCGGGTTCGCGATCACGCCCAAAACATCGCCGAAACGGTTGCGGCTGAAAAAACGAACTCTTAGTTCACTCTTCCCGTTCAATCGCGCCGGGGGACGCTATTGCCAAGGAACGTTGGCTCCGGTTATTGCACAAAAATCATGGTTTATGCTAACCGGATGACGCTAATTTCAAAGGTCAACGGAGCACTGGGTTAAAAACAGAGAGGACACACCGCGTATGCTGTGCGGTGTGCTTAACGACCTGTTGATTTTTAGGTTTGATCTCTCATAAAGTCAGCTTCCACTCCGCAATCCCCCTCGGAAAAGGACGCTACCGTCACGGAGTGAAGGGCGACAACAGAAAATCAACGGGCTGTTCATCTTAAATTGTCGCAAACCTTATTGAACCGATCGTGCTGCGGTCTCGTAACAGTATCCGTCGCGATTACTCCGTCCACTGAAAGACTGTCCCGCGGGAAGTGGATGATAGGAGACCGTGGCATTAGCGGTAGCGCGTCTGGCGTTGCTACCGGTCTAGTCATCTTATCAACCTGCGATTTCCGTTGGCCGTTTTCGCTTAGCGTCAGCCACGACAATGGTCGTTGTGGCTGCCGATCGGAATACCGCTTTAGGATAACGGTCTCGGAAATCAACGGCCACGACGCGGGAGGGGGCGATGAACAGCGATTCCGATTCGAGTCAATTCAACGAAGCGGCATCTGAAGATCCGCAGACACCATCGAAAGTGACTGTTGACGGAAAGCAAAACGACAAAGACGTTGAAAGTTTGCGTCAACCGACCACGTTTGCACGATTGCTTTACAACCACAATCCGTTTTACCTGATCAGTTGTTTGTTGATCATCTATGGTTGTCAGAGCCTCGCGATCGGTGGAGGTGACGTCTTAGAAAAATCGAGCACGATGGCCGGAGGATTGGCGATCTATAGCATTTTGATGGCGATCGTATGCATGGGCGTCGTTTGTTTTGCCAAGGTTTGGGACGACGCTCGTTCGATCTTCATTGTCGTCATTATCAGCCTGGTTGCGACAACGACTGGCTTTGACGAACTGTGCATCGAGCGACCAACACTTGCGATTGGTTTCGCACTCGCGTCAACCGGATTGGTACTCTTGGTCACCGAAACGGTTTTGACGATTTGCCGAATTCGTTTGTCGACGTGGTACCGACTCTCCTACTACGCTTTCTTTGCCGTGCTGATCGGATTCCCGGTAATTCTTGGCGACGCGGTCGCTGACCGCAATGATTCATTGGCGAACTGGGGTTCGGTACTCTTTTCAAGTGTTGTCGGATGTTGCTTTCTGTTGCTGATTCCCGCCGTTCGCCAAGGGGCGGTCGCGGTCGCCGATAACGGAACTCCCTGGCAGTTCCCGCTATATCCGTTATCGGCTTTCGTCGTCATGGCCGTGCTAGCGATCGTTCGATCCCATGCGATTTGGATGTCGTTTGGCTTCTATGGAACAGCCGGTAACTTCGAACCATTCTTGACGCTTCCGATCGCCGCGGCGGCAATGATCTTGATCGCTGAAGCGGGCCTGGGACTGAAGCATCGGCTGCTGCAACACGTCGCACTTGTGGCCACACCGTTGCTATTTTTTTGTGGACAAACCAACTCGGGCCGAACCCATTTGCCGATCGCAAATGAATTAGCCCAATACGTCGGTGGCGCCGCGACAGCGTCGGCGATGGTGATTTTGTGCCTGTATGTTTACTATGCCGTCCGCCGCATTCGTGGTGCGTTGTACGGCATTCCGCTCGTCTGTTCGATCATGACCATTTTCGCGCCGCTACCGGTGACGTTGGTAGAATTCGGCGTCGAACGCTGGATGCTATTCACGGCAACGGGGCTGATTTGGTCACTGATGGCGCTAGCCAGTCGCCTCGTCGAATGGATGTGGCTAGCTCACGCCGCCATGATCGCGGTCGCAATCGTACTGGCGGGGGAATCTTTCGGCGTTGCAATGAACCACTGGATTGTCGCAGCAGTCTATGTGTTGGTCCTGTTCCTTACCATCGGGGCGATCTTTGAAAGTGACCTGGCAACCGTGTTGCGTCATGTCGCGGCCGCGGAAATGGTGATCTCCGGAGCGGTAATCCTGTTCCACTTTTTACAGCAAAGTCGGATTGAACTCGCGTGCATTTTGTTCGTCTTCGCGGTTTTGATGACCGCCTACGCGTTTCTAGTCAATCGACAAGGCTGGCTGAAAATTGCAGGAATACAGGCTTGTCTGTTCGTCGGTGCGTTGGCTTTTCAAGGACATCGCCAAGGTCAACTTTACCGTGTCAATTGGCCGATTGCGTCGGGAGTGATCTCGCTCGGGATCGGGCTTGCAATTACGACTGGGAAATCCGGACGTTATGCTGACTGGTTGTCCAAACGAAAAGAAGACAGTGAACGCCCCTCTCGGCTCATGCAGCTTCGCCCCGGACTGTAGCCTTTGAAGGGTGGTTCATCACAGGCGGGCAGGCGAGACGGTGTACTCGGCTGTTACATAATCGAACTTCGCGCCTCGAGACGAATTGGACAAGATGCTGCCTGAGGCTCGATTCCCTCACTTAGTCATGACCAGATGCGACATCATTGGCAATTGAATCCAGAGATTGACTTTCTCAACCATGGTTCGTTTGGTGCGACGCCACGTGTGATCACGCAGGCCCGGGAGGTTTGGCTGGAAAAATTGGAAGCCGATCCGATTCGCTTTCTAGCACCGGAACGAGAACTCGAACCCAAACTTGATTCGGTACGATTGGTCGTTGCTGAATCAGTAGGCTGCGCCCCGAAAGACTTAGTCTTCGTCCGCAATGCGACCGACGGGGTTAACGCAGTGGTCCAATCGTTTCCGCTTCAGGCCGGTGATGACATTGTCATTACCGACCACGGATACAACGCTTGCAACAACGCGATCAGGTACGCCGCTGACCGTTCAGGAGCGACGGTTCGTGTGGCTAAGATTCCTTTTCCAGTCACCGGCCCTGACGATGTTCTGCGCGGCATTGAAGCAACCATGACGGCGCGAACTCGTTTGTTAGTCGTCGATCACGTAACCAGCCCAACGGGGCTGGTGTTTCCTATCGACCAACTCATTCGATTGGCACGTCGCAATGGGACCCGTGTCTTGGTCGATGGGGCTCATGCCCCGGGGATGCTGCCGCTCGATCTAACGCAAATCGGTGCTGACTACTACACCGCAAACCATCACAAGTGGTGGTGTGCGCCGAAAGCGTCAGGATTCCTGTACGTTGCCGAAGCGTGGCATGATGAGGTCCGTCCTACGGTGATCAGTCACGGCAGCAATCTGCGGACAGAGGGACGCAGCCGATTCCATGCCGAATTCGATTGGCCGGGAACCTATGACGTGACGCCGATTCTTTGCGTTCCCGAGGCGATCGATTTCCTCGGGTCACTAGTAGACGACGGTATCAAGGGTTTGATGCAACGCAACCATCAGATGGCATTACGGTCACGAGACTTGCTAGAGTCGGCACTAAAAACCGGTGACCGAACTCCCGATGACATGATCGGCAGCCTCGCTGCGGTCAGACTGCCCTCCGCCAAATTAAATTCGCAAAGCGATTTGTCTGCCTTTAAACGCTATCTCTACGAGAAGCAAAAAATCGAAGCACCAGTCTACTTCGGGCCCGGGTCACAACCGATGCTGCGCGTATCACTGCAGGCTTACAACACGCTCGAACAAGTCGAACGCCTAGCAGACTTGCTCACAAAATCACTGTAGGACTGCGTCTAAACGAAGCGTTTACGTCCATCGCATCTGGCCACGGCGTTTGCACCGGTGCTTGTACCGAAACCGTGGCGCACGCCGCGCGTCTTATCCCAATTCCAAATGCTGACGCGACACTCGGCTCTGTCCCTAAAGCCAGTTTCGTTCAAGCCAGTTCGCGATACGCCCTGTGAGTGAAACGGGTCTGGACCTATCGGACGGGACGCCGAGGCGTGTACGTGCAACAGTTCTGAGGGCAGACGTCATGCCAGGGGCCCAGCGTGCCCAAAGCCTGTTTGGTTGTTGTCATTCCCAATCGCTCCTGCACCAATTCACGGATCATGGAAACAAATCCGGGATGTACACCGGCGGTTGCCGCACGACTCATCACAATCCCGCGTTTGTCGCAAAGTTCAGCGGCTTCGTCATCAAGGTCATAAAGCACTTCCATGTGGTCGCTGATAAATCCGATCGGGACGACTGCCAGGTGAGTCAGCTTTTTCCGATCATCGATCGCCTCGATTTCGTCGCAAATGTCAGGCTCAAGCCAAGGCTGTTGCGGTGGGCCGCTTCGACTTTGATAGACAAGTTTCCAATCGGTCGCGCCTACCTGCTCGGCAACGATACGGCACGCTTCCTCAAGTTGTCTGACATAGTCGCAGTTATCCGCCATCCCCATTGGAATGCTGTGCGCGGTGAATAGAACCGTCGCCTGATCGGCAGCGCAACCGAGAGTTTCGATCGATTGTCTCAGCCCATCCGCGACCGCTTCGATAAAGCCCGGATGGTTAAAGCCCATGCGCACTTTTTCGACGATCGGGGCGTCCTCGCCGACTTCCTGTTGCGCCGCGGCGATGTTCTCGCGGTATTGCCGGCAACCGCTATAGCTGCTGAACATGCTGGTAAAAAACGCGATCGCACGCCGACGCCCGTCTGCTTTCATTTGTCGCAGAGTGTCAGGCAACAGCGGGTGCCAGTTTCGATTTCCCCAGTAAATAGGCAAATCGATACCATGCTGTGCGAATTCGGCTCGAATCGCGTCAATCAACTGACGGTTTTGCTCGTTGATGGGGCTGACACCGCCGAAGCTCTTGTAGTGCTCAGAGACTTCGAGCATGCGCTCCCGAGGAACGTTTTTCCCTCGCAAAACGTTTTCCAAGAAGGGCATCACGTCGTCCGGACCTTCTGGGCCGCCAAACGAAACGAGTAAAAACGAATCGTAAGGCGGTTCGTGATCGGATGATGAAGGAGAATTCATGTGTCAGATGAAGCAGGCGTCGCAGGAGAGTTTCGTCGCCTCTATTCTTACACCCGGTCAATCGCTGTGGCAGGGGTGGAATCGATCAAGACTCCCCGGCTCACAGCAATCGCCCTCTTCGCAACATTTGACTTTAGAACAGGTGCACGCTTCCTGCCGCGGCGGTCGCCTGTTGAGACATTTTTCGCCATCGGCGGTCGTATCCGACTTGTACCGAGAAGGTGACCCACACGTTCCCAAACCGAGTCGCTGCTTGAAAGTCCAACTGCTCTCCCGGGACGGTGGTGCTATTGAGCAGAATTCCGCGTGATGTCAGCGGAATGCCCAGATGAGCATCGACCCCGTACTCGAGAAGATAATTCTTGAAGGATCCGAGCATCTGATTGCCCAGTTCACCAATCCAGTCCGGCGCCAAACTCAGTTCTTGACCGCCGAGACTTGCGATGACACAGGAATGCGCGGTCAAGTTCAGCGCGCCAGAAACTCCCGAACCGTCCAGCCGTGTGAACGAGGCGATCGTTTCGCACCCCGGCGTGGGACATTCGATTGTCTCGTCAAACACAGCAGCAAGGCTATCGCAGTGCGAAGGCCGAACCGTCACATCACTACCAGAGTAGTATTCGAGTAGTTCATTGACCGAACGAAGAATACTCTCGGTGCAAATCTCAAGTGCGAGCTGGTTCATAGGTGCCCCTGTTGCGGTGAGAAAACGATCGGACCAGTCGGGGCAAACAACCGGTCGACTACTCTCACCGTCACGTCGTCGAAAACTGACAATACTTCCGCCTCAAACTCTTCCGTGAAAACAAAATCAAAACTGCTTCACTACGAAGTTAGCGTAACAAATTGTCGCGACGACTAGATTTTGATCGATGACTGGAAACCCCAATCGGTATTGACAGATCGATCAGAGAGTTTGGGAAATCGATCTGCCTTTACTGTCTCGTGCTGCCGTCTTCGTGAGCGTAATAAGAATCCATCTCCTGCCACCAACGATCTAATTTTCGGCTCATCTGTTCCGCTCTCTCGGAGTGAACCTCGCCCAAATTCTGTGTCTCGCCGATGTCTTCACGTAAGTTGAAGAGTTGCTTGGAAGACCCATCGGTATTCATCAGCAGTTTCCACTCCCGATCTCGCATCGCCAACGCCGGGCTGACATGTTCCTTCTTACCTGGCTTGATGCTACCGTGAACGCCATATTCCCAAAAAACAGGTGACGAACGCTGGCATGGCTTCCCCAGGAATGCCTGTGAAATATCTTCACCGTCGAGGCCTCCCGGTGGGTCGACGCCGACCATGGAAGCGATGCTTGGTAACAAGTCGATTGCCGAAACGATTGTGTTCTGGTCGGTAACACCCGCCGGAATATGACCGGTCCACCGAGCGATAAATGGCATTCGAATGCCACCTTCGTAAAGGCTCCACTTTCGCCCAAACAGCGGTCCGGTAAAACCCGGCGGCAGATGCCCCGCTCGATAATAGCGAGGCCAATCGGTTGGCCCGTTGTCGCTGGTAAAGACAACAAGTGTCTGCTCTCGCAGGTCGAGTCGATCAAGGGTATTGAGCAGGCGACCAATCTGGCGATCCATTTCGTCGAGCACCGCAAAGAAATCAATGTCCGGTGGATTATCCGAACGTCCGACCCACTTCGCCCGTTGGTCATCGGCAGGCATGTGAACGTCATGCACATCGTTTGGGAAGACACGAACATAAAACGGCGATTGATGATGCTGCTCGATGAATTCAATCGCATGATCCACATACGTTTCTGTCGTCTTGTGCTTCGGAAGGTCAAGGATCGTCCCTCGACCGTGATCCCAACTCTCTTGCTGATTTCCCGTCTTGCTCCAAAGGATCCGATCTCCCAACCCCTCAAACGCAACCAGTGATTCATCAAAACCATATGCTTGAGGAAGTGGTGCGTCGCCAACATCGCGACCGCCCCCCATATGCCACTTCCCGAAATGCGCCGTCGCGTAACCTTTTTGCCGAAGCAATTTTGCCAGTGTGGTCACGCCGGGGTCCAACCAATCCGGCATCTTTCGTTTACGATTGGCAGCTCGCGAGGCAAGGTAGGAATGAATTCGAAATCGCTGTGGGTATTGGCCGGTTGTCAGTGCGACGCGCGACGCCGAACAAATGGGGGAGTTCACATAGAAGTTCGTGAACTTGATCCCTTCTGATGCCAACCGATCGATGTTGGGTGTCTTCATCGCTGGGTTGCCGAAACAACTAGGATCAGCGAACCCCATGTCGTCGATAAAAATGACAACGACATTCGGCGATCCCGAGATCGCTTTCTCCTCCGCCGGTCCCTGAGCTTCCGATAAATGGCGACTGCAGATGACTGTGGCCAACAAGACTAACCACCGCGATGCGCGGGTGTCCGCAAACGATATCCCGGTTTTCCTTGACCGGATACATTGTCGAAATGCCCTGGACCGAGCGAAAACGACGTAGCTGGCCGACGCCACACCGAATCGAATCCCCCCAATGAGATCGTTCAATCGGTTCTCGATCTGTCGCTCCAAAACAAAAGCAAGACGCCCAAACATAAAAACTCCAAGGAAACAATCGTTGAGCCTGTAAAACTGTGCGGAATCAGGTTGCCCTTGCCTATTGTCATAGGACAACAATTCGATTTCGGCACATCGGATTGATCGGAGCTCTTTATATCGTGTTCCTTTGTGCTGACAGCCAATTCAGCGAGCGATCTCTGGACAAAAAACTAGTTTCCAATCCTGAAATAGCCGACGCATGTCAAACACAGAATCGCCCGATACTGATTCGCCGGAGCCACGTTCGCTCCGTTCGAAATCGAGCAAGCTAGTCGTGTTCGCGATTGTCGTGGCCTTGTTTTTGGTGTTGTGGACACAATTCGGTGATACGTTCACACTTGCCGGGATCGCACAACGAGAGTCCGAACTGCGCTTATTTCAGCAGCAGAATCCGGTACTTGTTTACGGATTGACGTTCCTGGCCTATGTCATAGCGACAGGATTATCGCTGCCTGGCGCTGCGTTAATGACTTTGGCAATCGGCTGGTACTTCGAATTGCTCAAAAGTATCGTGCTTGTCAGTTTTGCATCCACCGCCGGGGCGACCATAGCATTTGTCCTCTCGCGTTACCTGTTTTATGAATCGATTCAACAACGATTCGGCGATCGCCTGAAATCGTTCAACGAATCACTCAAACGAGAAGGTCCGTTCTTCCTATTCACATTGCGTTTGATCCCCGCCGTGCCTTTTTTCGTCATCAACGCGGTGATGGGGCTGACGCCGATCCGAACACGAACATTTTGGTGGGTCAGCCAACTCGGGATGCTGCCGGGAACCATTTTGTATGTCTATGCGGGATGGAGTGTTCCTGACCTGCAAACTTTGGCCGACGAAGGGATCCGGGCCGCGTTCAGCGGTGGCCAGCTTCGACGGATTTTGATCGCATTTGTACTGTTGGGCCTATTTCCGTTTGTGGCACGATGGTCCATGAAGCGGTTCGCAAATGTCAAGCCAGCTCAACTTAGTACATCCTCGCCTTCGGACTCACGAGTGAACGACCATGAATAAAGCTCCGCATCCGATTCCGGCACTTCAACCCTTGGACGAATACAACCAATCTCTACAGTCCAATGTCCATCCAAAAGACTGGACTAATCCGCAGTCCGCGGAACCTTATCAACTGGTAGTCATCGGGGCAGGGACGGCGGGATTGGTCACGGCAGCCGGTGCGGCGGGACTCGGCGCCCGAGTTGCCTTGATCGAGCGTTCGCTGCTGGGAGGAGACTGCCTGAACGTCGGTTGCGTGCCGTCGAAGGCCATCATTCGATCCGCCCGCGTCGCGGCGTCAGTTAGCCGGGCTCATCAGTATGGCATTGATTCAGGGGGCGACATTCAGATTGACTTTTCCACGGTCATGCGACGGATGCGGCGGTTGCGCTGGCAAATCAGCCCCCATGATTCGGCAAAGCGTTTTTCTGAACTGGGCGTTGATGTCTACCTCGGACAAGCCACCTTCACCGGTGGTCAGTCAATCCAAGTCACCAACGACAATGAACCTCCCCAAACGTTGCAATTCCGGAAAGCAGTGATTGCGACTGGCGCGCGAGCGGTGGCACCAAACATCCCTGGCCTCGACTCGGTGAATTACCTGACGAACGAGACACTTTTTTCGATAACCGAATTGCCGCGACGCCTGGGGATTATTGGAGCCGGTCCGATCGGATGCGAAATGGCTCAAGCGATGGCAAGACTTGGCAGCCAAGTCGTTTTAATCGATCGGAACGACCGAGTCCTTCCACGCGAAGACTCCGACGCGAGCGAGATCCTGCGACGAGGATTTGAAGCTGAAGGAATCGACCTAAAACTTGGGGCGAAAAACCTTTCAGTGAGGCAGTCCGTTGAGGGCATTCAATTCGAGTTTGATTCCGAATCCAGACACAACGTGATCACCGTCGACCGCTTGCTTGTCGCCGCGGGAAGAGCACCGAACATCGATGGACTAGGCCTCGACCAAGTCGGCGTCAATCACGACGAACGAGGGGTCGAGGTCAACGACCACTTGCAAACAACGAATCCGAACGTTTATGCGGCGGGTGACATTTGCTCGAAACTCAAATTCACTCATGTTGCCGATTTTCAAGCTCGAATCGTGATCCAAAATGCGTTGTTCGCGTTAGGCCCTATCGGTCGCAAACGCGTCAGTGATCTGATTGTGCCGCGTGTGACATACACGTCGCCTGAGGTTGCACAGGTCGGGAGGTCCCCAAACCAATCGAATCCGTCCGAGACTGACTTACAAACTTTTACGCAATCGATGTCGACCGTCGACCGCGCAATCTTGGATGGCCAAGACGAAGGCTTCGTTCGCGTCCATGTTCGCCAAGGCACCGACCGGATCGTCGGTGCCACCATTGTGGCGGAGAACGCGGGCGATCTAATCAACGAAATAACAATGGCGATGAATTCCAAGATCGGCCTTTCACGGATAGCCTCGGTGATCCATCCTTATCCAACACAGGCCGACGCGATCCGCAAACTCGGTGATCAGTTCAATCGCACTAAGCTTACCCCGCTGAACCAGCGTTTACTTCGTGTATTAATGAAACTCAATGTTGGCCGCTGATCAACGATCTCTCGGCTGATTTGTGACAAAAACATTTTTTCGCGATCGTGGATGCAACCACATCGTACACCATCGCGGGATCTTGTCTGTCTATTTGCGAATGGCGGGCGTTGAGCTAACCCCGGTATACGACGGCTGAGCAACCGCAGTTCACCGAATCAAAGCGTATCGCCTGTCCCGACCTTCGCTGGCATCGATTCGTCAGCGAAGCTCTGCGGCGAGGTCCGAATGCTACCGGGGAAGCAAGCTTTTCACTTTTTCTAGCAGCAAGGATCGGTCGATCGGTTTGCTGAGGTAGTCGTTGCAACCGCAGCGTAGGCATCGATCCATGTCTCCCTGCATTGCGTCTGCGGTCAAGGCGATGATCGGCCCGGTATAACCAAGACGCCGAACGTGCTCTGCCGTCCGATAGCCGTCCAATCTTGGCATCTGCATGTCGAGCAAGATGAGATCGACGACCCGATCATTGCGAAGCATCTCCTGCACCATTTCAACGGCTTCCTGCCCATCTTCGGCTTCGCTGATCTGGGCCCCGGCGCGTTTGAGTAAATGGGCAGCAAGAAAGCGAATGTCTTTGCGGTCATCGACCACCAGAATTCGCCCCGACAATGGACGACCATCCAATTGACTTCGGTCGTGCTCGACTTCGCGATGTTGTTTCGATACAACCGCCTTGGCATTACGAAGATCACCACAATCGACCGTCGCCGTAAAACGGCTCCCGACCCCAGGTTCACTCTCGACGACGATTTCGCCTCCCATCATCGCTGCCAATCGCTGTGAGATCGCAAGCCCCAAACCGGTTCCCTCGAAACGCCTCGATACCGACGAGTCGACTTGGGTAAACGGTTTGAACAGTTGACGAATCTGGCGGTCGGTCATTCCAATTCCCGTGTCAGCAACCGCAAAGGCAATCCGGTTGGACGTTTCGTCATACTGAACCGAAAGCGTCACTGTCCCGCGATCGGTAAACTTGATCGCGTTTCCGACAAGGTTGATCAGGACTTGCTTTAGTCGTTTCTGGTCGGAATAGATCGCCGGCGGAATCGTGTTGTCGGTTTGCACGACAAACTCGATTCCGTTTTCCTGCGCACGGACCTCCATGATGCTTTGCACATCCTCGATCAGACGATTAGGAGAAAACGCTTCGATGAACAGCTCTATCTTGCCAGCTTCGATCTTCGAGAGGTCCAAGATGTCGTTGATGATTTCCAACAAATAAAGGCCATTGCGGCGGATCGTCGAAACGTATTCTTTTGCCTCCGTGTTTTCGATACTCTCGCCAAGCAGTTCGACATAACCAAGGATCGCGGTCATTGGCGTTCGAATCTCGTGACTCATGTTCGCGATAAATTCACTTTTCGATCGATTCGCCGCTTCGGCCTGCTCACGAGCATTTCTTAGAGACGCTTCGATCTGATGACGCTCCGTGACATCCCAGATCACACCGGAATGACGGAGTGTTCGCCCTGATTTCCCACGAATAGGCTCACCCATCGCGGATAACCATCGCTGCCCCAGTTTGGGATGGTCGATGCGGAATTCCATCTCGAGGACGATCCCTTCGCTGATCGATCGTTTCCATCGATCAACCAACTCGTCGCGATCATCGGGGTGAACGCGCTCGAAACATCGTTCGGGATCGGGCTCGACGGAGCGGTCAAACCCGTAGATTTCGTAAAACCTCGGAGACCAATAAAGCTCACGCTCACTCCATTCCCAAGCCCCCATTTGTCCGGCTTGCAACGCCATGCGCAGCCTTCGGGTATCGATTGCCGCCGCGGCCGCCGCCTCACGCCTTTCACGTAACAGATCGCGGACGGCCGCCTGTCGTTGGCGGTCACGCAAACGGGAGCGAAGCTTGCTCACGAAAACCGCAATCCGAAGCGGACAAGGCACCAGGGTCACGTTCCCCAGAGATAGCAGTCGCTCCACTCGATAGGACGACAATTCGGTCGTCCCAAGCAACACCAGAAGCGGAAAATCAGACCAGTCGGGTTGCCTGAATAGTGCCCGCTGAAGTTTTTCAAACCCCGCTTCATTGATAAACCCTTCGGGCACAAGTCCGACGCCGACACCGTCTTCGATTGCTTGACAAAGTTCGTCAACGGAATGACAGAGGTCTACCGGGATGTCGGCTTGATCAAGAAGGTCGTGACAAATATTTGCGTCGGCTGCCGTCGGCGCAACGATAGCAACGCGCTCGATCGCTTTGTCACCGGGGGATGGGTGGGTCATTGAGGACGTTTCCCCGCAGGCGGTATCAAGACGTCGTGCGACCCGATGAACTCAGGGATACCGGCGAAGATGCCACGGAACTTGGTGAGCGGCGGCCCGATAATCAAACCTTGATCGCTGAGACTGAATTCCCGAATGGTTCGTTCATGATTGGCGGTCCGATTCTTGAGAACTGAAATCGCTCGATGAATCTCTCCGTCGGCTTCGAAGTATCGAAACAGAATCACCGCGTCTGCCAAGTAGCTTGTATCAACAGGCGTGACCATGGCTCGGCCAAGCATGCCGTGTTGGGCGACGACCAAGAATGTCGCGACCCCCTGTTTGCCCAGGTGGGTCAGGATGTCGTTCAATTGAATCATCAAGTGCTTTTCATGAGGCATCGAATTCAGATAACCGTTCAGGCTATCGATCACGACGACGGAAGTTGGTCTTCCCTGTTCATCGGGTTCCGCCGCCGATCGCACCAACATCGAAAACTCATTCGGCGTAATCTCGCCGGCTTGTAAATGGCGAACTTCGACCAACCCTTGTTCGACATAGTTTCGCAGTGGCAACCCCAATCCTTCGGAGCGGACGAAGAGGGTTTGAGAACTTTCTTCGAACTCAAACAACACCGCGCGTTGGCCACGTTTTGCCGCTTCTACTGCGAATTGAACCCCCATCGAGGACTTCCCGACGCCGGCGGGCCCCAACAGTAGCGTGCTCGATCCCCGGGATACTCCGCCGCCCAGTAGTCGATCCATCGATGCCAGTCCGCTGCTCACAAATCCGTCGGTGGCATCGACCGCTTCTCCATCGATCCCCCTTGGGAAAACGTTCATGCCGCCACGAACTAAACGCAGGTCATGAGCGCCACTAATAAAGTCGGCCCCTCGGTGTTTGATCACGCGCAAAAATCGACGCTCATTCCCATAATCGGTCAACCGCTGTTCCAATCGAATCACGCCATGAGCGAGGCTTTGTAGCTGCTGATCTTCACCATCCGATTTATCATCCAGCAACAAGGTGGTGCAGCCGCGGCCGACAAGGAACTGTTTAAAGGCCAGGATTTCCCGTCGATACCGCAACGCCCCTTGGGAAAGGAGACGCATCTCCGAAAGCGAATCAAAAACAATTCGATCAGGTTTCAAACGTTCAATTTGTTGTTGAACGTTCCTGACGGTGTTCCCAAGCTCGATCTCGGCAGGCTCAAACATCGTGTATTGGACACGTTCGACCGTTTCGTCGGCGTCCATCAATTCGTAGATTTCGATTCCTTCGAGCGACCATCCATGCGACCGAGCAATCTCTTTTAATTCCTGCCGTGATTCGGACAAAGTGACATAGATGCCTTTTTCTCCCACATCACGTCCTGCCAACAAGAATTGCATTCCCAACGTCGTCTTACCGGTGCCGGGGCTGCCTTCGACCAAATAAAGACGTTCCGCTGTCAGGCCACCATGTAACACTTGGTCGAGCGTCTCGACACCGGTGCTAATCATCGTTCTTCCCTGATCAACTTCGTCCACAGCCGTCCCTCAAAATGCGGTGATTACATTGCCAATGCGGCGAAATGCCAACGCTGACGTGATGAAACCTCGATTATAGGCGAACTCGTCGAATCAGTAACGACGGCAACCGTGACAGCAGTTTAACGGGGAGACAGTTTTCTCTATTTTTGTGTCGGGCGCCAGCGAGAAACAGCGGTGCCCCTATTGAAGGGGAATCCGAAGCGTCCGAAATTGACCGGCGACTTCCCTGCCGCAATCCCTAAAGTCTTGTTTGCGGCGAGTTTAAGACAACTGTCCGCAACCACGGTGCGTCGGCTATGAGCGTCCGAGAAAAAAAACTACCAGTCGCAGCGTTGGAGCGGATCGACGATTTATGTGCCGAGTTCGAACGTCAATGGCAAGTCGACTCGCCACCGACGATCGAATCGGTCCTTGCCGACCTATCGGCTGAAGCGAAGGAAAGTGGGACGGCCGAACACGATGTTTTACTGGCCGAATTGGTTGTTCTAGAGATTGACTACCGGAGGCGACGCGGTGATCAGCCCCGCAAACAAGAATACCTCGATCGTTTCCCCGCCCACCATGAGATACTTGAAGACGCCCTGGCTGAAAAAGAGCGGCCGACGCGCGGCTTCACCCCTCCGACTGTCGATCGTTTGGCAGAGCTCTTTCCAAACTTGGAAATAGTCGAAGCGTTAGGCGCCGGCGGAATGGGCGCGGTCTACAAAGCTCGTCAAAAAGGACTCGATCGTCTGGTAGCACTGAAAGTTCTCCCGGATGAGTTTGCTCAGGATGTGAAATTCGCGTTACGGTTTACACGGGAAGCGCGAACACTGGCGAAACTGAATCACCCCAACATCGTTTCCGTATTCGAGTTTGGAAAGGTCGAGCACACATTCTATTTCCTGATGGAGTACGTCGATGGGCCTACGCTCCGCGATGTCGTCCGCGGAGGCCAGCTCGCTCCGCAACATGCATTGGCCATCGTTCCCCATCTTTGTGACGCCCTTCAGTATGCCCATGACCAAGGGATCATTCACCGCGACATCAAACCGGAAAACATCTTGATGGCGAAGGATGGGACAGTGAAGATCGCTGACTTCGGTTTATCACGTATCATTGATCAAGACCACCCGCCGACCGAATTGACCGCGACGCATCAAGTCATGGGAACACCGCGTTACATGGCACCCGAACAATTCGAAGGGGCTCGCGGTGTCGATCACCGTGCCGACATCTATTCGCTTGGTGTAGTGTTTTATGAAATGCTAACCGGCGAACTTCCGATCGGACGGTTTGCCGTTCCGTCGCGGAAGGTCGAAATCGATGTGCGACTCGATGACGTGGTTCTACGAACGCTCGAAAAGGAACCCCAGCAGCGCTACCAACGCGCCAGCCAAATCAAATCCGATCTGCAAAGCATTACATCGACCGAACAAGTGACTCTCGCACCGACGATGGATCTCAGCGGTTCCCAAGCAGCGCGCGTCGGTTCGGATGCGATGACCACCGCGATTCCGTCATCTGGGGTGAGTCTGCAACAACAGGAGTTGGCGGCAAGGTTTTACCTAACACGCCGCGATCTGATGGATCGGATCAAGGCCTCCTTGAAACCACTCATGCGCGGACAACTGTTTCAGATCTTTGTCGGTGTCCTGCTCGTCGTGCTCGGTGCCCAATGCTGGGCACCGAATACAGATATCCCTCACCGAGTCATTTGTGGAGGAGTCTTGCATGTCTATGGAATCCTGGTGATCGCGGCGGGTGCGGCTGTCTGCACGCGAATCAATCGGATCGACTACTCCAAGCCGGTCGATCAAATCCGCGAAAAACTTGATGCGGTGAAAAACGTCTACCTACACGTCGGTGCCTTGATCGGTTTTCCGTGGTGGTTGATGTGGATCCCGGCTACTGTCGCGTTTGGTTTTGACGCCATCCTGCATCCCAATTCGCTGATCCCGTCGCTCGTAATCGGCGTCATCGGAATGGGTGTGTCTTACTGGCTTTATCGCCGTGCACAGCGACCGAATCGCCCTTCGGCGGAAAGTTGGCGAAAACGTTTCGCCGGTCACAGTCTCGCCGAAGCGAATTCGATTCTCTCTGAAATCGAACAAGCCCAGATTCAGTAATTCGATTCGCGTCGATTCGCCAGCCCTCTCACGCCGGCGCATCGCTGATCCGAATGGTGCGGTTTCCGGTCCTGCGTTTCTTGGCTTCCCCCTTTCACTTGGAGTCCTCGATGGTTTCGTTAGTCAGTTCGATGGAAGATGCAAAGGAAACCGGAGAACGTCCTCCGGTAAATGTCGCGACAGAAATCAAGTCACCGGACTCGACGACAGTCTTTCGTCGACACGATCTTGATGCGTTGCGCGCGATTGCAATGCTGCTAGGAATCGTATTGCATGCCGCACTTTCCTTCACCGCGATCCCGTGGACTGTTCAGGACACCCGTCAAAGCGATGTCTACTCGATATTGTTCGCGGCGATCCATGGATTTCGGATGCCGCTTTTCTTCTTACTCAGCGGTTTCTTTACGGCGATGCTGTGGCGGAAACGTGGACTGAGGGCACTGATTAAGCATCGTGGAAAACGGATCGCACTACCGCTATTGATTGGATGCTTCACCATCATCCCTGCCATGTGGGCGGTCAGCGGCTTCGTCCAAAGACCGGCCCCCTTTGGAAATCAAAACGCTGCCGTTTGGGAGTCGGTGGTTGCCGGCGAAACAGATCAGGTGCGTCAAGCGATCGAGACTTCTGAACTGAGCGTCAATGCGTTCAGCCAAGACGGCGCGTCACTTTTGACGGTCGCCGTTTTCTTGGGACATACCGATATGGTCGAAATGCTTCTGCAACAAGGGGCCGATGCAAAGCAACGCAACGGTGACCAAGGGACAGCGCTGCATAGCGCCGTGTTCGTCGGACGTTCCGATGCGGCAACGTTGCTTCTGAACGCGGGAGCGGACGTCGAAGCGATCGATGCCAACGGGCGCAAACCTAAAGATCTGCTCAACATCGACTTCGGCACATCCAACTTTATCGCCTCTTCATTCGGAGTGCCTCTTGATGAAGACACGCTAATGGAAGAGCGATCGAAGATTGCCAAGCAACTCGGTGTCGAAAACGAATTCCGTGCCAATCAAAATCAATCGGGCGGACTCAGCCGTGACACGATCAATGCATTGCTATACCAACTCCCCGTCTTCATGCACCTTTGGTTTCTGTGGTTTCTTTGTTGGCTGGTCGCGGCCTTCGCCGTCTATACGACGCTGATCGACCGCATACAGATCAGTAAACTTCCGAAGTGGTTGTTTTGCTCTCCACTCAGTCTGCTGTGGTTGGTCCCACTGACCATGTGGCCGCAATCGTTCATGAGTCAAGCGAGCTTTGGCCCCGATTCATCGATCGGATTGTTGCCGATTCCATGCGTGCTCGCATACTATGCGATATTCTTTTTCTTCGGAGCAATTTATTGGGACCTGGAGGACGAAACCGGTGGGCTTGGTCGTCGATGGGGGAGCCTTCTATCGGTCGCACTGTTGGTGATATTTCCGATCGGACTGGATTTAGTTTCGGGCGTGTTTGGAATTTTCACGCTTGAGCACCCCGGACTGAAATCACTTATCGGCAGTTCGCTTCAAGCATTGTATGCGTGGATGATGACGTTCGGATCGATCGGGATATGTCGTCAATTGATGTCCGGAGAAAACAAGCGAATGCGATACGTGTCAGACTCTTCGTACTGGCTGTATGTGGCGCACCTTCCGCTTGTCCTGCTGGCTCAATGGTTCGTCAAAGAAATATCGATTCCTTCTCTGTTCAAATTCACAGGTATCACCATTGTCGTTTCCGTGTTTTTGTTGATGACCTATGAATACGGTGTCCGCTACACCATCATCGGGCGAATGCTAAACGGCCCTCGTCAAAGGCCGGCGTAGTGCGACGTCTCATTGCGGTTCTTGGGAATAGCCGAGTGGCAGTCGCCACGGCTGTGCCGAACTAGCCGGACTTACGTTCGCCAACCGCTTGATGACACGGGTTGTTTCAAAGTTGAAACCTCTCCGGTGCCCGAAAACCGGCGAACTGCGCAAAAGATCTCTAGCGGTTGGTGACGAATCTCAGCGGGTCTCCATCTTGCCAGAGAATCGCCCCATCATCTTGTGACAGCGAGTACACCCAGATTCTATTTGGGATATGCTGAGACGCCCTCACCGCACTCCTGCCAAGAGAGTTGGCGCGCGTTGCTGTTCCCCCTTTGATGAGTCGATCCATGTTGACCTTTCGAGCTGCCTTGCCCCGTGGCGTGGCTTCTCTGTTCGCTTGTTTTGTTGCCCTGTCTTCTTTTCTAACAACACGTCAGGTGCTGCCCGAAGATCCGTCACCAAAACGTCCCAATGTGATCACAGTATTCATCGATGACATGGGCTGGTCAGACCTTTCTTGCTTTGGCGGCAAGCGAATCGAAACAGAAAACATTGACCGCTTAGCCGCAGAAGGGTTACGGTTCACCAACTTTTACGTCAACTCCCCCATTTGCTCCCCTTCGCGAGTAGCACTCAGCACCGGACAGTATCCACATCGACATCGGATCAGCTCCTACTTGGCTCGCCGTGAGCTCAATCGATCGCGTGGAATGGATCAGTGGCTCCGCCTTGAGGCACCGATGCTGGCGCGGCAGCTGAAAGCGAACGGATATGCGACGGGACATTTCGGAAAATGGCACATGGGCGGACAACGTGATGTCGGCGAAGCTCCTTTGATCACCGAATATGGATTCGACCAAAGCCTGACTAACTTCGAAGGATTAGGGCCTCGCGTCTTGCCACTCAAAGATGCCTACGATGGTAAGCCACCACAAAAGCATGACTTGGGTTCTGGCAATCTTGGACGCGGCCCGATTGAATGGATTGATCGCTCGGTGATCACTGCAGAATTTGTTGATCACGCCGTGAAGTTTATTGACGAAGCACAACAATCGAATCAACCGTTCTTTGTCAATGTTTGGCCCGACGATGTGCACTCACCATTCTTTCCACCGGAAGTCCTGCGATCGGAAACCGACGAAAGTAAACGCGAGCTGTATTACGCGGTACTAGACGCGATGGATCAACAACTCGCATCGTTGTTTGATCGAATCCGAACTGATCCGAAACTGCGTAACAACACACTGATTTTGGTGATGAGCGATAATGGACACGAAGAAGGAGCCGGGTCGTCCGAACCTCTTCGGGGCGCTAAAACGTGGCTGTACGAAGGCGGGATCCGATCGCCGCTAATTGTATGGGGACCGGGTTTGGTCAACAGCGATGCGGCCGGAACGACGAATGATTCGTCTGTCCTGTGCGCTCTCGACGTGAATCGATCACTCTATGATCTGACCGGCACCAAGTTACCAAAGCAAGAACTGGATGGCGAAAACTTAATATCAACGCTACTGGGCAAAGATTCGGCAAGCCGGAAATCGCCGATCTTCTTTCGCCGACCGCCGGACCGCGCGGGAACGCGGGAGGTCGACAATCCGGACTTAGCCGTCCGCGATGGTCGCTGGAAATACTTGGTCAACTACGACGGCAGCGATCGACAACTGTACGACTTGGATGGCGATCCTAGCGAACAAAACAACCTGATCGATCAACACCCGGAGATCGCCGATGGGTTGCATGACGACTTGATGCGGTGGAATCGGCAGATGCCAAAGGATGCGGGCGACCCCGATTGGCGAGGCCTTGCCGATGACGGGGCATTGCCCGCCGATAAGTTTGTAAACCCGATCGGCGAGGGTGCAGATCCGTGGGTCGTCAAAGACCCTAATCAGGATCGATATCTGTGGTGCTTTTCTGACGGTAATCGTGGGATCGCGATCCATACCAGCCCGTCATTGACTTCTTTTGGAACCAAGCATGTCGTCTGGGAAGCTCCCGAAACGGGACCGTATTCGAAAGAGGTCTGGGCGCCCGAACTACATTTCCTTGACGGCCATTGGCATGTCTATTTTGCGGCCTCCGACGGGAACAACGCTAATCATAAAGCATATGTCTTGCGATCAAAGACAAGTGATCCGATCGGCGACTACGAATTGTTCGGACCGATGGCAACCGGCGATGGGCCCGACCGCAACTCACCGAATGTCTGGGCGATCGATATGACCGTGCTCGAACATCAAGGCCAACGCTATGCAATATGGTCGGGATGGGATGCACCGGGGACCGACCAGCAGTACCTGTATATTGCCGCGATGAAATCTCCGACCGAGCTTACCGGGCCGCGAGTCCGCTTGTGCGACAATGCGGACTATCTATGGGAGCGAACGGAGGAACGAATCGATTCACGCGGACTCCATGAAGGCCCCGAAGTTTTTAAAGCGAAAGGACGTGTCGCCCTCGTCTATTCGTGTGGTGCCTCTTGGTTGCCAACCTATAAACTCGGCCTGCTGGAACTTGTCGGAGACGACCCGCTGAAGCCATCTTCATGGAAGAAACGCCCACAGCCCGTTTTTCAAAGTACCGCGGCAACCTATGGCGTCGGACATTCATGCTTTGTACCGTCACTCGACGGCAAGCAGTGGTGGCATGTCTTTCATGCCAAGCGAGATCGCCAACCGGGATGGCGACGCAACATCTACGTTCAACCGATGAAAGTCGGCAGACGCGGTTTTCCGTTGTTTGACGAACCGGTTCGCCCCGGAATGATTCTCGATCGACCATCGGGAGATCAACCGCCCAGCATATCGACCGAAACAAGTGATGTGACTTACTACGGTCACCACCAATTCTTTGAATCATTGGACACCGGTGTTCGTCTTGGATGTATTCCAGAACATCCGATCAATGACTATCGCAGTGGCGAGAAGGTCGTCTTGAACCATCCCGTGCCGAATGATGTCACGGCCTCGATCGAGATTGATTTTCTTGGGAACAACCAAGCTCGTGACGCAGGACTGCTGTTCCGTTGCACCGGCCCATCGGTTGGGTATGACGCCCAACGTGGTTACTTTGCCGGTTTGATTCCCAAGACGCAATTGGTGATCTTAGGCAAAACCGATGGGCGTCTCTGGAAGGAACTACAACGATCGTCGACAACGATCGATGCGTCACAAATTCAAGAACTTGTCGTTCGAACCAAAGGCACACAAATCGAGGTCTTTCACAATGGCATGAAAAAAATCGCGTACGTTGACGACACTTACGATACGGGGACGATCGGGCTGCGCGTCGTGAACACCGATGCCGTCTTTCAAAAATTTGAGGTTAAGTAGGCGTCGTCTGTGTTCACAACTGGAACTGGCATCGAAGTGCGTGCAATGGAACAGTGTTTGCATCGGGCGGGGCAATGGAATCAATCATTGTGACGCGAACACTCCTTTCATACTTTGACCAGCGATGGATACCGATCCGAATGAGCCATGGCGGGCGATCTTTCCGCCGTTTCATCCCAAACCACCGTGGTACGGTGGGTATCTCCAGACAGCCCGAAGTCGCCTATTCCGCCTGCAAGAACGCGATTTGAGTGACTACCGGGTCAAGTCGTTGCGGATGCCCACGTCGGATGATACCGGCGACGTATTGACCGCAGATCTACTGTCACCGCCGGAAGGACCTCGCCATCCTTGGCCGCTGATTGTTTTGCTACACGGATTAGGAGGCACGTCGCAAAGTTCCTACATTCGCTCGTGTGCGAAGACGCTACTGTCAGAAGGGCACCGGGTCTTGCGGCTTAACTTTCGAGGTGCTGGTAATTCGGCGGAACGGTGCCAATCAATCCACCACCCCGGACGTAGCGAAGATTTGACTCATGTCTTTGACGCTGTTCGAAAAGATCCAAAGTACTCCAGTGAACTAAATCACGGAGTGCTATTGGTCGGATTTTCGTTAGGCGGAAGCGTCTTATTACACTTTTTAGCGAATGAACCCGAAGGTGTACCGATCTCGGCAGCGATCACGGTGTCTGCGCCACTCGACTTGGCTGCGACGTCACGCGAGCTGTCACAGCTAAGCCGAAGACCGATTGAACGATACCTGCTTGGCAAAATGAAAAAGGAAGTGCTGCGAGAAAACTCGTGTCTAACCGACGAGGAACGCGTTGCGGTACGTTCGGCAAACAGCGTTTGGCAATTCGATGAACGCTTCACTTCAAAGCACTGTGGCTTCGAGACCGTCGATGAGTACTATGCGAAAAACTCTGCCGAACGCGTCCTCGATCAGATCGATGTGAAGACCTATTTGATCTACGCTAATTCGGACCCTGTTGTTCCCAGTGAAACCTACGCCAAAATCGATTGGCAAAGCAACGCACGACTGCAACCGGTGATCGTCGACGATGGTGGGCATGTGGGATTTCATGGTAGAGACGATGACGCACGCTGGCACGAACGATGCATCGGAATCGTCGCACGGCGTTCGGAAGCGGCAAACGACCAACCTGTGTTAGGTTGTACCAACCAAGACGGAAACCGCCGCGGGCAAAATTTGCAAGTCTATCACTGATGCATCGGTTCGATTGCCGTCGCCCCGAACAACGAGGTCACTGCTTGTCGAAACTCGAACGCTTTTTTCAGCCTGGAAATATTCAACGTATTTCGATCGATGTAGGCTTTGTGAAACCAGATTCACAGACAATCGACTGTAGTCAGACGGGGTGATCGCTTTGACGATGCACACATCGACCTTTTGATCATCAATTGCGATATGCCGCCCCCATGTCAATTGTCCGATGCCAAATGCTCCAATATTGGCAACTAACACAAGTGAGGCATCTCGTTCGAATCGTCGATCGTCGATCGTGATGTCGAATACCCATCGACGGCGTTTGACAATTTCGCGGACACCATGCCAAAGATATGCGGCCTTGCCAAACCGTGCCTTCTGAGCTGGTGTGGCGAGCTCGGCGAGACGTGAATAGGTCCCCATACTGACGTGTGAAAAAAAGGTCCGGTCCAGACAACGCATCCCATCGATTTTCCGTATTGCCGAAGCCTCAACAATAACGTTGATTGCGTCTTCAATATCGAGCGGTATTCGGAGTTCTTTGGCGATCAAATTTGCCGTGCCGAGTGGAATAATTCCGAGTCGAGTATCGCTCCCGATCAACATTTGACCGATTCGGGAAACCGTTCCATCACCACCGGCAGCGATGACGGTGGTGATTCGATCGGCGATCGCTTTTTCGACGCGTGATTTGATTTGATCGACTTCGGTATGATCCCAGCTAAATGTCTGAAGGTTGACTCCGTAAGATTCGAACGCAAAACCAAGTCGTTCGGAAAGTCGGTCTACCTGTGCACGTCCGGCGCTGCGATTCATCATCAAAAGAGCGGTGTTCGAAGAATGCATGCTGAATGCCCTAGTTCCCGGTTGGCGTGGACGGAACGATGACAGAAAGCACCGCGCGGCGAAGGCGAATATCGATCATCGTTTGATTTAACACTTCGCCATCAGCACGGACGGGAAGACCTGCGATCGAATGCACCTGGATGGTTGACTTTGCACGGAAGTATTCGATCTCGTCGCTCGCAGCCGTGTTGCCGCGCCAGGCGTGATAGAAAAGCGACGCGTGACGCCGAAGTCCTTTCGCCCGAACCAAACATACGTCAAGCGCCCCGTCACTTGGATCGATATGCTCCCCCCAGACCAACTCGCCAATCCCGAGCGGGCGAACGTTGGCAACCATGATTAGTGAGGCACGCCGCCGTTGCGTCTGGCCATCTATCGAGATTTCAAAAGCCCAGTCGCGACCAATGACCACCTCGCGAAGTGCGCACAGAAGATAGGCAAACTTCCCAAAATAGCGTTTTGTCGTACAATTCTCTCGCTGGGCGATTCGAGAGTATGTTCCCATCGAAACATGCGAGAAGGCGATGTTTTCGTTTTGAACCATACCGTCGATTTTGGCGATGCGATGACGACCGAATAAGCCGTCAACGGCCGCCATCGGGTCCTCCGGAATCGCCAGTGACTTCGCGATCAAGTTTGCCGTTCCCGTGGGAACGATGCCAACATCAACATTCTTCTTCGCGACATGGCTCGCTGCTTTCGAAATCGTGCCGTCACCACCCACCACAACGATTGTCTTCGCTCCCGCTTCGATGGCCGAAGCCACAGCATCACGCTTCGCCGAATCGGTGCGTTGGACAATCAAGTCGACTTGATGGTCGGACGCCTGTTGAACCAAGCGACGCTCTACACCGAGAGCAAGACCAGCACCAGACTTTGGATTAATTAACGCAAACACCGGCGTCCGCAAACGATGTGGCGGGGGTATCGCCTGGGACGACGGTGCTTGCAGGATCGGATTCATGAATTGACCTGATTGAAATCATCAACACAGATCAATCACTCTTGTGGAGAGATAGATTGAACGAGACCATCGTCAACCTTGCGACGCTCCATCACGAACATCATGGTTTTGCTTCCCTTCGCGGATTCGAATTTGGTCGGTGGCTCTGCCCCAGGTAGCGCGTAGCATAGAACCCACTTCCCCTCATCGACGAACTTCAAAATCCCAGATGCCGCAGGTTGTTTCTCGGTGGGCTGCTTCAGCGAGTTATTCTCTTCGGCGGGACTGGTTCGAGGGAGCGCAGTCATCTGAATACGAACGGGTTTCTTACTATCATCAATTCGAAACATCGCCTGATAAGTCTGCCGCTGGTCGGAATCAAAAGTCGTGATTTGGTTGGTCTTCACCATCACGTAGGAGCCTTCGATTTCAGATTTGGCGAGCGACTGCCCACGATTCCACCCTTCAACAATCTCCCAGCGTCCCTGCATTTTTTCCATCATAGTGTCATCGGGCTGCTCCTCGGCAACGGTCGGTATCGCCATCATGGCAGCCGCAAAAAGGCAAACAAAACGCATCGGAAGGTCTCCTCAGATTTCTTGCGGAAGATCGTTCCGCGGGTGTTTGATTGAATGGAACACGATCTGGGCAACCGCCATACCAAATGCGGTGGCGAACGAATTTCACTGCGTTCGGTTGAACCTGATGACCACGTACTTCTGCTCTCTTCCGTGTCACTGCTATCGCTGAATGACATGATTTCAGTCGTTGTGAAATCGTTCGGTTGCTCCCACTCTCATTTTGGTACCGGACTATTCGCTTGGTCAGAATTCAACCAAGCTGGATCGGTTTCATTCGGACGAAAAGGACTCGGATGGCTCTGAAAACCCGGGGCTTCCATGGTCGAAAATAACGATTAACAGTCGGGCTGGCTGTCGGGCATACCGCTGGCTTGTCGATTGGCACGAGACGAGCATGAGATTGCTTACCTACTCTTTTCACCTATTCTTTTGGAGGGACAGTGCCATGCGCCAGTTTCCATCGTCGATCGCTCTACTGGGCCTGATAATCGCTCCTTTCGCCGTGTCGGCAGACGAGCCAGCATCGAGACCGGTGCCGGATCTAAAAATAGAACTCGACGTTCGTGATGGCTTGAAATCTAATTTCAATCTTCTCTCGCCGGACATCCACGCACGGGTGATCGCCGGTCGGGTCGAATTACGTGGTCAAGTGCCCAGTTTCGCTGACCGCATCGAAGTCCAAGACGCGGTCGAAGACCTTGCCGGAGTGCGGTCGGTACAAAATCGCCTTCGCATCAACCGGTCGCTCGATACGATCAACCGCCGATCGCGAGAACTGGTTAGCATCCGCTCGAGAGTCCAATCCGACGTCATGCGCTCTCAGATCATGTACGCCGATGTGGTCAAGTTGCCAGCGAAACTGATGCCAGTGAAACAGAACGTCCGAGGCATGATCGAAGTAGTCGCTGGTGATCATCTAATGATCCGCGATTTCCGGCACGGACTGGTTGATACCGAAGTCTCTGCGACCGCATCAATCACACTGGACGGTCAACCGGCGGATGAAGATGTGCTGCGCAAAGGCTTCTTAGTATTGGCTGAAGTTGCCGAGGTCGACGGTGATTTAATCGCCCAATCCGTCGAAGCCCATTCGCCGAAGTAGACGCCTGCTTTTTACGGTCGGTCAGTGAATACGATCGGTCAGTGAAACCGTTTCGCCCGATTTTATGGCGGCGTCCTCGCCAGACGATCGTGCCATCAGACTTGCCGGTCGGCTTTGAAAAGCGATCGTGGCGCCGATTTGCTTGCGTTGGCACGATAAGTGCGTATCAATGCGCGACGTGTCGACGCACACAACATTGTTGATGCCTATCAGGGAGGTGGGGCGAACACCGAGATTTTACAACCACAACCAGAACGCTGTGCCATGTCTCTTGCTGATATTTACCGTCCAAAATTGAGAAACCAACCGACCGGATACCACCCGATGTATGGGCCGATCGGTGGTAAAAAATCTGCAGAGTCTGGAAAAGAGATTTTCGAGTATTCGGCAAACTGGTGGGCGATGATTGGCGGTTCATCGATCGCGCTGGTGACGAGTCTCTACCTCGCCTGGGCGTCACTGACCTCGTCCGGCGTAGCCGGCTGCGGTGGTGACTTATTCGACTGCTCGAATGTTTTAAATAGCCGATGGTCGTCGGTCCTGTCGGTTCCGGTCAGCATTCCCGCTATCGTTGCCCACACGACCATGATCGGTTTATTGGTGTGGACCCCCACGAGTCTTCGTGGGATTAGGCTGCGTTGGACAGCGATCGGAGTGGTCGCGTTCGCGATCGCCGGAGCAGCTTTATGGTTCATTGGCCTACAGTTCTTCTGGCTTCAACATTTGTGTCCCTATTGTTTGGCAGCCCATACCGCTGGATTGATTGTTCTGGCCGCCTATCTGACCAGTGGTCAAACCCGCCGTGGACTTTCAAAATCTGTGCTTGCTTCGGTCGCTGCGTTGCTGGTCGCTACGATGATCGGACTCCAGTTCTCGACCGCCGCACCGGTGACGTACGAAGTGATTGACTATTCGGTCCCTGCGACAAGCGACTCGAACGCTGGCGATACGGATGCGGGCGAGGCAACGTCGGTAGAGGCCGCTGAAGAATCGATGCTGTTCGAAGCTCCGCCCCTCTCACTTGGAGAGACATCTCATGACCACCAAGTCGTTGCCTTGATGATGTCGTTCTTTAGTCCGGTCTCGCTGGTTGCCGCTGAAGTTACGCCTTCCAACGGCGCGGCACCGACTGAAACGGTAAGCAAGACGGCCCGATTGCTGAGAAATATCAAACTCGATACGAGTTCATGGCCACTAGTCGGCAAGCCGGATGCTGAATTGGTATTTGTCGAAATGTTCGACTACACATGCCCACACTGTCAACGGACCCACCAATCGTTAGAACAAGCTCGAAAACACTTTGGTGATCAATTGGCAGTGATCTCGCTACCGGTACCCTTAGATAAGGAATGCAATGCTTCGGTAAAAACAACTCATGCGAGTCATGCCGAAGCATGTGAACTTGCAAAACTTGCCGTCGCGGTTTGGCTTGCCGATCGAGAACAGTTTGAATCGTTCCACGACTATCTCTTTGACGAAAAACCATCGTATGCCCAAGCAATCACGAAAGCTCGGTCGATGGTCGATGTCGAAAAACTCGACGCGACGCTTCGATCGGCGACGCCGGGTGAATACATTGCCAAGCATGTCACGTTGTACCAGCGAGCAGGGGCTGGCACTATCCCTAAGGCCCTGTTCCCCGAGAGTACGGTGTCAGGTGCGATCGACTCATCGCAGTCGTTCATTCAGTTGATCGAACGTCACCTTCGGTAACGACAGGCATTTCCGACGTTCCTTCCGTATCCCGCTTGGATTTACCAAACCAAGCCAGCAACGGCGGCAGCAACAGCAGGTCGCCCAGCAGTGCGGATCCAATCGTCAGACACGTGATCAGTGCGAAGATACGCTGCTCGCGCATCCCACTGATCAGCACCGAAGAGATACCAAGGACGAGGATTACTGTTGTCATGATCAGGGCACTTCCCGTGCTAACGAACGCCGAGCGAATTGCATCATCTTGATCCATTTGCTCGCTATCTGTCCGGTAGCGTGAAAGAAAGTGAATCGTGTCGTCGACTGCGATACCCAAACAAACGGTAAAAGCGCAGACGGCAGCAATCTCGAGTGACTGGCCCATCCAGTAAAAGCATGCCCCGGTAAATGCTAGGGGAAAAGTATTTGGGACGATCGCGATGAGCCCTAACCGCAATGACCGAAATGCAATCGTCAAGACGACGAAGATGATCACCGATGCACTTCCGAGACTGTAAACCAGATCAAGCACGACTTGGTATAGATTCTTCCAACGGCCGATCGGCCTGCCACTCAAGTACAGATTAAAGTCCGGATGTTCCTCCATTACACCGTTTAAACGTTCGTCGATACGTTTGAAGACCGGCGCGTATGCGGCAATTCCGACATCACGAATTTTGAAACGAACAACCGCAGAATTGTCATCCGGCTTATAGAAGGCGTGCTTTAGTGGCGGCGGCAACAGTTCGGTGATCGATAGCCGTCCGGCCGCATCCGGATCACCTGGCAATACATCGATGAATCGTTGCAAGGAGACGGGACTACCGATCAACTCTTCTTCATCGAGAATCGCCTGTGCTTCCGCGATGACCATCCGGATCTCCTCAGAGCCACGCGGAACACTTTTTGACCAATCAACTTGCACAGTCGCTGTCTCTGTCCCCCCCATTGATTCGTCAAGCGTCTCCATCGCTTTTAGCGCGGGTGATCCGGTCGGCAACAGCATCGCGACGCGCTGATCAGGATTCATTTGCAAACTAACCAGAAGCAACGCGACGGTGCCTCCGATCGCCACCATGCCCATCGGCCGATGATGTCGAATCGTCCAGTCGATCAAGGGACCGATTCTTGCAAGATGTCGGTCGACGACGTTTTCTTTCGAGGCCGTCTGAATCCGATCACCGAGCTTCGAGGCAGATGCGAGCGGAATGACGAGCAAGACTGCCAAGAATGATAGGCCGACTCCCATCACACAACTCATCCCGAACTCACGCACCACCTCGTTTTCGGCCAAAGCGAGTGAACCGAGTCCGATCGCAGTGGTCAGGGACGTCAAGAAACAAGCCAAGCCGACACGTATGACTCCTTGCTTGGCTGCTTCGCGAGACGTCATCCCATTGGAACGGAGACGGCGGATATCAAGGAATAAATGAATGCTGTCGGTGAACCCCACCATACCGATCAAAACCGGCGTCACGATTTGATTAAAAGGATTGTCCTGGAGTTCAAACAGCGGCAACGCCCCGAGCGACCAATAGACACCAATTATCGGCGGCGCCGACACGATCAAGACGCTCGCCAGCCCTCGAAACAAGATCGTTGCCAGAACGGTAACCATCCCCAATGCGATCCAAACAAATCGTTTTTCGTTGCGATCGCGCGATTCCAAAATCGCGACGGTCGTCGGAACACGTCCGGCAACTTGAACGTCAATGTTTAATTCTGGAAACCGATCTGCCGTCTTCGTCACCGTCGACTTGAGCGTCTCGACCGTTTCTTGATCACCTTCGACGAACAGCCAATCCAGCTTAATAAAGATCAGTAGCGTTTGACCGTCTTCGGAAAGCAACTGCCCTGCGATCAGCGGATGCTCGAGTGCACGCTGGCGTGCGCGGGCGAATTGCTGTTCCGACGAAGAAGGCTTGGGAAGCACAGCATCACGTAACGCGAAGAGATTGATCGGCGGTGTGTCTCCCATCCAGAACAATTGATCGACAATCGAAAGCGATCGAAGATCATCGACGATGGTCGAGATCGCTTCGCTTCCTCGTGAAGAGAAGAACTCGTCACTTTGAATGATCATCACGACGTCGTTGTCGTTGATCTGAAGTTGTCCCCCACGGACACCACCGGCAACTCGACCGGTGCGAACTGTGGCCGCCGGAGGTGCCGACGGTGTCGGTACCTTTTCGATAACGGCGGGATTGTCGTTCGCAAACAGATTGTCAATCGGATCCCTGATCAAGCTCGGATCATGCCGAGCGATCGTCGCGACTACAGTCAGGACAAGCAAGAATGCAGAAACAAGGAAGGGATGGTCAACTGCCGAAGCGAAGAAACGAATCAAAAAGCGAGTCATCGAGAAGCAGGTTTCTTCAGGTGTTGTTGATAAAGTCTCTCGATTTCGTCGGTTTCGAGTACACCGTTACGATTTCGATCGAGTTGATCCATGCCAAATCGGGCAATTGATTTCGGTAGTTCTTCGCTGACAAGTTTGCCATCACGATTGGCATCCCAGCGGTGGATGTACTGTTCGGCGAATTGCTTCGCCCGTCGTCGTTCTTCATCGTTTAGCTGAGGCGAATCAGGTTTTGCTTTGACCGTTCGAGTACGTTGCGCAATCGGCTGACGTGGGATGGAAACTTCAAAGAAGCCGATCGCCATTTCTTCATCCGTTTGGTCGCCCCAAAAGACGGCCGCGGCGGGGTCGGGATTGAATGGGTTGCTCGATGAGTTATCAAACGTCGCTTCGAACCAAATCTTGTCGACCGATGAAAGCGGTAACGGATCGGCGAAGGCGTAAACGTGCTGCCAATTGAAATCGTAATGGGGAACGGAAAGTAAGATTTCCGAACGGCCAGGATTGTCCGATGCATGCGAGTCCGGTGATGACATGATTGGTTCGGCAAACACACGAAAGCTTTTACCTCTTAAGTGCATATGCGGCGCGATCGCCAACAATTCGCCACGCTCGGGAAGTCGCCTGATGGAAGCTCGAACGGCGTGGTCTTGGGCGTTTGGCGGAATCTCGAACTCGCTATTTATTGCGGTTAGAGTAATAATTTCGTGAGTGACGTTCTCTTCCTTGCCGAGCAGAAGCCCAATCCGGGTTTGATCCGTTTGCTTGGTCCCCGTGGGGGTGTAGTGCATTTGAAAAACCAACTTTGACCCTGCAGGAATTCGGCGGGCATATCCTTCGGGAAACTCGGCTCCCCGCTGGCCTGGAACATAGGCACCCAGCCAACCGACGCCTCGAAAGTTGGCATCGTCGGGCGGTCGAATAAAGACGATACAATGATGAACGACAGAACGATTCCCGGGTTGCACTTCGGTCCCAACGACCCAGGTGTCTTCTTTAAATCCAGGATCGACGACGTAGTATTGGTAGTCGACGGACTGGTCGGCCGGAACTTCGAACGAATGGTCCGACATCGAAACAATCAAATCGGGTTCACGAGAGAACTGCCATTCACTCCCGTCGTCGGCAATTGCCAGTGACGCCGGGCTTGTTTCTTTTTGCAGATCGGTGAGGTCGCCGTACGGCATCCCACCGTCAACCCAGTCTCTCACCATCTGTTTCTCAGAATCGGGCATGTGTCGCGCGTTGACAAACGTGCCAAACTTTGGGTCCGCATGCCATGGCGGCATCCGTTGCTCGTCGATCACTTCGACCATCATCGGCCCCCAACCGACGACTTCGGCATAGTCGGTCAGGGCAAACGGACCGATGTCCCCTCGGCGATGACATTCGTTGCATTGCCGATCCAAGATCGGTGCAATGTCACGAGTGTAGGTCAGTTCTGTCGTCACGGGACCTTCGGTGGCGTAGCCGATCAGACAGCCGACCGGCTTGGTCACCGGAACCGAGACCGGCCGACCGGCAAGGATTTCGTCAATGGCTTGTCGTAAATCGTGTCGAGTAACCTTCGTCCTCGAAACGCCCGGTTCATATTCATCGTCGACGCGGCCTTGGTAACGAATGGCAAGATCCTGATCGAGGACAAGGACTTCGGAAGTCCGCGTCGCGCCAAGTCGCTTTCCGACGCTTCCGTCAAAATCTTTCGCAAGAGTAAATTCGATTTGCTGATCGTCGGCGAACGCCTGAAGGTCGTCGATCGAATCCTGAACAGTGCTACACAAACCAATCAGGCGGACGGCAGGTGAATGCTTGGGGTGAGACCGGTTGATCTCCTGCACCGTCTTTGAAACTCGGCTTGCATAAATCTTGACCAGGGGACATTCGGTACCAACGAGAAAAATCACGTTCACCGGCGATGCCGATCGGCGGGTCAATTTGACAACCGAATCATCGATACCGGGAAGCTCGAACGAATGATCCTGCGGTCCCCCATCGGCGTTCGTGTACGGCGATCCTGCAACAAGGGACACCAACAACGCGCCTGCCGCGATCACGCGAAAAGAATCACAATGGATTGAAAAACGCATCAGGCCAAAACACCACGTTTGTTTGATTTGTCTCATGCTCATCGACATGCAAATTGACTTTTAAAAATCGTCTGCCAATGAACGTCAATGAACATCGGCTTTGAAACGCTTTCCGAACTCATTGTGTTAAATGTGATCGCATCGGGCAAACGTCAACAAAGCCTAGAACCGTTGCCCTGCGATTCAAGCCAGCGACTCGCGAACTTGAATGTACCTGTATTCGGGTATCTACTGAATTTTCTACCGATGTAAACTGCCTTGCAAGGGCGAAGCGACCGAGTCGGCGAATCCGTACGATGCGTCGGCCAACTCCCTCTCTACGGATACCTCAATTGGCGGTGGATCACGCATGAAATTTTTTCGTCTTACCCTGCGATGCGATCGATACGGCTTTCAATGGCGGATCGGCGGAGTCGCCCTGGTCATGATCCTGTTCGGTCAGTTGGCATTGGCGAGGGAGCCATGCCGAATCCGAGTGATCGATTCGGAGAACCGGTGGCCTGTACCCTTGGTCGAATTACGAACCACGCATGGGATCCGGTTTGTGTCCGACAACGCGGGGGTGATTGCATTCGATCTACCTGAATTGATGGATGAGCCTGTTTGGTTTCACATCGAAGGTCATGGTTACAACGTCCCTAAAGACGCTTTCGGCTACCGCGGAGTGCGTCTGACTCCGACTCCGGGTGGCGAACTGACCGTTGAAGTCAAACGAGAATTACCGGCAAAGCGACTGGGCCGGATTACCGGTGGTGGTTTATTCGCCGAAAGCCAATCGTTCGGCGAACATACGGAGTGGCGCGAGCAATCAATCCTTGGGTGCGATAGCGTTCAAAACGTCGTGCACCGTGGGCGGATACACTGGGCCTGGGGCGATACCACACTCGCCCGGTATCCGCTTGGCCTCTTTCAATCGATCGGAGCGACCACTCCCATTTGGAATCGAACTGATTGGAAACCACCCATCAAGCTGCGATACGAATACATTACCGACCAGAATGGTAGACCTCGCAATATCGCCGAGATGCCTGGTGATGGCCCGACTTGGCTGATGGGGTACGCAAGTTTACGAGCAAACGATGGCTCCGATCGATTGGTAGCGACCTATTCAAAAATCAAGCCCCCCCTGACTGAATCAGAGGTCGGGCTGTGCGTGTGGGATGAATCCCAAAAGCGTTTTGCCGCAACAAAATCGATTTGGCGATTGGATTCCGGTAAACCGAAACCCGACGCACTGCCCCAAGGTCACTCGGTTCTCTGGGAAGACGCCGATGGCATACGTTGGATCTTGTTTGGTGATCCGCTGCCCAGCCTTCGCTGCCGAGCCACATTCGAAGCGTGGTTCGATCCGAGCTCCTGGGAACCCCTTTTACCACAGACAACAATTCCATCCGCCGACAATCGACAACAGATTCGTCCCCACCGTGGTTCCATCGCCTGGAACGGCTATCGCAAAAAATGGGTGACGGTATTCACACAACTCGGTGGCGAGACATCTCACCTGGGCGAGATCTGGTATGCCGAATCAGACTCGCCGTTGGGGCCTTGGGCGAACGCGATTCATGTCGTGACCCATCACCGTTACACGTTTTACAATCCGCAGTTGCATCCCGAATTTGTCGCCGAAGACTCGCCCGAATTACTCTTCGAGGCGACTTATACTCACACGTTTTCAAAAACCGCCGAGCCAACTCCACGGCACGATTACAATCAAGTCCTCTACCGATTGGATCTAAACGAGTTGCATTAGCGTCGCGCGACCGAAGATGACTAGCGATCGGTCAAACGGCTAAATGGGTACATCTTGGCCGGTAAGGTCGTTTTTGAGGTAGGCTTGCCGGTGCGTTGTCCGGTGTAGTGCACCATCGGCGGTGATTTTGAGTTCGGCGTTCGTGTTTTCTTCTGAGTTCGGGTTTGTCTAATGGTTTCGCTGTCGTTTCGGCTTTGCGGCCTTTCTTTGTTTTGTATCGCGATCATGTTCTGCGTGGCGAATCAGTGTGTCGCCCAAACGTCTTCGATGAAACGTCTACAGCGACAGCAGGAACAGGCTAAACGCAACTACCAGCTCCAATTGCAGCAAGCGGCGGCGAATCAGCCAGAACTCCCCAGTGATCCCGAGTTACTGAGTTTGCACCGAGAATTCATCATCAAAGCGGATAAACTAGCGGGCGAATACGAGCGAAAAAAGCAGTTCGATCGAGCCCGCGAAGTCTTTGAGGCGATGGTGCGATTGGTCCCCAACCATGCCGAAGCAGAAGCCGGCCTGAATCGAATCATGCAAATGCAAACGATGAAGGATCGCAAGCTGGTCAACGTGGAAGCCGCCGACGGATGGCAGGACAGCGGCGTGACGCTGCAAGCAGACATGCCGGTTCACATCGAAGTCCGCGGGACTTGGAAAGTGGTTTTAGAAACCGGCCCGGAAGGTTTGGAGATTCCCGACAAACAGCGACCGCGTGATTCACGCATTAAAATTGGTACGCTGATCGGCGTGATCGCCAACTCACCGGCTGAACTAGAGTCCGGAAAGCCATTCCCGATCAAGCCCGGCGAAAAGTTTGTTAATAAGAAATCAGGTCGTCTTTACCTGCGAATGTTCGATCTAGAGCCTTCCGACAACGAAGGAAAAATGTACGTGATGATCCAAAGCACGTTTGGAAATTGAAGGTCTCCCAGTCGATTGAAAGCAAATCGCAGGCCCTAAATCTCCCTTGCTTGGAATTCACCCTCATTGCTACGGTGGGGGCTCGTTGCGCGTGCTCGCTAAGCAGGCAAACACGAGTCTTTGGGTTTAAACATCTGGATAACACCTTCCCGCTTGCGGGAGGGTCGGACGAGCAAACGGCCGGGGAGGGTGCCCTCTCCGGGCCTGAAGGCCCGACTCTCCCAATGGGAGAGTGAAATGACTTAAGCCGAATCTTTCGTGTTCAACTGCTTAGACTGATCCGAGAGAGGATTTTTGAGCCGTCGAGCGATGTTTGACCACAAGCGAATACCCTGGAACGGATTCCATACGATGCTGCAGACCGAAAACGAAATCCTGCGATGTGACCAAGCCGCCGGCGGTGCCGCTTGCCGAACGGTTTATACGACCGCCGGGACCCAATGGCTCGAACCGGTTCAAATCAGCGCACAGACAATCGTTCGGATGGCAACCAGCGATCAAACGCTCGGCGAAATTCGCCAGATGATGGATCGACTGACAGACGACGATTACTTGCAGTTTCTGAAAGGCTACTACGACACCGGTCGAGCCAACTTTGGTCGTGATTGGCACTACGCGGACTTGCTAACATTCTTGCATGCGTCGGCAAAACTACTGCGACCGCGACGGTACCTGGAAATCGGTGTCCGACGCGGACGAAGTCTGGCCGTGGTCTCTTCGGTTGCCCCCGAGTGTGCGATCACGGGGTTCGACCTCTGGATGGAGAACTATGCGGGAATGCCGAATCCCGGCGCCGACTTTGTCTCCGAAGAACTTTCTAACCTTGGACACCGCGGTTCGCTGCAATTGATCTCGGGTAATTCGCACGAAACCGTTCCGCAATTCTTTGCCGATCATCCGGGCTATCAATTCGACTTGATCAACGTTGATGGCGACCACTCCGAAGACGGTGCCCAAGCAGACTTGGAAACGGTACTGCCTCGACTGGCGGTCGGTGGCGTCATCGTGCTCGATGACATCACCCATCCACAGCATCGCTACCTAGAGCAAGTCTGGGATCGCGTCGTCGGAAACAACCCCGACTTCAGTTCGGCCAAGTACCGCGAACTGGGTTATGGCGTCGCCGTCGCAGTTCGAAAGCAAGGCTAAATGAATGGCACCGAAAACCATTTTGGTCACGGGTGCGTCTGGCTTTCTTGGTTCGACGATCGGACGGGTCTTGCGGCCGAGTTGTGATCGACTGATCTACTTGAGCGGATCGAACGATTCACCCGCCGATCATGTTGTCGATCGACGCTATCACTTTCGCATGCCCGATGCGCGCCTGGGAATGATACTTTCCAAGGAACGTCCGGCATGGGTGATCCACTGCGCCGGTTCGGCCAGTGTCCGCGCTTCGATTGAAGATCCGAAACGTGACTTCCATAACAACGTGACGGTGACCGAAGCGTTGTACGAGGCGGTTGCCAAGCATTCCCCCGGAACCCATTTGGTCAACCTTTCGAGCGCCGCAGTGTACGGTCAGCCAGAACGGTTGCCGATCACATTGCGGACACCGGCCCGGCCAGTATCGCCGTACGGAAAACACAAGCGTCAGTGTGAATTGATCACGGATCACTATGCGGAACGACATGGGATTCACACGGTCAACTTAAGGATCTTTAGTTCGTTCGGTCCCGGCCTAAGGAAGCAAGTCCTTTGGGACATTTTCCAAAAGGCCAAACGCAGCCGCGAAGTGATGTTATTCGGCGATGGGACTGAAACCCGGGACTTTATTTTTTCCCACGACATCGCAAGACTAATCGGCAAGCTCATCAATACGCCAAACGATGACATTGTGAGGCAGCCGCGTTATTTGAATGTCGCCTCGGGAACTTCGGTACAAATTAAAACGATCGCACAGTTGTTCTTGAAGCAGTTCAGTGATCGCCATACGCTTCGTTTTTCCGGTGAGCAGTCTTCCGGAGACCCGAAACACTGGTCGGTGGACGTCCCGACCGAAGGCGACTATGTGTTGGATCAAATGACACAGTTAGAAGACGGGCTAGCGATCTACGCTCGATGGATTCGAACAATAACGGAGAGCACGGATGCGGATCGCATTTTGGCTGCTGCAGGATAGCATTCGCCAATGGGCTGGCTGGGTTGCCGGCCTTCACTACGTTCGCAATTGCCTGGAAGGTCTAGCTAGTTTGCCCGACGATGAGGCCCCGGAAGTGGTTGCCTTCGTCCCCTCATCTTTACACGAAAAGCTCGTTGACGACGCCGGCTTTGACGATCGTCCCTGGTTCCGGGTCCATCTGATCGAAGACGATTTGCTGCAAGATCTCGACCGCCGCAATGAACTCATGTCGCGTGTCGCTAACGAACACTGTGACGTGCTCTTTCCCGCAATTACTCCACCGGTCGTTCCCTTCAAAGGAAAGTGCGTCGGTTGGATCACCGATCTGCAACACAAGCACTACCCGGAGTTTTTCTCAGACGCGGAACTGCGCCACCGCGACGAGCTGTTTTCGTTTCTGTCGGCATCCTGTAATCGCATCGTTTGCAGTAGCGCGTCGGTTCAGGCCGACATGCAGCAGTTTTTCCCTGAAGCCGAAGATCGTACGTATGTCCTACGATTCCGAACCCTGCCGCCGGCGTCGGCGACCGACGCTGATCCGACCGATGTGATGCGGCAGTTGCAAATTGACGAGCCCTATGTTTACCTGCCATACCAGTTCTGGCAGCACAAGAATCATCGTGTCGTCTTCGAAGCATGGCATCTGATCAACCAACAGAGGACCGAACAGCAAGGCCGGACTCCGTTGTTGGTTTGTTCTGGCGCGACCATCGACGGTCGTAATCCCGATCATTTCCCAGGACTCGAGCGATTCATCCGTGAGCATCAACTGGACGATCGAATTCGAATCCTTGGGATGGTGCCGCGTGAGCAACAGTGGCAGCTTTATCGCAATGCAAATCTGATTGTGCAGCCATCCCTATTTGAAGGCTGGAGCACTTCGGTGGAAGAAGCAAGAACGCTCGGAAAGCAAGTGTTGCTATCCGACATTCCCGTTCATCGAGAACAAGCTGACTCTCCCGAACAACTCTTTCCACCCCATGATCCTGAGTTGCTTGCCAAGATGGTTCGGCAAGCGATGAAGGCATCAAAACCGGGGATCGATATCGAGCGTGAATGCGATGCAAAAGCGGAGTCGATCGAACGGATGCAACGGTTTGGCCGCGACTTGGTCCAACTGTTTCAGGAAACACATGACGAACCAAGGCGACCAGTCACAAACGGAGTTCTGCCGTTGCTGTTATCGGCACAGCATGAAGCATCAAAACGCCTGGAAGTGATTGAGCACCTGCAACGAAAACTTGCGGCGGTCGAGCAAGGTGCCGACCACCGACCGCGTCGCCGCTGGTTTAGGCGTGACAAGCGAGCGGCTCGAACTTAGAGGTCTATCGATCCTGAAAGCGATGGATACGGTGACCTTCTGAATGCCTCGGCGGCATCCGCTACGCGACAGAGACTACTCACCGATCGCTTCTTCGGCTCGCTTGATGTAAATCGCTTTGGCTTCGTCATACGCTTGCTTGGCTTCGTCTAATTCTTCGGGGCGGATGTTCCCGCGTTTTTGAGCCCAGCAGACGTCGACGGCATCACGGCACCACTGTGCGCTTCGGCGGCTAACACGGATCGGCTGATCATCAACGGTGACGAAGATTGGATTGCTGTGCATCGATGGCAAAACGCGAACGGCGACCCAGGTCGATGATTGCACGTCAAGCTCGAACTCAAGGCTCACCGGTTTACCGTCAGCCTCAATCATTTTCCGACCGACGACCTGCCCGCCAGCAATCAATTCGACCGGGACTTTTCGGCTGCGACCTTCGCGTGCACGCTCGAGGTGCCAGTAAGGCTTTTCGTCAAGCCGACGCTGTGCGATCGCCCGTCCGGCATCATCTTGTTCGGCCGGCAACATCGCGGCGACTTCGCAGCGCACGGTCTGTTTTCCTGAGCGATCAACACGGTATTCACTCGGTCGCCCTTTTTCATCGGCGGTGCCTCCCAAAGGAAATTCCCCGATTGAAAAATTGAGCAAGTGACACATCCCGTCGCCGACGTAGCTGCGTCCTGCTTTGAGGCCTTGGACCCAACTGACGTAATCGAGTTCGGCGGCATCGTTGATCGATGGGACTTGAACGTAGCTACGCCCCAGACCGACGCGTTCTCCGTAGATGCATGGAAAGTCGGTCTCGCCACTAATGCGCGTTCGAAAACCACAGTTCAAGACGTGGTACCAGATATTCAATTCCCAGATCGCCGGTGTGTCGACCGCACTGATAAAATCGCAAACGTCATGAGCCGCAGTCACGATGTATTCGTTCGCACCGATGCCGTCGAAGGGTGGCATTGCATAATCGGGAAGACGATCAGCCGCACGTCCCGGACCTTGATTGCCACCCCATTGCCTGGGAAGGTTGCCGCGACCACCTCCCGGCAAATAGTCTGGCAACGCCAAGCCCCAACCGCTGTGGCTGTACCCAACGACGCCGTCTTGCTCTTTTCCCCAACGTAACACCGGAAGCGTCCATGAAGGCCATTGGTCAATGCGATCGGTCCCTGGGTAATCGTCTTCGCTCAGTTGAAGCAGACAGAGATGCCCGGCATGCGAAGAGGGAAAGCCACTGACTTCGACATCGTATCGCATGAGGTAGCCGGGTTTGGAAAGGCTGCTCACATCACCTTCAAAGAATTGTTTTTGAAAGTACCAACACGGTCCCCAGCTCAACACACAACCGACGTTCAGGTCCTCACCTACGAGGTGTCGCAACATATCTTCGGGCTTCACCCCCTGGCTTGGATTCTCATAGTGGGCGCATCCGGCGGCATGGACGTGGTGGTCACCGGAGAACCAGCCATAGCGTGCCATATGAATCCAGCGTTGAAGATCAAATTCCAGCCTCGCCGGCTGGCCCTCGTTCACTCGCAAGCTGGCGTGTGCGGTGTGATACTCGGGACCGCGGTAGGCAGTGATCTGATAGGTACCGGGTGCCAAGTTCAGCGATTCTCCGGACGCACGATACACTTGATTGTGAAAGAAAAAATCCGGAGCAAGACGCCGCGAAGGATTCGGATAAATCCTGCCGCGTTGATCTTTTACCAGAAGGCTACATGTTGTTGGCGTGCCGTCATGATCGCGAATTACCAAGTTGACGGGAACAGACGGGCGACAATCAAATAGCAAAGAAATCTCGTTGCGAAATCCCAGGTCCTGAGTCCCTTGGCCAACATCCATGGCGAGGGTGGCTTCACGTTTTCCCGCGTCGCGGCTGTAAAGCTGAACGATGCGATATTCGATTCCGAGGCCACTTAAGTTGCGATGCAGTGGCTGCGAGTCGTACATCGCGATGTCCAGCCAACGACGTTGGGCATCGGCAGGTGTGATCGACAGTTCAGGGTCTGGAGACGATGAGCTTCGCCGGACCATCGGTGCGGCTTGTGGGCTGGTGCAAACCAGAGGGGCAGTGACGCCCGCCTCGTTGACAACTTTGACCAGATGATTCGTCCAGCCGTTTTGATCAAGCATCGGTTTTGCCGGACCGATCGCAACTTTGACACGGCTTTCCGGGTTGATCGAAACGATCGCCAAGCAGTGCCGATCGAGGACGGTCTGGATCTCGCGAACGACTTTGGTTTGATCGTTCTCTTGCCAAAGCTGCCGAAGCGTTTGTTGATCGGCCGCAGGGAGTGGACTGCCGGCGATTTCCAATGCCTGAACGAATCGTTTGACGCCAGCTTCAAAGGGCTGACGATCGACGGTGCCGATGATCGGTTCGGGAATTTCCTGTGCGACGCTACTCAATTGGGGATTCACTACCAACAGCAGCAGAAGTGCCGCGATACGTTGGCAAAGCGTGTTGCCGGAGGGACGTTGACGTTGCATCGGTGAGAATCTCCGTACCACGGTCGGAAGGCGATCATTGCGGAATCAGAAAATCGATTGTAGGCTGAATATAAATCGCTGTGTGATCCTTCTCCGTTGAAACGAAGCTGTCGGTATCTTGATGATTGAACAGTTTACCGACCGCGTCTTGAAAGTTTTACAACGTGAATTCCCCGATCAGGGCTTTCGGCACGGTGACGAAATCGGGACCCTGACCGATGGCGAAGTCTCGTTTGGGATGTCGAATTTGTGCGCTCAGTATCAGCAGGGTATCTTCAACGACGACAATTTTGACACGGCGATTCGCGACAAGTTTGCTCAGATCTTGCAAATGCTGCAAAGCAGCGTGGAGGCCATTCCGGAAAACTGGGACGATGCTCAGTCAAGGTTGCGCGTTCAATTAGTCAGTGCCAAACTGACCAATTTGTCCAGCGCCGTCACGTTCCCATTTGCCGACGACGTCCACTCCAGTCTGGTCATCGACAACGACGGTGGTTATGCCTATGTCCGCCAAGCGGATCTGGATCGTTGGAATCAAACGGCGCTTGATGCGATCGAATTGGGGAAGCGAAACATCGTCATTTCGCAACCCCAGTTGCCGCTTGCGATCATGCCGGGAGACGTTCGACTCGTTGCTATCCAAACAGGCGATGGCTATGACGCGGCCAGGATTCTAATTCCAGAGATCCGAACACAAATCATTCGGGAATTAACCGGAACGGTCGACGGCGAGGCATTCGCCGCGGTCCCCAACCGTGATTTCTTAATTGCTTGGCCGACAGATTTAATCCCTGAGATTCATCAACAGTTGTCAGAAACCGTCGCAATGGACTCTCGGCAACAAAGTCATCCGCTATGCGAACGCGTTCTGCGAATCACCGCGGAGACAATTGAGTTGACATAAATCACGATCGCCATCGTTCGTCCTCGATCACACCTTCTTAAGTGACTGCGTTCACTCTCATCGTGTCGCCCAGCGGTCATCGATGCCGATTGCCGGTCACCGGCGTGTCAGTAAACCACCGCGGTGCGGGATCGGCGACGCGGGCAGGTACTCATTGATTGAAGGTTTTTAGACAATCAATTCAATGTCACATGCGCCCCACTTGTGTAGGGGTATCTTCTGGTGACAAGTAGCGAAGAGCAGTATTTGACCCGATCGTTAAATCGAACCCAAGCGAGTGGAATGCCCCCTTGGCAGTACTCAGTCAACGGCGGCAATCCATGCTCACGATCAATGAACTTACCTGACCACCGTATGCCAAATGCGATCGCTCCGAGCCGGTATCGCTAGACGGCACGCCCGACTGCTAGCGCAATGGGCTCACGAGGTGGCGCGAGCTAGTCTCCAGATAAGTTCTTCGTGAGCCCAATTACCAAATCCAGTGTCACCAATGAGGTGAGGCGAAATGAGTCAACTTGCAATCGACGTTTGCCAAGAAGGTCTAACTGAATCATTGAGGAAGCTCTTTGAATTCTATTCGACCGGTGATGTCGACGTGAATTTGCTTTGTGATGAAAGCCGGAGCGTTCAACAAGAGTGTCAGTACGAAGAAGACATTGTTTCATCGACAATCGAATTAGCGGGAGAAAACGTCCGCTACTTCATTTGCTTGGTTTCGACGATGGAGACCGCACGACAGCTTTGCGAGGGCGGTGCCGACGATGCGATCGACTGGATCGGTGAGTTGGCCAACCAACTGTTCGGCCGATTTAAGAACCACTTGCTCGAGTACGGCGTCAACGCAGAACTCGGTATCCCTATTTCTGCAGAAGGGGTCCAAAAGAAATGCGTCGCATGTGGGACGGGCTCAGCCACTCTTGAAATTAACACGCGTGCCGGTGTTGTTTGGGCGATCTACAAACCGCAGGTAGATTCAACTCTTCAGTGGACTCGCAACAGTGATCTGGCTGCCGCCGAAGAAGGCAGCATTCAACTGTTCTAAAGCTTCGTCAGCATCCGAATTCAGGATTAGCCGATTGGCGTTGGCAACGGTTTCGGAGCAATGACCGGAGTTATCGCCCGTCAGCAGATGGGTCGAACCCGAACGCTTGGTCTATCGACGGAGCACTGGGTTCGTGTGATTCGCAGAGTCATCTGGATTGTGACAATCCTAAGATGTTCTAATTCGACTATTCAGCGACGTCGAGCAATTCAATGACGACATCAATCGCTTCGGTTGAAGTCCCGCGAGCAGTGATATCTAAGTTAAACACGGGCGTCGTTTCGAAGTCTAACTCGGTCGAATCGGCGACAAAGATTTCGCCGGTCAAACGGTCCAGCGTAAACACTTCGTCGACCGCATTAAGCTCTGCTTGAATGACCGGCCGAAATGCTTCGATCGTTTCTGGATTCGAGAGCGTCGATCCATTCAGGAAGAATGAAGGTGTCGAAGTCAAACCCAAGTTTGATGCCGAAATTCGATCGCGTTCGATACGAGCTTCTAGCTGGGCGTCGACTTGATCATTCGCAAACTGAGTCATATCGAGACTCAACTGTTGGGCGTAACCATTGAAGACAGACGTGGGGTCTGCGAGTGAACGCCACGCATCTTGGTTGGTGAAAAGCAGATCGACCATTTCGTCGAATTTGCCTTGGCGTGCCGCCGCTTCGGCCACCCTGGCAGCTGCTTGGCTATTCGGAAAGATAAAACTATTGGTGCCAGAATTGAACAGCAACAAGTGACGCCGCACGACCAGAAGCTCGTCACCAAACTCGCTTTGAAGTTGCTTAATCACCGCATGGATGTCCGCACAGTGTGGGCAAGAGAGGTCCATGTACTCAATCAAAACGACCGGCGCGGCGGCGTCCCCGGTCAAATGATCATCTGCGACCAATCGCAATTCACCTGGCAAGTTTGGATTGTCGACCTCGAAGAGAACGTTGTCTCCCAGATTTGTTTCTGGGGTAAGGGTCCCGACAAGTGTTCCGGCCGCAGAGTTTTCGGCCACGGTGAAGGCGTTTTGGTCTTCAACCGTCACCGTCACTGTCGCGGAGTTCGATAGGCTGGTTCCGTCGTTCGCTTGGTAGCTGAACGAATCTTGGCCGCTAAAATTTGTGTCCGGAGTATAGGTGAACGAACCGTCGGAATTGAGAGTCAACGAGCCATTCGATGGACCGCTAACAAGCTGCGCGGTGAGTGGATCAGAATCTGGATCGCTGTCGTTGGCAAGCACACCTTCGGCGACATTAACTACCAACGCAGATTCTTCACCGGTAGAGTAACTGTCGGCATTCGCGACCGGTCCCTGGCGGACTTCGATTGAAACTGTGGTTTCGTCTGCCGCGAAGTTTCCGTCATCGGCGCGATAGGTGAAGGTATCGGTCCCGGTAAATCCGGCGTCTGGCGAGTAGGTGAATGAACCGTCCTCATTCAGAGTGACCGTTCCATTGCTAGGGTTGGTCGTCAGATTCGCATAAAGCGTTGTGCTATCGGCATCGGTATCGTTTGCCAAGAGACCTTCGGCGGCACTGACCACCAATTCTTGTCCGGCATTTGCGACATAGGAATCGTCTTGTGCGACTGGTGCGAGTTCGTTGGCGTCGAACAAATTGACCGTCACATCGATCGATTCCGTGGTGTCCCCAGTCGCCCTGACGATGAACTCGAACTTCGGCGTCGTTTCGAAATCAAGATCGTTGGTCTGGGCAACGGTCAGATCACCATTAAGACGATTGAGGGCGAACGTTTGATCGACTTCACTCAGCTTTGACTGAACAACAGAGGTGAAACCGGCCAGAGTTTCGGGATTGGCTATCGCTTCACCGTTGAAGAAGAACGACGGCGTCGAACTGAGCCCAAGTTGCTGGGCCGTCGTTCGGTCTCGATTGATCCGATCCTCGATGGCCTGGTCTTGTTGATCGCTCGCAAATTGCGTCAAATCGATCTGCAGTTGCTGGGCATACGCATTAAAGATCGACGTCGGGTCTGATGCCGCTTTCCAATCGTCTTGGTTACTGAATAGCAAGTCGACCATCGCGTTGTACTTGCCCTGTCGGCCTGCCGCTTCGGCGGCCTTCGCCGCTGCCATGCTATTGGGGAAAATAAACTCACCGTTATTTTCCAAGACAAGATGTCGATGGACGATGAGCAACTCACTCGAAAAATTCGAAAGCAATTGCTTCGTCACTTCGTGTGCTTCGGCACAATGGGAGCAAGAGAGATCGCTGTATTCGATGATGACTACCGGCGCGTCACCTTCGCCGCTGAAGTGGTCATCGGGCTGAAGTCGCAATGCCGATGCGATTGATGCGTCCGGGAATTCGTAAACGACATTACTACCGAGCGCACTCGAAGCCTGCACCGAACCGACAAACGTTCCTACGGCAGCGTTTTCGTCGACGGTGAACTCGTTTGCACTGGTGGGATCGGCGGTCACGGTGATTGTCACGGTGACACTGGTCGATTGTTCTTCCGAATCACTCGCCCGATACACAAATGAATCCGTGCCGACGAAATCCGCGTCGGGAACGTAGGTAAACGATCCATCCGTCGCGAAGGTTAACGTTCCGTCGGACGGATTGGTGACCAGCGTTGCCGTCAACGGATCGTCTTCGGCATCGGTGTCGTTATTCAAGACACCGTTTGCGGCACTGACGGTCAGCGTTTGATTTTCGACCACCGTATAAGTATCCGCGACCGCAACCGGCGCATCATTTTCATCGGGGTTGGGGTCGGTGGGATCGGGATCCGGGGTCGTCGGCGGCGGATCGCTGCTACCGTCGCGAATCGCGTCGGCTAAGTCGGTGTTTCCGATGCTTTGCTCACCGCGGGCGACGCTTTCACGCAACATTTCGGATTGCGAAGGCGTCGAAGCCAAGAACCACGCCAAGTTGACGTAACCCGGTTTCAAACCGCGTTCACCAAAGTTGATTCCGGTGACTTCGTCATCACCATCGATGACCAAGTTTGAAACGTCATCGTTGTCGACCACTGCCCCGGAATGCCCTGACGCGTCTTGACCGTCAATGGTCGCTTCGGGCTGGCGCTGGGTAACACGATACGTCCCCGGGGCCAATTGATCGAACTGGTAGGCGCCGTTGCTGGCCGTCAGAACGGATTGCTGGATCGATTCACCGGCTGTCGTGGTTCCTGTAAGCGACATCTCGACACCGGGGAGCCCGTGTTCCTGGCTGCCGTGAGTTCCATTCCCATCACTGTCGATGAAGACGTAACCCGACAAGCTAGCGTCCATCGCGAGACGCGATTGGAGGGATTCGAGCAGCATCCCACGGCGGGTGCGGCGACGGGCGGTAGATTTTCTTTTCTGGCTCATCAGGTACCGATTGCGAAAGCGTCAGCAATGAGACGGTCGTTGGGCGGCAAAGTTCCCCCATTTACCGGTCAGTTCAGGCTAAACGGCAATCTCCCCTTCGTCCACAAATTGTCGCCTCAGTGGCCCTTCATTCGATCCGGCTCGCCCCTCGTAAGCCCGCCAATCGGTACAGCAAGACTACTCGACGATCATCACGCCGTTCATCACTTTCCAGTGGCCGGGAAAAGTGCACAGATACGGATAATGCCCTCGCTTTTGCGGAACGCGAAAATAGATCTTCATTCGATCTTGCGGCAGGACGACATCGGTGTAAGCCAGCACATCCGGGCTATCAGGAACGTAGTGGCGCAGCGCCGCTTCAGGATCTGATATCAGCTTGTCGGCAAGCCTACCAACCGTTTCGAGAGCGTCTGGCTTGACGAGCGCCCAATTGTGCGGCACGACATCAGGGTTCATCAGCGTCAGTGCGATCGCTTCGCCCGGACGAACACGAAAAGATCGCGTTTGATAAGACAAGTTGGTCGCCGTTTCGATCGTGATCTCGCGAAAACCACTGATCTTTTTCCGATAGGGATTCGGAAGACTGCGTGTTGCCATCGCCATGTCAAGTATCATCGGATGCGGGTGAATCTGCTTGGTGACATGAGCGTAACCGGGGATATCCTGACGTGGCCGATCGAGGGCGTGAACGGTTGCGAATAAGTCATGGAATTCCCCCTGAGCTGCCTGCAAACGCAAATGAAGTTGGTTCACAGGTTGGATGTCGGGGATTTCTAGAAACAGTGTTTGCCCGTCGTCTAGAACGCTCGCCGACCGAATCACCATTGTGTCATGGCCCCGAATGCCGAGGTGCCGTGTGGAGAACTCCGGAGATCCATACGCCGCGCTATAGCGATAGTTCCAAGCTTGGGCGAAGTGCTGCGTCGGCTCACCGACCACGGTCTCATCGAGCGGTTGCGCGAATCGTATCGCGATCCCGTTTTCGTGCGCACGAAACCCGATAGGCAGTTGGACTGATTCTCCTGTGTATCGGACTCTGGCAAAGCAACCGTCGTCGGGCGTGTAAGATCCCCATCCTTGGGTTCCGGTGACATAAAGCTGACCATCATGGGGATTAAACTTGGCCCGATGAGCCCCCGAACGGAACTCGCCCGGAAGCGGCACGGCGGCCCCTTGCCATTGTCCATCGACTTGGTCACGAAGCACTAAGTAGTAGGTCCCCGTACCAAAGGAGACGTGTAACATCTGTCCCTTTAACGGTCCCCAACGGTCGCCAGGTACGGAGGTCTGTCCGCCACTCGAGTTATCGATTCCTCGCGGTAGATAAACCAGCGGCAACGATGGTGCTTGTCCATTGATTGGACCGCGATAACCGAAGTGCGGAACCGCTGCCGGAGAATCTTTAGCGGTACGATTGCGTTCCCAAAATGGTTCGCCTGGCCGAAACGCACAGATCATCGATGACGGAGTCCAGGTACCTTCCGAACAGGGAACCGTGACCATTCCGTCGGGCATTACCCCCAGGCCATCTGGATTTCGAAACCCAGTCCCGATGACCTCTGCCTGTTGTCCATCCGCTGAGATTCGTACAACCCCTTGGTTACCCGAAGCGGTATAGAACCGTCCTTGCGAGTCACGTTGAAGACCGCAGATGAAATCATGGCCCGCCGCCGACGTTTCATACACATTACTAAAACACTCGTAAAAGTCAGCTTCGCCGTCGTCATTGAGATCATGCAAGCGAGTGATTTGATCTCTACCAAGAACAAAGACCCCGTCTTTATCGACGACCATCCCTTGAGGATGGTGCAAGCCCGAGGCAAACCGACTCCACGTCGCCTTCGTTGAAGGGTATGCGAAGTCGCTGACCCTCCAGACGTCACCCTGCATCGTACAGACGAGTGCCGTGCCATCCTCCTGGAACCCATGCCCTCCGCAAAAGAACAACGCGCCATAGGGATTGTCAAATGGCAAGCCAATCGAGTCGACCGCATAAGGTTGAGCTTGTCCCAAATTGATTTCGGTTTCAAACGTCTCTTGCCATTGCCGTTTCGGATCGCTGAGTTTTGCCGCCAACGGATGCGTTGTTCGAAGATTCGTTTGAATCGTAATTTCGTCGTCGTCGTTGAGTATCGCTTCGGCGAGATACGCTTCGCCTCCGGAGCGATAAGAAAACAACACGCGTTCGCCGTAGCGATAGTAGCCTTCGTACCTTGCGTTCGTCGGAGCCGCCTGTTCGGCAATCTCGATACTTTTCCCCTTCGGCGAGATCCCCGACAAGAACCCATGCCGATGATCCGAGAACGTGACAAATCCACCCTGCCATGCAAATTCGAAGCGAAGTGACTCCGGATTGAAGCACACCGATGTTTGTGAGGATCCCCCCAGCGATACGCACACCGCTCGCGGAATCGTGTGTTTTCCGCTGCGAAAGATCCCACCAATCAAAGACCCGAGATCTGTATCGTTCCAGCGGCCATCAGCCCAAACCGTGTCATTTTGATTCCCCCAATGCCCTAGTGTTCCGCCGTCGAGCCCGGGGTACTCGGTCAATAAAGGCGGCAGGGGAGATTGGCCGCGAAAGTGATCGGCTTGTTTCGAGTAATAGTCATAGACCCGGTCACGATTGACCGGCTTCGTCCAATCGGGATGCAGTTCCGGGTGAAGCGGTTCGCGATCATACGGAAACGATTCGGGAGCATGAGCGTGACTTTGTGCGTTGGCGAGTACCGATGCGATCACATCGCCCGACAATGCATTGTCTGTTCCTAACGAAGTCAAAAACGAAACGAGATCAAACAACTCAGCCCGTGTCAGGGTTGCGGCCAAGTTTTCCGGCATCAATGAGCCGACTTTGCGACTCGCTTCGATATCTTCAATCGCCAGTTCCACGTTGGGTGCGATGCCGTTGACGTCGGCCAGCGTGACCGTGTCATCGTTTTGGTTAACGATGTACCCTTGATGCGTCTTCCCTGAACTGTCAAGAAAAGCGTGGGCGGTGTACTTTTCGTCGATCTGGCGGTTAGGCCATAAGACAGCTTCGATCAATTCGGTCGGCTTGCGTTGACGACCGATCTGTGACAAGTCGGGCCCGACTGATCCGCCATGTTCGCCGATACGGTGACAAGAAACGCAAGCCGTTTTATGATTGGCGAATGCCATCAGTCCGCGTTGTCGATCGCCGATCTGCTGTGCTCGCTTGATCAGTGGCGAAACGACTTGAGGGGAATACTCCGGCACGACAAACTGTGATTGATCGTCTTCACTAGGAACCGGCGAGGGGCGTTCATAGGTTCTCAATTTTGGCCGTGGCCCGGCGGCCTTGCCTTCGAGTTGCGGCAACAACCAATGAAGTCCGTCTAGGTTGTCGCTAAGTCGCTGTTCGACATCATCTTGAGTGTGACCGATGATTCCGATAGGGCCTTCATAGCCTGCATCGATGATTTGCCGCATCAATTGAAGCTCGAATTCGCCTTCGCCCAAGGGGACAATTTTCTTTCCCTTTTGATCGCCATCGCGAATCATCCCATTGAGGTTCAAACACAGCAGGTAGGGCTGCATCTTGGCAAGTCGCTCGGGGAAGTTGTCGACATGGCTGTGACCGTGATGAAGGTTGTAAACAATCCCGACGTGACCAGCGTCATGATGCTCGCGCAGGTATTGGCAAACCGCAACCATGTTTTCTGGCTCGCCTCCCCATCCACCATGATTGTAGAGTCCGAGCTGGCTACCGATCTGTTTTGCCTTGTCGGCGATCGGCAGCATCGCCTCGGCGGCGGCTTTAACTTTCGCCGCTTGATTTTCGGCAGGTGGTGATGGCAGAGTGTGCCAGATCTGAGGATGCAAGTCGTACTTCTCAAACAGCTCGAACGCCTTGTCATGGACCCCCCAAAAGGCGAAGTACTCGATGCCATGTTTTTGGTACTGCAGGATCTCGTCTTCAAAGGTCGGGACATGCTTCGCCCGCCAATCGTATGCGACGCGTTTTAGACCAAGTCGACTCGCCATCTCGGCGCGTTCACTGGGCGAGCGTTCTTTCGAATCAAAGGGGACGATACACCACGCAACAAGATTTTCGTCGCGGAAGTTATCGGGTATCTGCGCAAAGCCTGGGGTGAGCAGCATCAACAACGTGAGCGCGCACGACGAAAAACAGATTGACAGTCGCATCGGTGGGCGGGCGGTGGTAGCGGGGGTGGGCGGGGAGAGAGATTTCTTGCCACTCCGAAATCGCTTCACGCTGGATTTCCCGGCGATACGAGTGATCGGAGTTCCACCAAACTATAGCCGAAGTGGTTTCCGCCCACGAAAATCGCCGCGGGCAAAAAAATTCCCCCGCGGCGTTGGCGATCCCTATCGGACTCCCATCGGCGATTCAAGCATAGCCAGAGACCTCATTGCGACGAAGCGCCAACATCGAACTTGCTGCGTCGCGGCATCCGTCGAAAAGCGGTGCATGCGGCTGGAAATATCGGCTCATGCATTTGACCGGAGCAAATATCGTTCGACGCCAGTCATGCTTAGGACTTCGCAGATCCCGGCCAGAACATTTTCCACTTGCTTTCCGATCCTTTGACCGGTTCGGTCGGTGCGGCCGTGCCTTCGGCGCCCATCAATTTACTGGCCAGGTCCTTCATCGCTTGAGTGATCGCGGCTTTGGGGGCTTGGTTCACCAGCGGCACACCGTTATTTCGTACTTCGACCATCGTCCGATAGTCATTGGGAAGCAACGTATAGATTTCGCGCCCGAGCGTTTCTTTGGCTTTCTTCAGGCTGATTTGTCCCGATTCGAGGCCGGCGCGGTTGACGACGATTTCGACCTTATCTTGCAACCCGTCGATCTCTTCGAAGCTCATCATCAATCGCACAACATTCCGTAAGCACGGAAGATCCAATTGGGTCACCAAAAGGACTTTCGAAGCCGCTTCAATGGCGGCCATGTCGACAGCACTGTATGTTTTCGAAAGATCGATGACGAGGTGCGTGAACGTTGCTTTGAGCAGGCCAATCACTTTTCGCAGACTCTCGTCAGTGATTCCTTGGGTGTCGTGCAACTCGACCGGACGCGGCAGCAAATACAGTCCGCTGGAGTGTTTCGTCAACGACTGCTTCAGTAGCTGGATGTCCAAGCGGGAAACGTTTTGGACGACATCGGCGAGCGTATAATCGGGAATCGCATCCAAGAACACGTCGGCGTCACCGAGGGCCAAATCCAGGTCAAGCAATGCGACGCTATTGCGATTATCGGCGGCAAAAATACAGCCCAGGTTGACTGCCGTACTGGTCGTCCCCACCCCGCCGGTCGCGCCGGCGATCGCAATGACTTCACAGCCACGGGCGCCGCCTTCGCTGCTGCCAAACTTTTGCTGACTGACTCGACCGAGCGCCGCACCGAGGTCTTCGTGTGACATCGGCAACGTCAAAAACTCGCGTGCCCCGGCGCGAATCGTTTGCAGAATCAGATGTCCGTCGGTGCTTTCACTGGCCGCAAGAAGAACCGTGTCGGGAGCGTCTGCGGCGAGACGCTGAATCAGTCGAATCGCCTTCTCGCTGTCGTTGTCAAGAGAAATGACACCAACGTCTGGCGCGGTCTGCTCGATGATATCCGGGAAAAACTCGTAGCGAGAACAGTCGGCTTCCAGCCAAACTGTGTCCATGCTCAGCAGCATGCCTTTGAGTGATTCACGTGTATCATCATTGGGGTCAACCAATGCGATTCTAAGGACGTTTGTCATTGCAGATTCACCCGGTGGATCATTTCTATTCCTTTCGTAAGCCGGCCTCCCTCAACTTTCATCGTCAGTTGATCCCGGCAGCTTGACGGTACCGACCGGAATTGAGGTCGGTACCGTATCGTCGCTCGTGGCGATCAATAGCCATCTGGGGTGCTGATGATGACACCTTCACCGACCACGGTGGGCTTTTCACCTGGGATCACCGCACCTTGGGGAAGGTTGCTGTCAGTGATCGTCGCTCCGGTCGGCATCCCCATCAGTTCAGGCGATGAAAGGTTACCTCGTGGCATCATCGCTCCGTGCTGCATGACGTTGCTGTGAATCAAGCTTTCGTCTGCGGTACGTCCCGGACCGGTATTCATCGAACATCCGTCACCACCGAGCAAGTTCGGAACTTCGATATGACCGTTGTAGTACAAGTCATGATCGTTAGGCGAAGTGCTGTTCATTCCGGGACCGCCGCGAGGAACTTGATGCGGATCCATCGCGTCGACCAACTCGGGCGTCACCGTCATCAGCAACTCGACATCGTTTCGCTGCTCGCTTACGTTTCGAAAGAACATGCCGATACCGGGCAGTTCACCCAAGAACGGCGTCATTGTGGTGGTCGCTTCGGTGCGACTTTGCAACAAACCCGCGATCGCAAACGTTTGACCGGCTTGAAGTTCGACGGCGGTTTCTACGTAACGTTGGCTAAACGCGGTCACGTTGGTGTCACCAACGATGATCGCCCGCGTATCGTCTGGTTCTTTCACTTCGGGTCGGACTTCCAAGCGGATACGCCCGGGTCCAACGACGAATGGCAAGAAGTCAACCGAGGTGCCGTATTCTTCATACGCAACGGTGACTTGTCCGTTACCCGATGGAACCGTGTAAGGAACTTTACCACCGACGGTGAAACGTGCCGGACGACCGTGTGTTGCCACGACCGTTGGTTCGGCAAGGTACTTGATCAAGTCTTGCTGACGCAGGGCATTGATCAAGAAAAGAAACTCTTCTCCACTAAATACGTTCGTTGCGTCGCCCTGAGCAATCGGGAAGGGCGAACTGCTGATCGATCGCGTCTGATCGGTCCACGAAATATCAACGCCCAACTCGCGAAGTTTCGTGCGTGACACCTCCATGATTCGTGTGTGCAGCAACACTTGCTGAACACCGATCACGCGGATGTTGTTGACGACGGTGGGATAGTACTGCTCGACGATCGCGATTGCCCGATCGACATCGTCAACACTGGTCACGAACCCGGACACGATCGCCGAAGCATTGATCGGCATCACTTTGAGCGTGGCCAGGGGGAGTTGAGCAGAAAGGATGCCTTCGATTTCGCGGGCATCGGCAACCACAGTGATGTTGACGGTGTACTGCTTTTCGTCGGTGTCCCAAAGATTGATCGCAGTCGTGCCCGGCGTCTTCGCAAAGATCTGCAATTGATTTTGCGAGATCGGCGTCGCGCCGAGAACTTCCTCGTTGTGAACTTGAAAGCGAGGAATCTTGGCCTCGAGAGTCAGGATCGAGCTGGATTTCACCAGCATCTGCATCTGCTCAAGCGGTCGAGTGATGGTGTGATTGACCGCGCCAGCCGTCATCGCCGATGTCAACGTGGTTGAATCGGCATCTTGGGCTCCGGCCCCGGAGGCGAGACAGGCCACCGAGAAGAGGGCGATCAGTTTCAGTGCGGCGGGGCGGACCGCAGTTCGGAACATTTCCATCGCAGATGCATCCTTGCAGAACTGATTTTGGGAAAGTCCCAAAGCACCAAGACGTCCGTTTCGGTTCAGTTCGTTGCGAGTAACGTCGGGTTAAAAAGTCTGGTTAAGCTCGCAGTGCGAGGACTGCGAGCACTATTTGAATTGTGTGCAATACGCCAAGCCAGTACAAACTACTCGCCTTGTTCACCCGTTTCCGGGGCGAAAAAGGGGCTGTCCGCACCGCGAAGGAAATCATCTCCACCGGCGGGTTGCGTGTCGGTCGTGTCAGTCGTTGAGGATCCATCACCCGATGGACTATTCGTGGGGTTCAACTCACCACTGATCCGCGGCAGTGTTTCGCCTTCAAGCCACTCGTACTCGACAAGGCGTCCGCCTTCCATTTTGACCATGCGGTGGACGACTTTTTTGCCATGAGACTCTGCTCGAATCGGTTCGGTCGTGTCTTGGTTCTGGTTCTGATTTTGTAGCTCTGCTTCCTTACGAAGTCGCTCTTGTTCGTCGCGGCGATCCTGTAAATCCTGCAGGAACATCTTTGCCGACTCACTCATCTCGCCTTCGGCAAGCGTGCCCTCATCCGCCGATGGGCTTCCAAGTGACAACGAGATCTCGCCTAGCTTTTTGGCGAAATCAAACGCATCAACATCGGCCCGCCGAATCAGCAGCTGAATATTCCTTGCATTTCGTGGTCGCGGGTTCTCCTCACCGAACTTGGTGATACCGTCAATCCCGTAAACTTTCACACCGGTCAATACATCCAGTGCGGTATCGCTGGGAAAGAATTCACCCTTTGTGAAGAACCCACGGATATCTACTCGGTCACCGGGGCTGACTAAGTTGACTGTTCCGTCACGACCGGCCTCAAGTGAAACGACGGAATACCCTTGAGGTACAACTTTGTCCTCTACTTCGTTCATCAATTTGACGTCAAGCATCGGCTCGCCTTCGTAGAGCGGAACCTTTGCAAACCGCCCTTCGAACTGCGTTAAATCTGCCGAAGAGCCGATCGGAACGCGATCGGCAGGCCATTGTTCGAGGCTGAGTTTATCGGCGGTGATTTGTTCTTCGGCATTGATGGCCTGGGTTGTCACCAGGATTTCCACCATCTGAATCTGAGTGCCGCCGTTTTGCGCCTGCATCCATTGCCCGACCCCAACGGCCGCGATGGTGCCGCAGATGCCGGCAAGTAACAGGAAAAGTGATTTGTTTCGCATGGCTCGGGCTGGTACAGGACCAGGAAAAGGCGTATTGGGTGTGGAGGACGTCGCTAGCAGGGAGCTTCCGACCCGCTCTTTTCGTTCGGACATCGGAAGCGGTTGCCTACAACCACGCAGACTACAGAGTCAGGATTGGCTTAACGGTTCAAAGCCACCTGTCTGACAGGCTTGCCGTAATCGACAAGCCTTGCCATCACTGGCACCGAAAGGCCAACCGCGCCCCCCAGAAAGAGCCGTTTCTTTGGTATCCGAATGCCAATGTCTGATCTTGCGTTCAGACCAACATTCCGGCGTAGGCAAAATAGAGAATTGAGCCGATTGCCATGGGAATTCCGTATGGGAGAAGATACATGGTCGGCTTTCGCTCACGGGCGATCTTCGAGAGTTCTGAAGGCTTACGAATTGTTTTCCATTCTTCCAAAATTTGCATGCCTTGAGCGTAATGCTTTGTCCACTCGCCGCTTTTCCAGACCATCAAGACGGCCATGATGCCACCGACGATTGCGGTTGCCGCAAATGCATAGAGCGTGACCACGGTGCCCAACCAGGCACCGACGCCCATCAGCAGTTTCACGTCACCACCGCCCATCCCACCGACGTTGCGAAGAACTAGCAGCAACATCATTCCGACAAATGTTGCCAGCAAGCTGTAGCCGAGCCCGCTAAGGCCGCCTTCGAAAGTGCAGTTGATCCAGCCGCAAACAATAAAAGGAAAGGTCAGCCAGTTTGGAACCTTTAAGATCTTGCCGTCGATCACCGCGGCAACGATCAACACAACGGTGACGAACCAGACGGTCCAGTTTTCCGTGATTCCTTGGATTAGCGTTTCCATGAATAGACTCCCCGTAGCGAACAAATTTTGATGGTTAGTAGGTTGTAAGAGTGCTTCGAGCGGGCGAAGGGCAGTGTCAGTTCAACTTCAACGCGGTCCCAAGACCCAGCTGAACATGGCGAACAACAACGTGATGAAACAGCATGAAAGCTGCCAAACGTGTTCGGTGGCGTCAGCGGGAAGCAGTGGATAGTTCATGTTTGTTCTTTAGCGCAAAAAGAACTCGACGTGACCGGTGAAATGATTTCGCGTTTCACCGATCAAACGCCGAGAGTCTCTCAAACAGTCATTGGCATACCACAAGGTCGCCAAAAACTTGATCAGTTAGCAGCGATGGCCGCTCCGACTTCTTCGAACTTCTTGTTCGATTCGGTACCGATCGTTCCGACTGCGGCCAAGCAGACGACGACGATCAAGGCCAACATCACAGCGTATTCAACTGCGGTCGGGCCATCTTCTTCCTTCAAGAACTCAACGATGCTATGTGCGAACTTCTTCATTATTCAAACTCCTCAGTTGAAAGCCGAATGCTTCTCAGGTTCGGCTTTCGACGTTGACTTAATGGGCCAATTCAACGCGAATAAGGTCCCGAAAAAGAAGCAGCCACGTCTCCATCATGCCTCGGCGATCTCGCGATCGTTCCCTCGGCAGCCCGGCGATCCTGCGTGGAGGACCCGTAGCTTTGCGCCCCGCCCTTTCGGAACGGTTTGCCTTTATCAGGGGATTTCGGCTGTCCGGTCACCATCTGGACCTTCGATGGCCCGGCTCCCAGAAGCGAACATCATGTTCCGCTCTCGATAGAAACCTATGTCACGAACCGCCTTCGTCAAAAAAAAGGGAAAGAACAAAGTCAACCGATCACGGGGACGTTGCCGTTAATCCAGATGTGACGAATAAGATGCCTCGACCATCCTCTGGCGGGAGCACAAACGTATGCAATTGTTCCCCGCCATTGGTTCCAAAAACCTTTGCTTAAGACAGTGATCAATGCGACGCTTCGCGGATTTCTTCGCGGTGCCACAAGCCCATGAAAAAACCCCGACGCCAAAACTGACATCGGGGTCGATACGAGAATCAAATTCTCGGCAGTGAGCTGCGCCGCTAAGTTAGTTAGCAGCGATGGCAGCACCGACTTCTTCGAACTTTTTGTTCGACTCGGTACCGATCGTTCCGACTGCGGCCAAGCAGACAACGACGATCAAAGCCAACATCACAGCGTATTCAACTGCGGTGGGGCCATCTTCTTCTTTCAGAAACTCAACAACGCTATTGGCGAACTTTTTCATTTTCAAACTCCAGGTTTAATTCAAATCGTAGTGAGGAACGCACCCGATGACTCGTGTCCGGTGACGCGTGCCGTTCAGTAGCGTCCTCACTATCGAAACTATGTCAGATTCGCAGCGGACGCCGGTAAAGTCCGCTGATCGACGAGAGTGATCTGTCGAACCGGTTGCGATACGACGATTGGCGCGGTTGTGCGGCTAACAGTGCTCCGTTCCGATCAATCGGATGACAGTTGCCCGCACAAATCTTCCCCCAAATTAATGGCAACCTAAGTTGTGGGCTGTCCGTTAACCGCCTCGTCAGAGGGGAGCTTTGCTCACGAATGTTCGCCCCGACACATCAGTCCGGGTTTTGACCATTCTCTTCCGCCTCACGCATTTCGAATCGGCATGGCGATCGCGATCTCGCACACGACGATGCGCCACGGGATTACGATGTGCGGGGTCTGGTTCAATTTCGTTTCCCTACTAGCCTTCCAGTGCCAATGTCCCTCCTGCGAATGACTTCCGTCGCCTGCCTCGTCGTGGCCGTCAGCTTCACTGCGGCCGCACAACGCCCTCAGAACCCCGCATTTACGGATCCCGATGCCGATCCCAACCTGCCGAACGTACTGCTGATCGGTGACTCTATTTCGATCGGTTATCACGTTGATGCTCGGAAGGCGCTTGCCGGAAAGGCCAACGTTTACCGCCCCAAAACGAACTGCGGTCCGACGACGCGAGGTCTCGAGAATATTGAACAGTGGTTGGGCGATCGGAAGTGGGACGTCGTGCACGCCAATTGGGGACTGCACGATTTGAAATATATGGGGCCGAACAACGAAAACTTGGCCGCTCCCGATTCCGAAGGGGCGCATCAGCAAGTACCGATCACCGAATACGAAGCCAACATCGAGAAACTGTTCCGACGAATCAAGCAACAAGCGAAAGTTGTCATTTGGCGCGAGACGACCCCGGTTCCTGAAGGTGCCGGCGGACGGGTTGCCGGCGATTCCAAGAAATACAATGCCGCCGCCGCGAAAGCGATTGCCAAAGTCGGTGGTATTGAAACGGACCCAATGTTTCGGTACGCCGAATCGGTCGCGGATCTTCAACGCCCCAAGAACGTTCACTACACTGCCGAAGGTTCAAAGAAACTTGGCCAGCATGTCGCAGAGATTGTCGAAAAAGCAATTGCCAGCCAATCGACCGCCCCAGCGAAGCAATAGCGATAACTCCCGTCTTCATTCATTGTTCGACGCGGGACCACGACGAGAGATCAATTCATGGAAAGCCACTCTCAAGAAACCGCGTATCGAATCTTGGATGCTTCCGCCAATCGTGTCGCGGAAGGTTTGCGAACGATCGAAGAATTCTTTCGGTTCGGACTTGATGACCCTGTCGGAACCGAATCGATCAAGTCACTCAGACATGACCTGACATTAGCATTTGGAAAACTCAGCCGGCAAAGCCTGTTGCACAGTCGCAACACCGATGCCGATGTAGGCACGACCATCGAAACGCCGCAGGAATACCGTCGATCAAAACTGAGCGATGTTCTTGCGGCCGCAGCCGGACGAATCCAACAATCCTTGCGAGTGATTGAAGAATACGGCAAGACGATCGATCCGATCTTCGCGAAGCAGATCGAAGCGATTCGCTACCGCGCCTACACGTTGCTCAAAGACTGCGAGCTAAAAGCGATTCGTAGTGACCGTACGTCGAAGCTTACCGACGCCGTCCTGTATGTGTTAATCGATTGTCAAAAGAGTGACCAAGCATTGGTCGATTCGGTTCTGCGGCTACACGAAGCCGGCGTGGATGTCTTTCAGTTGCGGGATAAATCGGCAACCGATCGGACATTGATCCGGCGGGGGACGGCCGCCGCCGAAGCACTTCGACAAACGTCCGCACTATTGATTATCAATGACCGAGCGGACATCGCACTGATCACCGGGGCCGATGGCGTCCATGTCGGGCAGGACGAATTAACCGTTGCGCAAGCGCGCCGCATCGTCGGGGACGAACTTTTGGTGGGCGTTTCGACTCACGACATTAATCAGGTTCATGAAGCCATTGCCGCGGGTGCAGATTACATCGGCTGTGGGCCAACCTTTCCCAGCCGAACAAAAGCGTTTGCCAGTCATGCGGGCCTGGACTTTTTAGCCGAAGTTCATCGCGAAACGAAAGCGACTCCCCGGCCGGCCTTTGCGATCGGCGGCATCGATGAAGACAACGTCTCACAAGTGCTCGACCAGGGGTTCCATCGCATCGCGGTAACGGCGGCGATCCACGAAGCGAATGATCCGGCCGCAGCCGCGACGGAACTGCGAAAGAATCTCTGCCGCGAGTAGTCGCTTGTTGGCCTACGTCAGTGTTGTGATTTTGCCATCGGAGCGGAACCGCGCGCTTCATGTTGTGCCGGTTTCCAATCAACCAAGTGAACTTCGACGCGGCGATAGCCACCGAACTCATTGATCACCGGACGATAGGCAACATGGATAGGGCCGTCGCACTCATTCATTTCTTCGCACCAGTCACCACAGCCAAACGCGACACCGCGAATGACTTTGCCGCCTTGGTCCAGCCGCACCGTCAGGTGTCGGTCACCGGAGCCCATCCGGCGGGCCGGTTCGGCCAGCGTCACATTTTGACAGAGAAGTGTCGGGCGAGGGTTGCCTTCGCCGAACGGCTCCATCGTTTCAATCTGCTTGACGGTGTTGAGGTTAATTTGACCGAACGGCGCTTCGGCGTCGATCACAATTTCAGGCTCGACGTTCGATTCGGCAATTTGCTGCGCGACGGCTTCACAGAACTCTTCGCGGAACGCGTCGATCTGCCGTTCATCGATACTCAGCCCGGCGGCGGCGCGGTGTCCGCCAAAGCGAGACAATCGCTCGCTGCTCGATGCCAACGCGTCGTAAAGGTTGATGGACGTCGGGCCGACGCGTCCTGATCCGACGGCGTCAGCTTTACCGGACGAGTCCATCGAAAGAATGATCACCGGCTTGGCATACTTGTCGCTCAAACGTCCGGCGACGACTCCGATCACGCCTTGGTGCCAACCGACGCCGGCAAGAACCAGGGCCGGGTCGTTCTCGGCATCAAAGCGTTCTTTGACCTGCTTTTGAGCGGCCAAGGTCACGCTGCGTTGCAGGCTATCGCGGTTCTTGTTGAGCTGATCGATGTAGTCCGCCAGCGACTGGGCGCGTTCGCCCGCCGGTGCGGTCAGAAGTTCGACGCCCAGTTGCGCTTGCCCCAAACGGCCAGCCGCGTTTAGTCGCGGTGCCAACGAAAACGCAATGCTTTGCGTATTCAGCGTCATGCTGTCGGTCAGCTTGGCGACCTTCATCAGTTCGGCGAGCCCGGGCGAAGGCTCGGCAGCCAACATCCGTAAGCCGTGGGAGACGAGGATGCGATTTTCGTCTACCAGAGGAACAACGTCCGCCACAGTCCCGATCGCCGCCAAGGTCAGCGACTGCATGAGGTAGCGCCGCATCGGTTCGGTGACTTTTTTAGCCCCGCATATTTTTTGACAGAGTGCCCATGCCAATTTAAAGGCCACTCCTGCACCGCACAGTTCCCCAAATGGATAGCTGGTTCCGGGAAGCCGGGGATGAACGATCGCTTCCGCATCGGGAAGCGTCTCATCGATCGTGTGGTGATCAGTAATAACCAGTTGAACGCCCAATTCGCGGCATAGTTCTGCGCAGGCGACACTGGTGATCCCGCAGTCAACCGAAACGATCATTCGTTTGCCGCGATGGGCCAATTTGTTGATCGCGTCGGGGTTCAGGCCGTAGCCGTCTTCCAATCGGTTTGGGATATGGTAGGAGACATCGGCCCCGAGAAGCTTTAGCCCGTTATAGAGAATTGCCGTGCCGGTCATGCCGTCACAGTCATAGTCCCCATAGATCACGATCGGAAGTTTGTCTTCGATCGCTTTGGCAATCCGTTCGGTTGCATCGGGAACGCCAGGCAGCAGCGCCGGATCTCGCAGACCAGTCAGTTTCGTCGACAAGAAGGAATCGGCCGCCGCCGAATCGTAAACTCCGCGGCTGACCAACAATTGAGCGACGACCGGTGGCAAGTTCGAACCGCGAATGAGTTGCTCAACGCGGGCGGAGTCATGAGGCACGATCCGCCACTTTCGTTTCATCCCTGATCCGTTTTCGAAGAGGTCTTGAGCTGAACGTCGGCGCAGCAGAATCGGCTGCACTCATCCCGGTGGCCACAGTTATCCAAGCGAAATGTTTGGAAACCACACCGTGGCTGACAGTATCGTAAGCAATCTGGTTGGCTTGCGCAACAACCGAGAGCTTACTTCTTCTTCTCGGCGTGCCAGGTATGCTTGCGAACACGGGGGCAGTATTTCTTCAATCGCAACTTCTCGCCGCCCGGCTTACGTTTCAGTGTGTAGTTGTAGTCGCCGGTTTCTTCGCAAACGAGGAAGATCGTTTCGGCTTTCTTCTTGCTCTTTGACATCGAAAATGAACCAGTGACGGTCGTCAATCAAGAGGAGTGGGATTAATTTCGAGCCGCGAATTATGCCCAGGGTCGCCCCGATACGGCAAGCCTTGTTTTCGAACTTCCGGTCCCCAACGACGTAATTTGGGTAAAATCAACGCTTTATCGGACAAGCCACCCTCACTTGACTTTTCCCAGACTCCGTTTCCGAGCCAATTCCTCGTCCCACGATCCAATCTCGACTCCCTTTTTCGCTTCGCTGACAAAGCTCAAATAAATGAACCGCACCCCCCTCTGGCGATCATTCCTGGTCGCCGCCACGTTACTAACACTGCTTCCTACGCTTACGTCTCGGCTGAATGCCCAGACCGAAGACGCTGATTCCGGCACAGATTCCACCCCGCGGCGGCCCAACATTGTTTGGATCATGTCCGAGGACAATTCGATCCATTACTTGCGTCATTTCGATCCCGCCGGGGCGCCGGCACCGAACATCGAAGCGATGGCAGCCCATGGGATCACGTTCGACCGCGCGTTTTCCAACGCACCGGTTTGCTCGGTCGCTCGTACGACGTTAATCACCGCTTGCTACGGCCCGCGAATCGCGACGCAATTTCATCGCCGGGACACCGCAGCCACGATGCCGCCGGGCGTACAAATGTTTCCGGCCTACCTGCGTGAAGCCGGTTACCACACCAGCAACAACAGCAAAGAAGATTACAACGCGGTGAAAAGTTCGGACGTTTGGGACGAATCGAACCGCAAAGCCCATTGGCGAAACCGCAACGACAAGTCGGCACCGTTCTTTCATGTCCGAACCTTTACGGATTCACACGAAAGCCAACTGCACTTTCCCGCCTCGGACGTCACCGATAGTCCGACCAAAACTGACCCAGAGTCCGTCAAACTTCAGCCGTATTTCCCCGACACCCCGCTGTTTCGCTACACCCGTGCTCGCTATCACGACCGAATGATGATCATCGATCAGAAGGTCGCCAGCGTGATCGAGGAATTGAAAGCCGACGGCGAACTTGAGAACACGTTCGTGTTCTATTTCGGTGACCACGGGGGCGTGTTGCCTCGTTCGAAAGGCTACGCTTACGAATCGGGCCTACACGTTCCGTTGGTCGTCCGCGTTCCCGAACGATTCAAAGCTCTGGCCGGCCGCACGCTCGGCAGCCGCACCAAAGGTTTCGTCGAGTTCGTCGATTTCGGTCCCACCGTGCTAAGTCTTGCCGGACTTGAGCAACCCGAAGGTGTCGACGGAAAACCATTCTTGGGAATGGATGCCGATCCGGAAAAGGTCGACAAGCGTGACGAGGCATTTGGGTATGCCGATCGGTTTGACGAAAAGTATGACTTGATTCGCACGCTGCGAATCGGCGACTGGAAATATGTTCGCAACTTCGAACCGTTTTATCCGGACGGGCTGCAGAACAACTATCGCTACAAGTGTGCCGCCTACCAACAATGGCGAAAGCTATATCAGGCGGGCGAGTTGTCCGGACCGGCCGCGCAGTTCTTCGCACCAAAATCGGCCGAAGCGCTGTATGACCTCAGTAGTGATCCGCATGAGGTAAACAATCTGGCCGACGATCCCGGTCAGCAATCGCGTTTACAAACGATGCGCCGCCAACTTGACGATCGATTAAAGTCAATGCCCGACCTAAGCTTTGTAACCGAAGCGGTGATGGTGGATGAGGCGACACCGAATCCGATCGCATTCGCCCAATCACATTCTGGTCAGATCGTCAAATATATCGACACGGTGAACTTGTCGTTGCTGCCGTTTGCCGAAGCGATGCCGCAACTGCAACGCGCTCTGGACCCCGAACAGGAGTCCGACGCGTGGGTACGCTATTGGGCATTGATTGCTTGCAGCACGTTTGGCGACGAAGCACAGACACTGGTGCCGCTGATCGAAAAACGATTGACCGACGTCGAACCACTGGTCGTCGCTCGCGCCGCCGAATACCTCGAAATGAACACCGACATCGAGACCGAACCGTTCATGCGACGATCGATGGAACGTGCGACCAATGAACCCGAAGCCCTACGGATCCTCAACACGATCGTCTTCCTGACGGATTTCCATGACTACAAGATGGATACCAGCAAGTTGCAACTGATCGTGCCGGTGAACAAGAAAGGCCAGCTGATTCGCCGATTGGATTATCTCAACGATCGACTGTAAGCATTTCGTTGATCCGGAACCGATCCGGAAGCGAATGTATTCCGACCGAACTGGTCGCGGCTTCTGGATAGGCTCTTACGCCGCGGCCGCCTGCGGTGCGCGGTTGTCTTCGATCAAGCCGTCTTTCATCCGCCAGCAGACATCGGCGCCGGCCGCGATTTCGTCGTCGTGGGTGATCATCAAAATCGTGAGGTCATCGGTACGGTTCAGTTCATCGAGTAGCATCAGGATGTCATGACCGGTTTCGGTATCCAGGTTGCCTGTCGGTTCATCGGCGAGCAGCAGTTTCGGATCGGTCATCAATGCGCGAGCGATCGCGACCCGTTGCATCTCTCCACCGCTCATTTCGTTGGGCCGGTGGGTTGCCCGGTGCAATAGACCGACTCGATCCAACATCGCTTCGGCTCGTTTCCGGTTTTCGCTTCGATTTTTCAAGTAGCGAAAGAAACTCTGGCCGATCATCGCCGGTGCCAAAACGTTTTCGATCGCAGAGAGTTCGGGTAGCAAGTGATAGAACTGAAAGATCACGCCGATGTCATGGTTTCTGAATTGGTCGCGTTTGGCCCGCGAGGCATTGTCGACTCGGCTGCCTTGAAACCAGACTTCGCCTTCATCGGGGCGGTCCAGTGTCGCAAGCAAGTGCATCAGTGTGCTTTTCCCGCTACCGCTGCGGCCTACCAGAGCGGTGACCAAGCCCTGCTCAACTTCCAAGTCAACGCCACGAAGAACGGGAACTGCGATCCGATCCTTGTGGTAGCTTTTTTTCAAACCACAAGCACGGAGGACAATGGAATCGGACATGGTGTTCGGGGAGTTGGGGGGGCAGCGGAGGGAATTCAGTGTCAAATGACTGGTGAGATCGAATCGCCAATCGATTATTCAAAACGGAGTGCGCGGACGGGGTGCATCCGTGCCGCCCGTATCGCCGGCAAGACGCTCGCCAACACTGCGATCGTCATTGCTCCGATCATCACCCAAACCAAGGTCAACGGTTCGATGATCGTCGGGATCTCGCTGAAGTAATAAACCGTTGGATCAAAGACCTCTTGGCCGGTGATCCGCTCGACAATACCAGCGACTCCGTTGATGTTGTCAACAAACAGCAACCCACCGACCAATCCCGCACCGCTGCCGACGAAACCGAGCAGCAAACCATAGGAGAGAAAGATACTGCTAACGCCATGGCCGGACGCGCCGAGTGCTTTGAGCGTTCCGATGTCGCGCGTCTTTTCGACGACAATCATGAAGAACGTCGCCAGGATCCCAAAGCCGGCCACCGCGATGATCAGAAACAGCAAGATGTTCAAGATGGTGGTTTCCAAACGAACCGCCGACAACAACGGGCCTTGAAGGTCACGCCATGTTTGGATGTTGTACGGGTAAATCCCCGCCGGGAAGCGGCGGCGAAGTGCGTCGCGGACCAGATTCAAATCCACGCCTTCGGCGACTTTTAATTGGATCGTCGTGACACTGCGAACGCCGGATTGCGGATCGATCATCCCGCGAAGTTCTTGCAAGCGATCCAAACGCACGAAGGCGAACGTGCTGTCGTATTCGCTCATTCCGGATTCATAGAGATCGACGACCGTGAACTTTTGGTTCAACACTTTCGTGTCTTCGCTGGCGCTAGGAAACATCATCCGCACGTCATCGCCGGGCTGGGCGTAGTACACATCTTCGACGTCGCCCGCAGCATTGCGCGTTCGGACACTGCAGGTCGAGATGCCCAAGATGATGCCGTCGTACTGCTCCTCCATCGGATCGATCGAAGCGGTCAGTGTATCTTCAGTCGGTGTTTCTCCAGCCGGTGTTTCCGTACTGGACTCCAACATGCCCGCGGCGAACTGCGGTCCGATCGAAGGCCCGGCGGCAGCCGATTCGCTGGCCGCTATCTCCGCCGCGCGTTCCTCCTGCGTCATCTGCTGCCGCTTGAGTTCCTGGAGTACGCGTCGTTGTTCGGCGATGCTTGCTTCGATCTCACGATCTTGAGCGACGCGTCGTTTACGGTGCTCCCAGCCGGCGAGCTTCAGTTCGCTGCGATCAGGGGCGTAGCCAGCGTCGTGAAGTCGAAAGCTGGCTGAGTTTTGGTTGGCAGGGTGCAGCAAGTACTTGCCAAAATCGCTGACACTGTTATAGGTCTCTGGATCGAGCCCGATCAGGTTGACATGCCGACCGAGGCGTTGGCCACGAAAGTCGATCCCAAGCATTGCCGGAACGCTGACACTGACCGAGGATCCGACAATCGCCGGCCCGCAGATGCGTTCGATTTCACGCAGGTGACCTTCCGGGTCCGGCATCCCGCCGGTCGCATGACATTCGATCATGATGTCCGATGCCAACCCATGTAGCCGATCATGCATCTCGGCGGAAAAGCCGCTCATGACCGCGTTCACGACGATCAAGGTGGCGACCCCCAGGGTGACACTGATGATCGAAGCGAGCGCGATATAACGCGTTTTCAGGTATCGAAAGCAAAGTAACCAGCGGTACATTCGGCCCTTCCTTTGGCAAGTTCAGGTGCGCGCAGCGGTCCCATGCTGCGGTGAGCGAGCCGAGTGTACGAGAGTGGGCCACGCGGCGTAAAGACGAATGCCAAGCGGCGAGAATCGATTCAGAATCGATGCCAAATTGACCGCGATTGAGTAACGTCAAAGCGATCATGTCTGGTTCGATACCGACCCACAAACGCTCTGCCTAGAAGCTCTGCCTAGAAGCTCTGCCTAGAAGCGAAAACCGCCGGTCGTCGTCCAGAACGCAATCATCATGCTGATCCAGACCAAGTCCAAAAAGTGCCAATAGTGGGCGGCGAAGTCGACCGGCCAGTGACGCTCGTGGTCATAATGCCCGAACAATGACCGAGCCGCGACGATCCCCAGGGCGATGATTCCACCAAAGACGTGCAGCGCATGCAGAATGGCCAGGACAATCACCATCCCCGCGACACCCTGTCCGGTCCCGGCGAACGCATCGCGGCCGAGTAGTAGCGTCAGCATTCCCCAGCACTGAATCAACATGAACAGCACCGCAGCCAAAGTGCTCGCGCCCAACAGGCCCGCGGTCAGCTGAAACCGGTCGCGGCGCACACTTCGCGTCGCCGCGTGAACGAAACCACTGACGACAAGCAAACAAACCGTGCTTATCAAGAACGCGTTGGGCAAAACGATTGCTCGGTGGCTATCATGCCATCGGCTGTAGGCGTAAATGCCGTAAAGTAAAATGCTGGTGACGAAAAACACCAACAGCGAGCCGATAAAGATCCAGCCGCCCTGTCGTACCCGCCGGTCAGCAGGCAAAACGGGTCGCGGAACCTCATCGGGATCCTTTCGCGAAACGGATTGCAAAGTGTCGGAAGACATCGCGACCACTAGGGCGGTAACCAAATGAAGTTGAAGTCAGTATGCTGGCCGATAGGTGGCGATTTGAACAGCCAGTTCCAGGTCATCGTGGATGCGTCGGAGGAAGTCGCCTTGGACAATTTCCCCGCACGGCATCGGCGGTGTTTTAACCGGATTCCGATCGCCTCGGTAATCTGATCAGAGAAGTTTCTTACGTCAAATGCCCGAAATCCGCGACTTTTGCAACGCCGACCTTCCCGATCTCGCCAGGGTTTGGAGCCAACACTGGTCCGCCACCGGTGCGCCGCCGCCGGTGAGCACAACGATCATCGAACGGGCGATCTTGTCGCGGATGTTCTTCACCAGCCGCGAGTTACTGGTCGCGACGATCGACGGAAAAGTCGAAGCCTGGTGTCACTTTACCCGTCCGGGGCAGTCGATCGATGACCAATCGGCCGAAGATGTCGCGATTTTGTCCGCGATTTGCTTCACGCCGGCCGGTCTAGAATGTTGCGATGACTTGCTGCTGGCGGCAATGGACCGGATCGCAGCGATGGGGTGCCACTCCATCCTGGCGGGCCCCCTTCGCGACCAGCAATGTGGCTATGTCGGTTTGCCTCCGATCGGTCACGGAATCGGCGTTCCCGACTACGACGTCCGGGTTTCATCATTACTTTCACGGCATGGGTTTCGTCCCGGTGGAAGCTACGAACGATTGGCCGTCACCACGGCGCCCTACCGTCCGCCGGTCAATCGCGAAATGATGCAGTTCCGACGCACCACCCGAAGCGAATGCAGTGGTGTCGTTCCGCAACAAACCCGCTACGCGTCAGCGATGGCGCATATGGATATCGAACACTATCAGTTGATCAATCACCGCAACGGCGATCGATTGGCCCATTGCCGTTTGTGGCTGAGCGATCCCGAAGCCCAAGTGATGAACTGCAGCGAAGCGATCCTGGATCTTTCGGTCATCGAACGACCACACGAGTTAACACCGGCGGAGGTCTTTTTGGTCTCCGTCATGGTCCAGTCGATGGCCACCCGCTGTGTGTTCCGCGTCGAAACAGTGATCGATGCCGAATCGTCAACTCTTAGCGAACAGTTGACCAATTTGCACTTCGAGAGCGTTGGCGGTGGACAACGTTGGAAAAAGGAATTTTAGATGTCGCGCAAAGAAAAAATTCTTGAGATGCTCGCCAGCGAACCCGGCGACACGTTCTTGCGTTACTCCCTGGCGATGGAGTTTCGCAAGGAAGGCGATCATGAATCGAGCTTACAAAAACTGGGCGAGCTAACCAAAGATTCGCCGCCCTACGTGCCGGCTTACTTTATGGCGGCCCAACAGTTGGTCGACCTCGGCCGTATCGACCAGGCACGAACGCAGTTGCGTGAGGGAATTGAACAAGCCCGGACCCAAAATGACGGGCATGCCGCCGCCGAAATGAGCGAGTTCTTAGCGTCTCTCGGCGAACTGGGCGAAGACGACGACGAGCTGTAATGGCCGCCGAATTGACGACGGCGATCGTGTTGCGAACGATCGAATTCAGTGAAACCAGTCTCGTCGTTCACCTGCTAACCAGGGACTTTGGGCAACTTGCGGCGCTCGCCAAAGGCGCGCGCCGCCCGAAGAGTTCCTTCGAAGGATCGCTTGACCTGCTCGCCGTCTGTCGTGTAGTGCTGATTCGGAAAAGCTCCGATGCGCTCGATTTGCTGACCGAGGCCAAGCTCCAACGACGATTTCGTGGAGCCGAAAAATCACTCCAACGCCTGTACGCGGGATACTACGTCGCCGAAATGCTTCGCTTACTGACGGACAATCACGACCCGCACCCGGCGCTCTATGACGCCGCGATCGATGCCCTCGGGCAAATCGACGGGACGGGGAATCCGGCTGCGACGCTGCTCGGTTTCGAAGCCGCCGCCCTACGATTGCTCGGACACGCACCGACCACTCGCCAGTGCGCCGACTGTGGGAACACCGTTCCACGTGATCGCCGAATGCCCTTCGCCCCGATCGCCGGTGGTGTGGTCTGCCCCCAGTGCCGCAGCCGACAAGTTTCGATCGTCAACGTCGCCGTGGCTACCGTCGAACAACTCGAGCAATTGCTAGCACCTCACACCCGCCAGCCTGTCACGGTTTCCGCCTCAGTTTATGCGGAATTACGAGGCCTGCTGAACCGATACATCCAAGCAATCCTTGGCACGATGCCTCGGATGCAACCATTTCTGCCCGCCCGGATGGAACCGGACGCATGAGACGAACTGTCAAGCAAAACCAATTTAATCCGTTGATCCGCGTCACACCATCGGCTCTGTTGCTGGTCGTCTGTGTCGCCGGTTGTCAGACCTTCGGCGGTTCGGCCGGCGAGCAGCGGTTCTTTCCGCCGCTCCCGTTTGTCTCCAGCGGCGATGCGGATTCGGACGACGAATCCACCGAGGTCGCATCACAGGTCGGCGGTGCGAAACGCAAACCGGGGACAAATCGGTTTGGTTCCAGTCACCTCGTCGGCTACGTCACCGGGCAATCGGAAGACTTGCCACGGGCCAAGGAATTGTACCTCGAAGCTGACGCGATTTTTCGTGAAGCCGTGCGTGCCCCCGACGAGCAACGCACGAAGATGTTTGAGCAGTCTGCCAAACTGTTTCACAAGGCAACCAAGGAAGCCCCCGGGTCGGCGATTCATCAAGACGCTTTGTTCATGAAAGGTGAGGCGTACTTCTTCGCCGATGACTTGAACAACGCCCGGGATGCGTTCGAAATCTTGCAAAAGGAATTTCCGCGCAACCGACATTCCGACCGCGCCGCGGCACGTCTGTTTGCGATCAGTAAATACTGGATCGACCTGGACAAATCGGGCAGCGAGTCCTGGTACACGTTGAACTTCTTCGACGACAAACGGCCGATGCGTGATTCGGCAAGCCATGCGATCCGAGTGCTCGACCAGATTCGCTATGACGATCCGACCGGAAAGCTCGCCGACGACGCCACGATGGCCGCGGCAGCGGAATACATTCGACGTGGTGACTATGAACGTGCCGACGAGTTCCTTGCCGATCTGCGTGAAACGTTTTCCGATAGCGATCACCTGTTTCTGGCACACTTGTTGGGAATCCGTTGCAAACTAGAAGTCTATGCCGGCCCGCTTTACAGCGAACGGATGCTGGACGAAGCGGACGTGTTGGTCAAGCAAACACGTCGACGATTTCCTGACAAACTAAAAGACAAAAAGTATGCCGACATGGTCGCACGGGCGGCGGCGGAGATCGACTATCACAAGGCCGCCAAACTCAGCTATCGAGCCGACATTCGCGAAAAACAACGCGAATACGCTTCGGCCCGTGATCTATATCGCATGCTGCTCCGAGACCACCCGCAGGCCCCACAGGCCGAACAAGCTCGCGAACGGTTGGCTCAAATCGAAGAACTACCAGGTTCACCCGACAAACCACTCGCGTTTATGACAAAACTATTTCCCTCCGCCAAACAATCACCACCACTGGTCACGGTCGAGTCGTTGCGATCGACCGAAGGTGATGCGGGCGAGAGCGAGCCTCCGCCAAACGAATCGTTCTTTCGGTAGGTCCTGGCAATGGATGGTTCACTGTTGAATGCGAAGTCCCGTGCGCTTGTCGCGATCGCCCTTGGCGTGATGTGGATGACGCTATCGACCGGTTGCGCGACGTATCGGTTTGGCGCCGACGCGCTTTACCCGGTTGGCATCCAGACGATCCATATTCCAGTCGTCCGCAACGAAACGTTCCGCCCCGAACTTGGCAAGCAATTGACCGAAGCCTTGGTGCGTGAAGTCCAGCGGCGGACGCCGTATAAAGTCGTCAGTAACCCGGCCGCCGATTCGGTGTTGTCATGCACCATCGTTTCGCAATCGAAAACAGTGCTCACCGAATCCCTCAGTGACGATCCGAGAGCCCTCGATACGGCCGTGACGGTACATGCGAACTGGACATCAAGAAACGGTCAACCGTTGATGCAAAACAGCGTCGCCGCTGAAGCCGGTGACCTCACCGGCTTCAGCCAAAATGCCCGCTTCGTCCCCGAAGCGGGCCAATCGATCGACACCGCGAATCTACAAGCGATCGAACAGCTTGCCGGTCGAATCGTTTCTCAAATGGAATCGCGCTGGTAAGCCGAACGGCGAATCACCAATCCCGACAGGCCCGGCGTGTTGTCGAGATCAGGCGAGACGGTCAAACTGTGGCGATGACAACTTCATCCACCTCGCCGATTCGGCCCGACGTCTGGAACTTGGGGACGCGAACCCTCTCGCTACAACATCGCCCGCTGGTGATGGGCATCCTAAATGTCACCCCGGATAGCTTTTCCGATGGCGGTCGACACAACGAGCTTCAACGGGCGATCGAAGTCGCCCTGCAGATGCAGGACGACGGGGCGGAGATCATCGACATCGGTGGGGAAAGCACGCGTCCCTACAGTGATCCCGTCGCGACCGACGATGAACTCGGTCGCGTGCTACCGGTCATCGAGGGCTTGTCGGGTAAACTCACAATCCCGATCAGCATCGACACCAGTAAAGCCGCCGTGGCAAAGGCCGCACTCAAGGCCGGCGCCGAGATCATCAACGATGTCACGGGTCTGGAAGGCGATCCTGAAATGTTGGACGTCGCCGTTTCCAGCGGTGCCGGTGTGTGTGCGATGCACATGAAAGGCACTCCGCAAACGATGCAAAATGATCCCTGCTATGAAAATGTTGTCGAAGAAATCTACGACTACTTGTGGCAACGATTACAAGTGATCGAAGCCGCCGGCATCGCCCGTGATCGTATTTGCTTGGACCCAGGAATCGGGTTTGGCAAGACACACGCACACAATTTGACGCTGCTGCAACACACCGCCCGCTTCTGTGATCTCGGGGTGCCGATCCTAATCGGACACAGCCGAAAAGGGTTCGTCGGCAAAGCGATTGGCGACAAAGCCGCCGATCGCGATGCGGGCACACTGGGCGTCAGCTTGGCGGTTGCAACGATGGGAGCCGACGTGATCCGCGTTCACAACGTTCGCATGACCGCCGACGCGCTGAAACTTTTCAACGCCGTGCGGCCATTGCACGCCGGAGACGCTTGAGTGATACCTGAGCGAGCAAATACCTGAGCGAGCAATGCGAACCCGCTCGGGGACTTGATCCGATCGCGATTACTTCGCGTACTCTTGATAACGCTCGGAAATCTTTGCCGATTCGACGTCTCCGGGATGGAAAACAAAGCGGTACTTGAAAGTCATCTTTTCACCCGACTTAAGTGTCATGTCGCCGGTGCCGTCCGCTTTCTTTTCGAAGTCATGAATGCCGAAGGGATTGGCGGCTACCAAGCCATAGTCACGAGCGTGCCACCACGTCGGGTGCCGAGGATTGCCTGGATGATCAAAGATAGCGACACCGACCGTGTCTCCATCGATTTCGCCCCAGTAATCAACCCAAGCGGCGCGCTTGCCCCACATCGCAGCGCCACGAACACCTTCGCTGTTGACACTTTGTCCGCTGACGGTGTGGTTGCCATGTTTGGGTGATGCTTTAAGCCTCAGATTTGGATGGGTACGGATCCCCATGGTGCCTTCCTTGGTATCGCCAATCAGGAGGTCTCCCGAGCTTGCGATCCAAGTGACTTCGTAGTCGATGAAACGAGCGTCACCGATCGTTCCGAATCGGATCACTCGTTCGTCGGTGCAAACGGATTCGCCATCGGCACTACGCCAATCACTGGTGGTCATAATCGAATCACCATCAATCTTCAGTGACGTTGAAACCTGCTTGCCAACATTTTTGATCGTCTGCCCCTCCGGTGATTCCATCCAAAAGCGAACACCGTTGACTTCGTCGTGCGTGTACCAAATCGACTTGTGGTGGGGGTGGTCGCTGGCTTCGTTCTCGACCTCTTTAACCATCGGATAGTTCCGCGTCATCGGTTTGTTACCGGGACCGATAACGGGATACAAGATTGGCTTGGCGTAGCCGGTGTAGCGGTACTCAGTAAACGGTTGGCCATCAATGGTGACGACGGCTTTGTTGCCATCGTCGACGATCTTTACGTCACCTGCGAAAACAGCGACAGGAAGCAAGGCAAACGCCCAGGCTAGGATTCGATTCATCGATTTAGATGCAATGCGAGAGGAGGGACGGATGAAGGAAGGTCCCCGCATTGTAATCGACCGGCCGCCAGACCGTCACGGCTTGGACAGGCAGGTCGCAACCGCGGTCTGTTTCACAAGCAATCTGAACTCACGTGTCGGACTTCGGAATGCTTTTCTTCAGCTGAATCGGAAGTTTGCTCCTGATCGCTTACCCTACAGTCCGAAGGAGGACATCTCGATGGCACGATCTCGAAGCATGTTCACCGCCCAAGAAAAAGCCGCTGTCGTGAAGCGATACTTAGTCGACAAAACGCCCGTTTCTGACCTCTGTGACGAGTTTGGGCTGCAACCCACTCAGGTTTATCAGTGGCAGAGAGAGCTCTTTGAAAACGCCGAAGCCGCGTTTACCAGGCCCAGCCGAAAACGCAAGGCGGACGACCGCAAAGACAAGAAGATCGAGGCACTTGAGGCCAGATCCTGCAAAAAACGAAGTCGTCGCTGAACTTCTTCAGGAGCACGTTCAGCTAAAAAAGGACTTGGGGAACCCTTACTGGCGCGTGGGGCCCCATGACACGCGAGACTCCATCGTCGACTACATCGAGTACTGGTCCAACCGGGCTGAGACGCCCGCCAAGCAGATCGTGAAATGGATCGGTTTAATGGCAAGAAGTCCAGGAAGGGCACTGGCTTTGGACAGCCCGCGAAACCTCACGATCAAATGACGCACGTGAAAACGTCCCCCTATTTCCCTGCAAAGCAATGGCAAGATTGAGCGTTACCACCGCCCGATCAAAAGCAATTGCATCCGCGAGAAGTACATTTCTTCACTGGACGACGCGCGTTCAATCGTCACGGAGTATGTACGGCACTACAACGAAGTTCGTCTTCACAGTGCCATCGGGTGCGTGACGCCGCACACGAAACTCGCCGGTGCGGAAACGGAAGACTTCGCTTCACGCGACCGCAAATTACAGGCCGCACGTGAGCAACGTCGAAAGCGACGTCAGCAGGCCGCTGCTTGACTGCGGTCGTTGTGAGCGCGAGATAAATTGCAACCGCTTGGTCGGAGGATAGAGCCCTGATGAGGACCAATTCAAGCGCCGTGCCAAGTGAAACGTCGAAGGGCAGCGGCGTCTTGTGATGCCGCCACTGTTTCCTTCGATGTTTCGGTCAATGCGAAAAAACTTCCATCCTGGATCCAACGTCTATTCGGGTTTGGTTCCACTGTCTGACGTTTTGAAACGGGACTCACTTCAACTTGAGCCCCACTTTGCTTCCCCTGTTGAATAACAGCGATCTCGATCGACTCCAATTCACGCTGAACCAATACACAATACTACTGTCAGAGTTCGCGGCAACAGGAACTCGAAATTGACGATCGAGTAGTTGGGAACAGGCCGGCAGCAAACCATTTGTACAATATTCCAAAGGATTTCATTAAGAACTACGTAGCCGACCCCCAGTGCAGTTGCACCGCCACTCTGACTCCTCTACCGTAACGACCCATCAGCGGGGATACATGCGTTTCTAAGGCGTGGGGGAGTTTGCTATGCGACGCGGTTTGTTTGGGAACGAGAAGATTCGGAGTCGACGAAGAAGGAAACTCGCGCGGCAGATTTTGGGGATGGAGGGTCTGGAGGATCGCCGCATGCTTGCGAGCGATACCGTGCTGCTCGACTTCAACAGTCAGCAGGACGACCTCAGTCAAAGCCACGGGGACTTGGTGTTCATTGGACCGAAGGGCTTTCAGATCACGTTCACCGACGACGAGTCCAATGGTACGTCGGGCGGCAACGCGGCCGGCGTGCATCTCACCAACGATAACTTCGGCAACATTAAGGTCGGTAGCCAAAACGATTTCGTCCTGGGAGCCTTCAACACGACCACCGGTCCGAACAACTTTCACACCAGCGGGATCGTCGCGCAGTTCAGTAAAGGTGTCGATTCCGTGTCTTTCGATGACACGGATGACGACACCTCACAGAAGACTCTCTTTGCATATGACGCGGAGGGGACGTTGATCGGACAAACCGCGTCGGACTCGATGACCCGATTCAGTATCAATACGTCGGCGACCGGTGGGCGACTTATTCACTCCGTCGAATTTGATACCGAACCGGGAACGGCAGGCGGAAGTTTCGATGGGACGTACTTCACGATCGACAACTTTGAAGTGACCTACCGTTCGGCAGAAGCACCTTTGCCGAGTGTCGACGGCGATGGTGTTACAATCGACCTCTACAACGGCATCGGCGGCGGCAGGGCACCACTGCCGAGTGACATCGCCACACGGGCTCCCAGTGGTTCAACGCTCAGTCCCTTTATCGATTTCCCGCGTCCCGGTTCCGTCATCAACGTTGGCAATTCGTTCAACTCCTTCTTTGCCGACACGACAACCCCTCCGGATCAGGTCGCGGGATTGTCGGCTCAGAATTTCATTCTGGATATTGATTTCTATCTGGGGATCACAGACGAGATGGATCTCAACCCGGCGACCGAGGACATCGATCTCACAATGTCGGTAGGAAGCGACGATGGCTTCCATCTGACGTTCGACAACCAATTCATTGGGTCGACCGGTGACCGTGGTTTCAGCTTCTCGGGATTCAACTTGAGCGTCCCCGAGGAAGGGCTTTATCCGGTAAATCTGCTGTTCGCAGCGAACTCGGTTGGCCAGAGCGGACTTGAACTTTGGTGGAACACGGCGTCGACGGGTTCACAATTGATTCCTCAGTCGGCGATGTATGTCGATCCGAATGTCGGCAACCAACAGATTACGTTCGAAGAGGTGCCCATCGGGACGGCGGTCACGGACCAGTTCTCAGACAAAGGGATCTTGTTTGAAACATCGGGAGGTCTCGAGGTTACCAATGCGTTCCCGACCGACTTTGTCCCTGTGTCTCCTTCGAACGTATTCGGCGCGTCGACGCCCAATCCGGCGGAAACGGGAAAAGTGTCCTTTACTTTTGTCGTGCCAGGGACGACGACACCCGCCTCGACAGATCTATTCAGCTTCTACGCACTTGATGCAGAAGCGATTGGCGTGACGGCAACGGCATACGATCAGACGGGAGCCATTCTATTCTCCGACACGTTTAACGCAGGTGGCGCAACACAAGAGTTGGTGACCATCGCCACGCCGGGCATCGCTCGTGTTGACCTCTCACTGGGATCCACGACCGATACTTCCGCGATCGACAATGTCACTTTCAACACGCCAATACCGCTGCTCGCCGATCTCGCCGCGACCCCTGTTACTGATTCCTTGCTGGCTCAACCGATGCAGCAAGTCACACTGGATTACTCGATCGAGAATGTGGGTTTCGCGGCGACAACGACCTCTCGCGTTGATGCGGTGTATCTCTCTACTGACACTCAAATTGATCCGGGTGTCGACTTGCTTTTGCGCAACTCCGTCGCCAATGACATTATCAATCCAGGGGAGCAACTCCCCGTGTCGCGCACCGTCCAGCTGACAGGTATCGCACCCGGGGAATATTTCCTGATCGTGAATGTCAACGACGATCAACGCATTGCCGAGCCGAATTTCACGGACAACATCACCGTAGTCCCACTCAGCATCCCAGCGTCGGCCCCCGAGATTGTCTCGCAAGTTCCCAACGGCTCAACGAGCGACGATATTTCTCGGATCACGCTTAATCTATCCGAACCGGTTTCGGTTGCCGGAGCCAATGACACGGACAACTACGTGCTGACCGATCTCGGCCCAGACCGCCTGCCGGGCGGCGGTGACGACCAAGTCATCCCCGTTGCCCCGACGTACCTGAATGGAACAGACGTGATCGATCTAGCACCGGTCCAGGGCGGTGTCGTTGACTTGGCCAATTGGGTCGAACGTGACTACGCGACCGGTGGTTCCGGCGATTGGCGAATCGAAGGTGGAGGATCCAGCGTCAAGCAATACGTCAACGGAAGCCCCACGTTCTTTGTCAGCGATTTCGACTTCATCGACCGTGAATTCACCGGCCGAATCAAAGTGGAAACCTCGAGTGATGATGACTTCATCGGTGTCGCGTTCGGCCTGAGCGTCAACCCGGACAACAATCGACCGGATAGCTACTATCTTTTGAATTGGAAACAGGGGAATCAGAGTTCGGCAGAGGAAGGATTTAAGCTCCTCAAGATCACTAACTCTTCAACCATTTCAGCGAGCACCGTGAATGACTGGATGTGGAATGGCGAAAACGCCACCTCCGGCGGTGCCCAAATTCAAGTCTTGGAGCGGCTTACAAACACGACGGTCGGATGGGCCGACAACACCGAATATGAATTTCGTTTTCGCTACGAAAGCAACGGTGACATCGATGTGTCGGTCAGACGGAGCAGCGATGGAGCTGTCTTTTGGCAACGATCTTTGAATGACCCGAACGCCTTGGGTGCCGGAAAGATCGCCTTCTACAACTACAGCCAATCTTCTGTCCGCTACAGCGGATTGCGTCAATCAGAATTTTTGGAAGAGGGGACCTACCAGCTATTGGTCGCATCCGGGGCCGGCGCTCTAGAAACCAACTCCGGTGTACCGCTCAACGGCGACCCCGACGTTCCCGGGTTCGAAGACTACATCAGCACGTTCACCATCGATCAAACGCCTCCGATAGTTTCGGACGTCGCCATCTTGCCTGTCGGAGCCGCCGTCGATTTCTTTGACGCGGGCGGCGTGGATCCTGCAAGCGCCCAGTCCACATTGAACTACACGCTGCTGAGCAGCGGTGGAGACGGCACGTTTGGAGACGGCAATGAGATCTCCATTCCGATCAACTTGGCAAGTTACGCCAACTCCTCAGCACTTCTGGCCACTGATGCGCTGGGTGACGAGGTTTATCAGCTCACCATTGATGGGATCGTCGACAGTGCCGGCAATGCCTTGGAGACGCCCTACACTGCGACACTCAATCTGCTGACCGGTCCGGCCATCGGATCCATTGATCTGCAAACAGTAAGCGACTCCGGCGTATCCGACTCAGACAATCTGACCAACGATGACACACCGACATTCGATTTGTCTGTGAACAAGGCGGGACTTTTGGAGGTCGACCTGGACGGCGATGGAGTCACGGACGTCTCCCAACTTTTCACCGAACCAGGCACACTTGCGGTCGAGACGGCGCCGCTGACTGACGGGCGCAGAATTGCATCCGGCGATTTTTTCCCAGCCATTGGTGACCCGGTCTCGTTTTCCCTGCCTTTCACAATCGACACGCAAGGTCCGTTCGTACTTCCAGGTTTTGCCGAAGAGCAGGCTCCCCTCTCGTCTCGCCAGATCATCTTCAATGAAGACATCGATGTGTTCAGCATCCTTCCGACCGACATTGTCATGCTGGATCCAAACCTTTCGGTTGTCCCGCTGACATCCGCCAACGGCATCGGGAACGCGTTCACGTTCGGGTTTGCTCCGATCACACTGCCCGGCACCTATCAGATCACGGCGTCAGCCGCGCTGACCGATCTGGCCGGCAATCCGGCCAACCAAGATCAAGACCTCCTCAATGGAGAGCCCTTTGACGATCGTCCCGCCGACACCTTTAAACTGCTGCCGGACATCACCCCGCCGGAAGTCGTTTCGCTGTTTCCGACCGGCGTCATCAACAGCGACGTGGACGCGTTGTTCCTGGAATTCGACGAAGCGATCTGGCCGGGATCGTTCTCTGTCGACGACGTCAGCATTACCGGCCCGAACGGTCAGGTTGGGGTAGCCTCGATCTCGGATGCAGATTTGGTTTTCTTCACCGTTGAACTGACCACGCCCATCTCCGCAGAGGGAGACTATGACGTCTCGATCGGCCCCGAAATCGAAGACCTCAGTGGCAACCAATTGAGCTCAGCGGTCTCGACTACCCTCACACTCGACAAGACAGGACCAGCTGTCGAATCGGTCGTGCCCCATTTCGGCGCAAACGGTCAAGCCGAGTACTTTGATGTAACATTCGACAGCAGCATTCTCGCAGAGTCGTTCACGTCGAATGACATTTCACTTGTCGGACCCACGGGAAGTATTCCCGTCACCGATCCGGTTTGGATCGCCGGCAACACGTTCCGGGTCGATTTCGCGGACCAATCTGCCAACGGAACCTACACGCTTTCGGTCGGCCCCGATATCATCGACCCGGCGTCCAACCTGATGAATCAAGACGGTAATGGAACCGGCGGAGACCCCACCGATGCCTACCTTGATTCCTTTGTCGTCTCCTCCCCTGATTTAGTCGTCGAAAATGCCATTCTGACGCCGGCAATCGGCCTCCGCTCAGGAGAGGCCTTCACCGTTTCGTACGACGTCACGAATCGCGGTGCAACGCAAGTTGGAAGCGGCTTCCACGACCGCGTTCGTTTGGTCGACGTCGACACAGGCGACACACTCGCGGCCACCAACGTGTTCTACGACGCGCCGACCCTCGGGACGCTTGAGCAAGACGAGTCCATCGCGAGAATGGCGACCTTGATGTTGCCGGATGGACCTCCCGGCATTGGTGACTTCGATGTTCTGATCGATACCGATTGGTTTGGCGTTGTCCAAGAAGACAACGAGTCGGGGACAGCCGAGACCAACAATCGCCTCGATCCTCCCCTGCGTTTTACAGCGATGATCAATGATTATCCGGATCTGAAACCGACACAGCTCTTCACGACCGACTCGACCGAGATCATTTCGGGCGAGACGGTCTCGTTGCAGTGGAACACCGAGAACGTTGGCAACGCGTCCGTATCGGATCCTTTTGACGAGCACATTGTGGTGACCGACGCCGGTGGGAATGTGATCGTCGACAGCACGCTCCGCCATGACGCGGCAGACACAGGCAACGATCCTATCGGAGCCGGTGAATCGCAGAGCCGTACATTTGAGTTTGATTTGCCTGACGGTCTCGCGGGCGTGGGCGACTTTACGGTGACCTTGACCATCGATTCGGCAGACGAGGTGTTTGAGTACAGCGCGACCAACGGCGAGTCGAACAATGTGGCAACCACGACGTTCGCCTCAGCGCTGGGCAACTATCCGGATTTGATTCCGCAAGCAGTTGAGGCCCCCGCCTACATCTTCGCCGGCACACAGATGACGGTCACTTGGCAAACCGCCAACCCCACGGACCTGGACGCGAGCGGAAGCTGGATCGAGGAGGTCGCTCTCGTGAAGAGTGACAGCGAGATCGTGCTAGGTGAATTCCCCGTAGAGGAGGCGCTGATACCGGCCTTCCAGTCCTTGAACAGAGTGGAGCAGTTCACGCTTCCCCAAGGAATCGATCCGGGTGAGTGGTTGATTCGGGTCAGCGTGGACAACGATGACACGTTCTTCGAGGTGGACGAAACCAATAACACGGCGTTTGCATCGCTGGGAACGGTCGTTCCGGTAACGTTGACGCTCTCGTCACCTACGGTTTCCATCGCCGAGGACGGTGCACCGATCAATGTTCGACTGACTAGAAGCGGCGACGTCGACGATGCTCTCACGGTCAACATCGTGAGCGACGACGAGTCCGAATTGGACGTGCCGGCACAGGTCACGATTCCCGCCAGCCAGCTTTGGGTCGAGTTCCTCGCGTCGCCCGTGCAAGACTCCACTGCCGACGGCGATCGGGTCGCGAACGTCACCGCAAATATCCTGAATCCCGACGGATCCGAATCCGCCAATTATTCGCCCGACACGATTCCCTTCACCGTCACCGACTCCGCGGTTCCCGAACTGACACTCAGCCTTGCCGTAGCTGAAGTCGATGAGGGCGACAGCGTGACCGCAACGGTAAGTCGTGACATCAGCGTCAACAGTGAACCCATGTTGGTCACGTTGCGAGTCAGCAATGACAGCCAGCTCGATGTGCCGATTAGCGTTTCCCTCGATGCGAACGAGGCTTCGACCACCTTCGACGTGCTGGCGCTCAGCGACGAGCTCGTCGAAATCGATCGGGCTTACACCGTCACAGCGAGCGGATTTGGGCAGGACACCCAATCGTTGTTGGTGCGCGATGTCAATCGAAAAGACCTGACCGTGACAGTCGATCCGTTCGTGATCGAAAACTCAATCTTCCCCAGTGTCGGTCGTGTTACCCGTCCGGTTGCTACTGATGTCTCGCAAGTCATCCAGCTCCGCAGTGGAGATCCGACCCGCTTGACGGTACCGAATACCGTCACCATTCTTGCCGGCCGGGACTTCGTCGAGTTTCCCATGTACCCGGTGGACAACGTCACCCAAGGTGACTCGGTCAACGTTGCGATTGAGGCTAAGGGCATTGACCCGATCGACCGCAGCACGCCGGTTCCGCCGGGCGGATCGTCTGTGATCGAAGTGCGTGATAATGACAGCCCGACGCTGACAGTCACGCTTGATCGTGGGCTCGTCAACGAGGACGCGGTGAATCCCGCCGCTCGCGGCACCGTCAGCCGAAACACCCTGGACAATTCCGAAGCGTTGGTCGTCACTCTGGCGTCGAGCGATACAACCGAAGCGACCGTGAATTCAACCGTCACGATCCGGGCGGGCGAGAGTGAAGCGGAATTTGACGTCAATGCCGTCGATGACTTCACCCCCGATGGACTTCAGTTCGTGACCGTCTCCGCCGGAGCGGGCGGCTTCAATACCGGCTCGGCAATCCTAGTGGTGTCTGACGTCGACAAACCCGATTTACGGCTGTCGGAAATCTCCGTGCCCGAAGCCGGCCTAACGGATCGCGTTGTCGATGTCGTCTACAAGATTCAGAACGAAGGCCGACAACCCGCACCGGCAGGTTGGACCGACCGAATTTATCTGTCGACCGATCCGATTCTCAGCGACGCCGACACGTTGGTGTTCGAACACGAAATCGATCAAACCCTGGACGTCGGCGCCGAATTGACTGTTACGGCACCGGTCATGCTGCCCCCGGACGTCGGCGAATACTTCTTCATCGTGCAGTCGGACGTGAAATTCGATGTCGATGAAACGCTTGAAAACAACAACCGCGGATTCTCCCAAACCATCGATGTCACAGCCGAGTACTTGGTCAATGCGTCGACGGAAGTCGAACAAGCCGTCATGGGGACACCGGTGGCGATCGAAGGAGCGGCCACCCTCGCCGACAGCGGCTTGCCCGCCGAAAACGCGGACATTGTCGTCTTTGTCACTAGCGAGGGTGGCTTCGTGCGACGCATCAACGCGACGACCGATGCCAGCGGGCAATTCTCCGCAACGTTCACGCCGCTGCCGGGTGAAGCCGGTGACTACGCCATCGCGGGCGCACATCCGGGCGAAACGAGTCCTGCGTCACAAGACGAGTTCACGTTGATCGGCATGCGGGTGCTGCCACGATCGACCAGCCACCAGATCAAAGATGGAACCTCACTGACCCAGAACTTGCAACTGGTAAATCTGAGCGACGTTGATTTGACGGCGATCAACTTCGAAATCATCGGCGCCCCGGCGAACCTCGATATCGACGTCTCTCCACCGGCGTTCGCACGGTTGGTCGGACTAGACACCGAGACATTTTCCTACACCATCGATGTTCTCAATGACTCCATCACCATCGCCGACTTCACCATTCGTGTGACGGCCTCGGAAGGTGCCACACTGGACGTTCCCGTTTCCGTGACGGTCACTCCGCTGATGGGCCGACTGACCGTGCCATCGCGAATCGACGAGGGAATGTTGCGGGGACGCTTAACCCCGATCGACTTGGAAATCACCAACGACGGTGGTGCGTCGACCGGCCCGATCGACGTTTTGTTACCGCCGGCACCCTGGCTCTCGGCGCCATCCCAAATCGAGTCACTCGCGCCAGGAGAAACCACGAAGCTGCAATTGGTACTCAACCCCGACGCGAGTCTGCCTCTGGGACCCTACTCCGGAAGTCTCGTGCTGAGTCCGACGAACGCGTCTGCGGTCAGCATTCCGTTCACGTTCACGGCGACATCGGATGCCACGGGCGGCCTTCGAATCACGGTCGTCGATGAGCTGACCTACTACGGCGCCGATGCCGCCAACGTCGAAGGCGCCACCGTCACGCTGACCAATCCATTCACGGACGAAGTCGTCGCGTCGGCCGTCACCGATGCCACCGGTATCCTATTGCTGGATGCAATCCCTGAAGGCAACTACGAACTGGCCGTATCCGCCGCAGACCACCACACAACACGGTCGTCTCTGGTAATCGAGCCCGGTGCGACCATCGAACGAACCGCCTTCATCAAGACACGACTGGTCACGTACAACTGGAATGTCGAACCGGTCGAATTCGAAGACCGCACCCGCGTCACGATCGAATCGGAATTTTCGACCAACGTTCCGGTTCCGGTCATCGTGGTGGATCCAGGCCAGATTGACCTGGCGCAGGTTGAAAACGGGTTCCAGCAGATCGAGTTCACGATCCGGAACGAAGGCTTGATCCAGGCCGAAGATCTACGTTTGGAATTCCCGAGTCACCCGCTTTGGGAGATCACGCCGCTGATTGACAACATTGACGTCTTGCCCGCCAAGAGCTCGGTCAACATCCCTGTGATTATCCGTCGCATCTCGTTCGATGGTTCGGCATTCCCCAATGACCTGTTGGCCAACAACCAGGGGCCCTGCTCGTTCACCGCGACGATCAAATGGATCTTGCTTTGCGGTCCGTTCGGAATCCCGTACTCCGTTCCGATTCCGGTTTTGAACGCGCATGGTAACTGCGGCAACACTTACTCCGGATCCGGCGGCGGAGGAGGTGGTGGTGGCTTCGGAGGTGGAGCTGGTGGAAATATTGGCCCCAGTCTTAATAACCCGGTCTTCAACTACAACCCACCCGAGGAGTGCGATTGCGTCAAGCGAAGTCTATCTTTGTCCGTCGGCGTCCCGATTCCGCTGAAGGACTTCAGCCTCGGCCCAGTTAAGGGGGAGGTCAAAGTCGAGTCGAAACTGGAGGTGAAAGCGGAAACATGTTGTCCGGAGGAAGACGGCGCGACCGGACTCAAATTCTCTGGCAGCGCGGGCATTACCGGCGAGGTCGGGTTAACGTATTTTCTTGCCGGTGGTTCAATCTCCCACACCGAGGTTATCGGCGGCTATGAATACTCGTTCGAGATCACTGCCGGAGCCCCCTTGGAAGTGAAGGGAACGGTGACAGGGTCGGCGACCGTTGAAAAGGAGTGTGATGGTGAATTTAAGGCCTGCGGTCAAGTCTCAATTGGCCTTGGCGCGTCGATCGGGCTAAAGGCAAGTGTATCGGGATCCAGGAAGCCCGTCGGTGGATTGCGCGTTGAAAAGTATGGCGGGGAGGCTTCGATCTCTCTACAGACGGGGGTCTCCGGTTCGGTGCAAAAATGTGTGGGCGAAGAAACCACTGGCAAAATTTGCTTTGACGGGGTCAAGTTTGTTGCCGAAGCAAAACTGTTCATTGGAGAGGAAGTAGTCGGCGTCGGTTTTGAGCAGGAAATTGCAGGGGCGAGTTGCATCCCCGAGTCGACGGCAACAAGTGCGCTTGATGCGTTATTCGAGGATCTGTCTGATCCACAAACGCTCGTCAACGCGTACGACGGCACCGAAGAAGACTTCAAAGCTGCGCTTGGAATGCATCCTGATTCGTCGCTCGGCCAACCAATCACGATCAATGAGGACGGTACGATCGAAGATCCGCCGCCGGCGGATCATTCCCTGTTCCGCACCACGAGCGATGTGTGTGCCGTGGTTCGATTGCGTCTGGAACAAGACGTGGTGCTCACCCGAACAGCGTTTGAAGCGACACTCGAAGTCAACAACGGGGCCGCGTCTCGACTCGAAGACTTGCAGGTCTTCATCACAGTGATCGATGTCGCCAGCGGCGACATCGTGGACGATCGATTCGCCATCAGTGAGGCAATTGCGTCCACTTTCACGTCGTCTCCCGACAGTTCCGATGAGCTTCCGCTCTGGGACTTGGCCGCCGAAGCGTCCGGCGTACTGAAGTGGACGCTCCTACCGACCGACTTGGCAGCGCCCCAAGGGCCGACCGAATACACCGTCGGCGGCTTGATGACGTACACGCTCGATGGCGAAACGATCAATGTGCCGCTCTACCCGGCACCGATCACCGTCTTTCCCGACGCGGCTCTCGAACTGAAGTACTTCCACCAACGCGACGTCTTCAGCGACGATCCGTTTACTGACGAAGTCGAGCCCTCGATTCCCTACGACCTGGGCATCATGGTCAGTAACGTCGGAAAAGGAACGGCCAACAATCTAGAAATCGTCTCGGCGCAACCGCAGATCATTGAAAACGAAAAGGGGTTATTGATCGATTTCGAAATAATCGGTGCCGATGTGAACAACGTGCCACAGCCGGAAGCATTGACGATCAAGATGGGCAACATCCTGCCCGACGAGACTCGTGTCGGTCGATGGCAACTGACGTCGACGCTTCAGGGTCATTTCGTTAACTACAGCGCGTCCTTCGAGCACCTGACCGGGTTCGGCGATCCGAGAACCTCCATCGTCAAGCAAGTCGAGATTTTCGAAACGATCCGCACCGTGCGAGACACGCGAGACGGAGCCGACGATTTATACGACTTCTTAACCAATGACGTCGACGATGAATTCGATCTACCCGACACCGTCCACCTCAGCGACATGTCGGTCCAACCGGTCGGCCGCGGAAACCTCCAAGCGGTGCTGAAGAATCCTGTCCTGGGTGATTTGGTCGCCGAAATCGATGTCACCATGCCGGACGAATTCGGCTATCTCCTGATCGACGACCCCGGCGACGGGCAATACCTTCTCGACCGTGTCGAACGCGCCGACGGAAGCGTCGTTCCCATCGACACGAACGTTTGGTTGACCGACCGCACCTTCAAGACGCAAGGTGAACGTCCGATCTACGAGAACAAACTCCACCTGTTCGATCATGGCGGATCCAGCGGCTACCGAATCTTCTACCGTCTCGATGACGAAGTCGCTCCCGTCCTGACCGACATCATCGACGTCACCCCCGACCCGCGAGACGCCTCCGTTGACACGATCCGAGCTCAATTCAGCGAAGAGATCAATACGTCGACATTGACGTTCGAAGACCTGGGGCTGACCCGAAACGGAACCGTTGTCCCGCTCGACGATTCGATCATCATTTCTGATCTTGGTGACGGACTCTACGAATTTGGTGGCCTCGCTAGTTTCACATCACCGGCCGGCGTCTACCGATTCTCACTGGATGCCTCCGGAGTCACCGACTACGCGGACAACGTCGGCCTTGGAGCCGAAGTCGATACGTGGACCAACGGAACGGCGCCGGTTTACGTCGTCGCAATTGACCCGGGGTCCGCCCGGCAAAACATGCCGGTATCCCAAGTCGATGTAAGCTTCTCGGGGGACATCAACCCGGCCACCTTCGACATCGGTGACCTTGCGCTGACGCGAGACGGAACACCGCTTGCCGTCGACGGCCTGAGCATCGAACCCATCAGCGATCAATGGTTCCGGATCTCGAATTTCGCTGATCTAACAGTCGCCGAAGCCACCTATGCGATCAGCGTCGATGGCACGGGCGTCGCCAACACAGCGGGAACACCCGGCTTGGGCTTGGAAATCGCGACCTGGACCTTCGATGAAACGGCCCCGGCGTTGATTGAATTGGAGCAACCGGAAACGCCGCGCAAGATCGTCGAACTCGAGTTTGAAGTCGCCTTCGATGAACCGATCGATGCCGGCACATTTACCCGCGACGACGTGACCATGACCCGAAACGGAGGAGTCAACTTGATTGACAGTCTCGTTTCGATCGAGCAGGTCACGGAAACGACTTTCCTCATCAAGGGAACAAACTGGAATCAAGGCCTGGAAGGCAACTACGAACTGACGGTCGATGCAAGCGGTATCGCAGACCTCGCCGGCAACCTCGGGCAGAACGCGTTGACGGTCAACTGGGTCATGGATTTCACCAACCCGCTGCCGCCGGAGAATCTGGCAATGACGCCCGACACCGGCGTGAGTGACACGGACGGACTAACCCGAAGTCGCGAAATCACGCTTACAGGAACATTGGCCGAAACAGGCTTGAGTGTCCGACTCGTCGACGAAACGCTGGGGGAAGAACTCGGCTATGCGACCGTTGACGGAACGACCTTCACTCACACGTTTGCACTGGGAGATGGTGTCAACCACCGCATCCGGGTGCGAGCGATCGACGGTGCCGACAACATCGCCGACGCAGTCTTCGACATCGTTCTAGACGAGACATCCCCCGTCGTCACACTCACCCAGGTAGCGCCCGATCCACGCGACACGCCCGTCACCAGCCTGGACTTGTTCAGCAACGAACCGATGAACTGGTCGTTGCTGTCGCTCAGCGACTTGGTGCTCACGCGAGATGACGGCCCGAACCTGATCGACGATTCGGTTTCAATCGACGTCCTTTCGGATTCGTTGGTTCGGCTGTCAGGCCTTGCCGGGCTGACCAACCTGACTGGAGCTTACAAGCTGCAAGTCGGCGGCGGACTCGAGGACCTCGCCGGGAACTCCCCCGATTCCAATGTGATGACCCATTGGCGGAACGTCGACGACCAGTTGGCTCCGATCAGTTCGGTCGCCGACGGAGGCCAGGTCAACACGCCCAGCTTCCTGGTTCAGTGGGGCGGCGCCGATGAAGACGGTGGCAGCGGCTTGGCCTTTTTCGACGTCTTTGTCTCCATCGACGGAGGAAACTTTCTGTTGTGGCAAGATGCGACCACAGCAATCTCCGCAACATTCGACGGCGAGTTTGGTCGGACCTACGCGTTCTACAGCGTAGCCACGGACTTCGCCGGCAATGTGGAAGCCGCTCCGGTTACCGCAGACTGGCAGGTCGAGGTACCGCTGGGCGAAGCCACCCTTGGCGACTTCGTTTGGGATGACGCCAATTTCAATGGAGTCCAAGATCTCAACGAAGCTGGCGTTGCCGGTGTCACCGTCGAACTGTTTCGCGTCGACCCCGCGGGCGATGTTTCGGTTGGATCCACCGCCACCGACGGAGACGGCTGGTACTCATTCGGAGGCTTGGATCTCTTCAGTCAGTATTTCCTCACCTTCGCAACCCCAGACGGCTACTCGTTCACGAAGCAAGACATCGGAAGCGATTCGACCGACAGCGATGTCGACTTCCTGACCGGATCGACCGATCCGTTCAACGTCACCAACGGACTCAACAATCGTTGGGACGCGGGACTTGTCCAATCGGGATCCATCTCGGGTGTCATCTGGAACGATGTCAATGGAGACGGCCAACGCCAGAGCGGTGATTACGGTCTTCAAGGATGGACCGTGTACCTGGACAATAACGACAACGGCTTCCTGGATGTTGGCGAACCTTCACGCGAGACCGATTCCGACGGACGGTACACGTTCGACAGCGTTCGCCCGGGAAGACACGTCGTCGCGGAAGTCATCGAGAGCGGATACACGCAAACCTTCCCCGGTGCCGCCGGCGCTACGGACAACGAAACTCATACCGGCGACACGTTCGTCAGTCGATCGTACTCGTTCGACGGGGGATCTTCGCTGACCTTCACCCCGGGACAGGAAATCGCAGGCCCCACCGTCCCCGAAGCGTCTCAACTGGTCGGACTGAATGACTTCTACGACGATCCGGACTATAGCGGCGTCGATGGAAGCGGTCATTCTGTGGTCATCATCGATACCGGAATCGACCTCGATCACGCGTTCTTCGGCGGAGATCAGAACGGCGATGGCGTCGCCGATCGAATTGTCTTCCAGTACGACTTCGCCGATGGCGACAACGACGCGTCCGACCACTCGGGACACGGATCCCATGTCTCCAGTGTGATCGCGTCTCAAGACGAGATGTATCAGGGTGTCGCTCCAGGATCGGACATTATTCATCTGAAAGTCTTTGGAGACGACGGGATCGGATACTTCAGCTATGTCGAGCAGGCATTGCAATGGGTGATCGATCACGTCGACACGTACAACATTGCCGCCGTGAACCTTTCCGTGGGCGACGGATTGAATTGGACGCAGCCGCGAGGTCTTCATGGGATCGATGACGAACTGGCAGTCCTGGCCGGACAAAATGTGATCACGGTTGCCGCGGCCGGAAATACCTACGGCCTGACAGGAATTGAAGGCTTGGCATACCCGGCTGCTGACCCGAACACCGTCTCGGTCGGTGCGGTCTGGGATGCTGATCGCGGCGGCCCCTGGGGATCCGGAGACAACGGAACGGACTACACGACCGCCGCCGACCGAGTCACCAGCTTCTCGCAACGCCATGAAGAGATGCTGGACGTGCTGGCACCGGGGGCACTGATCACGGCCGCCAATGCCATGGGCGGCGTCAGCACGATGCGAGGCACCAGCATGGCGACGCCGTACGTCACGGGAGCCGCCGTGTTGGCCCAACAGATCGCAACGACCACGCTCGGACGTTCACTCTCCACCCACGAATTCCGTTACTTGCTGGACGCGTCGGGTGCGGTTGTGATCGATGGCGACGACGAAAACGACAGCGTGCCGAATACCGATGCCACATTCCTGCGACTCGACTTGGTGGCATTGGCGGACGCCGTTTCCTCGTACGACGGATCCCAGGCGGTGGATCCGACAAGCCCAGACAGCGACGGCGCTGGCGGCGAAGTCGGGCCCTCGGCGGGAGGCGGATTCCGTTACACGATCGAGTTGGCACCGGGACAACACCGAGATGACATCGACTTCGGAAATCAACCGGTCGACATCACCGGCCCGTCCGTCCTGGACGTGAAGGACGTCACTCCCGATCCGCGGACCACAGCCGTGGACTTCGTGGATGTCGTCTTCGATGAAGAAGTCGACTTGGGCAGTTTCAGTTTTGAAGATGTCACGCTCAGTCGCAACGGCGTCAGTGTTCCACTGGACGCGACCGTAACGAGCTCATTGGTAAGTGGCACGACGTATCGCATCTCCGGTCTCGGTTCGTTCACCGTTACCGAGGGCAACTACACACTCGAAGTCAGTTCCGCGGCCGTTCAGGATCCGTTCGGAAACAGCGGAACTGACTCGGCATCAGACACTTGGACCACCGACACTTCAGGCCCGACCAGCTCGGTGCAAAGTCTCACTCCTGCTCAAACCGCGAAAACCTTCCCCGTCAACGTGTCCGGCTCAGATACGGCCGCGGCCGGATTCGGGTCAGGCATCGCGGCCTACGAAATTTATCGGCTGGTTAACGGAACCGCGTGGGAATTCTGGACCACAGTGACGGCCAATAGTCCGCTGGCCATGTACACCGGCGAGAGCGGGGATTCGGTCGGCTTCTACAGCATCGCGATCGACGCGGCAGGCAACCGTGAATCGAAGGCGCCGACGATCGAAGCGGGAACCTATGTTCCGGATCTCGACGCGCCGGTAACCCAAGTGGATGCCGTCGATTCCACGAACCCGACATTCAACGTTTCGTTCAGCGGAACAGACGCGGGACCTACCGGACTTCAACACTTCGAGGTGTTCGTCTCTGTCGACGGTGCCGCGGTACAAAGCCTGGGGACGGTCGCGGCCGGATCGCCTGACGGATCGGGTGTCTATTCCGGATCGATTGCCTATCAAGCGATTGCCGATGGCACCTCGCACTCGTACCGGTTCTTCACCACCGGAACCGACGGAGCCACCACGGCGAACGTGGAGACTCCCCCGGCTTCACCGGCGGACGTGACGATCGATGCCCTCTTCGAAGTTCCGGCGTTTCTGGAGGCGACCGACTTTGACGTTCAACGCGGCGCGATCCAGCGATCGTACATCCGCTACTTGGATGTCACGTTCAACACGCAGGATTTCGGCGACATCATCACCACGCTCGACGATTCCGACGCGGGGAACGACCGCCTCCGTCTGTTGCGATTCAACAACGACGGATCGGGCCCCGGAGACGCGGTGGATCTGACCGGACGCGCGACCGCGGTGGACCAAGTGATGGAAATCGATTTCGGCGAGCAAGGAATCGGGGGCGACGCCAACTCCGCGACCGGCGACGGCTATTACCGACTCGAAATGGACCTCGACGGCAACGGCTCCTTCGAGACGGTGAAGGCGTTTTATCGCCTGCTCGGCGACGCCACCGGCAATCGCTCCGTGGGATACGAGGACACGTCCCCGATCTTCCTGAACTACTTCGCCGCCGGGCCCCTGGATAGCGATCTAAACGGCGACCAACTCACGGACTTCAATGATTATCAGCGGGTGATCGACAACCTGAATCAGACAATCGACGGCGGGCTGCACCTCGATGATTAGAAATTCGTCATATTTTGCCAGTGGGGATCGATCGGCGTCCCCTGACGATTACACTATGTCCACCTATTCTGACGGCAACGACTCCGGGAACGTTCTGATGAATCTACGAAGTACGGTACTTGCTACGCTTCTTCTTTTAGTGTCAGCCACAGCCGCCGAGGCGGGACTGATCATCAAAGGCGTAGACACGACGATTCAACAAGGCGGCACGGGTTTCGTCGACTTCACGATCGAGTCTGACTCGCTTGACTTTATCGCCGGGTTTGGATCTTCCTCGGCGATTTTGCCTGCACCGACAAACACGTCAGGTAGGAGACTCGAATTCGCCCCGACGAAGGTGCCGCCGCTTGGCACCACGGAGTACGTTTTTGACGGCGTGAGCGTGAATCAGGTTACTGGCCTGGAGTTCATGCCGGCACCGCCATTACTGAACACCACAATCAGTTTCGCCGACGGTGTGGTCACACCTGTTCCTGTATCGCTGTCTGCGGGCACCGTGAAGTTGTTTGCGCGGTTGCAATTGACCACCCTAGGTCCCCTCGCACCCGTCGCGGGAGATGCCTTCGATGTGAGGATCACCCCGTTTTTCCCAACCGCGAGCGGTTCCGACTTAACCGCCAGGGTCGAAGTTGTTGCATTCTCCAACGTAATTCCCGAACCGGCGAGTGCTGTAGTTTGGGCACTCCCCGGAGTGGTCAGTGTCTTCGGCCGACGACGGCGAAGGTAGCCGTTGTCAAAGTTCTTTCGTCCAGGTCCAGGCTGGAGTTCGGAACGTCGATGGCCTTGGATGAGGAAGAATTTAACGAGGTCAGCACCGAGTAAAGCTAGCTGGTTCTTTAATGTGCGAAAGCTGTCTAAAGGACAAGTCGACTCGCTACGGAAATGACGCATTTAAAGGCGTGTACCACGCTCAGACATCACCACGTCTAGCTACGGCCGGTTGGACAAACTTCACCATCAAGCACCTTGACTGAAACGACCTCGGTCCTGGAGACCGAGGCAACATTCGACACTCCGGTGGCCGATACCGGAGTAGCCGTGGGCTTTTCCGGATACCGACGCGAGTTGTGCGGAGTCCAAACTCGCTTCGGTTGCTTCGTCCCACGTGAAGATTGAAGCGACGTCGAACGCTTCGGTGGCGCGCAGCTTTGCGAGGTGCAGAAGGTGCATACATGCAACTCCTGAGTTTGTTAGACAGTGCCGAAGATGGGCTTGATGCGGGGACTTCAGGGCAGCACGCGGTGCGCCAGATGCAGGTGACCAAGTATCGGACCTTTGCATCGGGGATGGGGGCGTTCTGATTTGCCTCCTACTCTTTGGTGAAATCCGCGGCTGGTTGAAGCTTGGTGGAACATCGGCGCAAAAGAAAACCCCGTGGATCACGGGGTTTTTGAAGTGTTCAGGACGCGAAAGGAACGCTTGTGACGACCTAGGAATCGATTTCGACTCGTTCGCCCTGGGCGTCACGGCAGTCCATTTCCAGGTGCTCGGGGTACAAGCCTTCGCTTCCAAGGATTTGCACGGTCATTTTCCCGGCGTCTTCCATCTCCATCACGCTACGGCGTTTTTGGTTGTTCAGATGTGCGGCGACGGTGTCGTTGACGCGGATGGTGACCCGTTGGATGTGTTCGTTCTTGACCGCGAGGGCGAGCATCCGAACGACTTCGATCGACATGCTTTCGGCCGTCTTGACCAGACCACGCCCTTCACAGCAGGGACAGTCTTTGTAGATACTTCGCTTCAGACTTGGACGGATTCGTTGCCGGGTCATTTCGACCAGTCCGAACGGGCTGGTACGTAAAATCTTTGTTCGCGCCCGGTCGTTCTTCATCGCATCACGAAGTGCCCGTTCGACCTTGCGCCGATGGCTCTCCTTTCGCATGTCGATAAAGTCATTGACGATCACACCGCCAAGGTCGCGAAGACGCAGCTGCCGGGCGATTTCTTTGGCGGCGGCCAAGTTCAGCCGAAACGCGTTTTCCTCGGCCGACTCTTCGCCACCGCGGAAGTTTCCACTGTTGACGTCGATCGCGACCAAGGCCTCGGTGGGATCGATGACGATCGAACCGCCGTTGGGCAGTTTGACTTGGCGTTGATGGATCTTGATGATTTCGCGTTCCAGTTTGTAGCGATGGAACAGCGGTTCGGGGCCTTCGTACAGTTTCAGACGATCGACGACCCGTGGCATCACCATTTTCAAGAATTCGCGAGCGTTCTCGTACGACTGTTTTTCATCGATCATGATGTGATCAATGTCGTCGCTGTAGATGTCGCGGATCGTTTTGATGATCAGGTCGCTTTCTTCGTAAAGCACCCCCGGGCCGCTGCCGCTTTTGACTCGCCGGACGATGGTTTTCCAGAGCCGGATCAGGTAATCCATGTCACGGCCGAGTTCTTTCTCGCTGCGACCGGCACCGGCGGTACGAACGATGAAGCCCAAACCCTTGGGTGGATTGAGCGATAGCAGGCAGCGACGCAAACGCTTGCGATCGTCTTCGTCCTCGATCTTGCGGCTGACACCGACACGTTCGAGGGCAGGCATGAGGACAAGATAACGTCCGGGAATCGAAATGTAGGTACTGAGGGTCGGGCCTTTCGTACCGATGCCTTCTTTGATCACCTGAACGAGAACTTCGTCGCCCCGTTTAAAGATCTCTTGGATCGGAGGCTTGATGCGGGGGCGCCCCCCTTTGAAGGCTCGCTTGGAACCACGGCCGGACTCGCGAGCCCGTTTGGCCGCCGCTTCCGCCATCTCGTCTGATTCGCGTTTGATTTCTTCCGGGTCGTAACCGCCCTGACGAAAGTATTGCGGTTCGACGTCGCTGATGTGCAAGAACCCGTTGCGGCCGACACCAAAGTCCACGAAGGCGGCTTGGATCGCGGGCTCTAAATTGACAATTTTTCCGCGATAGATGTTTCCGGCGTAGGCTTCGACACTTTTTCGTTCGACGTACAGCTCTTCGAGTTTTCCGTCGTGCAGAATCGCGATGCGGCTCTCCTCAGGCTGGAGCACGTTCATCAACATTTCTCGTTTCATTGAAGCACCTCTTCGGTGTGATCGCCTGCTTGGGGCGTGTTGTGTGCAGATGCGAATGTATTGGGATCGGTGGGCGTGACTTCGGAAGCCAAGACCACCTCTGTTCGAATGATTTGCGAACCGGCGGCGATCCAATCGGAAAGTCCGATCAGGTCTAACACGTCGGTCGGCTTCAGCGTGGCCGCATCAGATGCGGCCAACGAAAGTTCGAGGTTCTCGCCGAACGTCAGCGACAACACTTGTTCAGAGACTTGAACGGTCAACGGCTTCTTCTTGCGAGTCACCGTGACGGATTCTTGTTTTAGAAAGGCGTCGATCCGAGCTTCGATCGCCGCCTCATCGACATCGATGTCGCCTAGATCCGGATCGGGGCGAGAGATGACGTAGTCGGTTCGTTTGAGCTTGGCCTTGCCCGATCCGGCCGGCATGAACTGGACACTTTTAATTTCCAGCCCGGGCTGATGGTCGCTTCGCAAACGCGCCAGTAGGTCGCCGGCTTCGAGATGTTCGGCTAAGTCGAGTTCGACGACCTCGTCTTTCCCGCTGATACCCAAGGCAAGTGCGGACGGAAAACTAATCCGTGGCTTGGGGTGAAAGCCTTCGGTCATCGAGAGTTGCAACTGCGCACGACGAAGCAATCGCTCCCACAAACGCGCAAGGTCACGATGGCTGGTCCAACGCAACAAACCTGTCTTGGCAAATCGAATTCGATATCGCAATCGCAGTGGCGCCGGCGGTTGCGGCGACTCGGCGGGCGAGGTCTGGTCTTGGGAATTCGATTCAGAAGAGGACATCAAATTTGGATTAGGTAACGATCAGCTCGGGAACGTATTCACCGAGTCGATCCAAGAGATAAAGGTCGACGTCGCGGGCCGCTTCCAACTGCATCACTCGATCGGCAATTTCAATGCACTGATCGATCGAAACGGACCGGATCGCTTTTTTAACTCGCAGCAACGACGATGGGGGCACGCTTAAATGCCGAACCCCCATCCCCAGCAACAACAAGGCGCGGGCGGGGTTGCTGCTCATCTCACCACAGATCGAAAGCGGTTTGTCAAACTGGGCAGCAACTTCGACACATCGCGCGATAAGACGCAGGACCGCCGGATCGCTTGATTGATAAAGCTCGGCGACGTTCTCATTACTTCGGTCAACCGCCAGGGTGTACTGGGCTAAATCGTTCGTGCCGATCGAAAGGAAGTCGACTTCTTGGGCAAATCGCTCGAGCATCATCACCGCGGCAGGGACTTCGACCATCATGCCGACGGGAATGTTGCTGCGGTGGGGAATGCCGGATTCGACTAAGTCTTCGGCGACGACATTGAGCAGCATCCTAGCCTGCCGATATTCGGCCAGCGTTGTGATCAGCGGAAACATCACCCGCACGTCACCATGAATCGCCGCTCGCAGGATGGCGCGCAACTGGGGCCGGAAGAGATCCAAATTTCGCAGCGACAGCCGGATACTTCGCAAACCCAAGAACGGGTTGTGTTCATGTTCTGCCAGCGGACGATGCCCCATCTTGTCCGCCCCCAAATCCAGCGTGCGGATGACAACGGGTCGGCCGTCCATCTCGCGAATCACTCGGCTGTAGGCCTGGTAGTGATCTTCTTCACTCGGTTCTTCGTGGCTGGACAGATACAAAAACTCGGTGCGGTATAAACCAACACCGTCAGCACCACGCTCGATGCAGGTCGCCGTTTCATGCGGGAATTCGATGTTCGCGCTCAGTCGAACCGGCGTACCGTCTATGGTTTCAGCGGGTAAATCACGAAGTTCCGAAAGGCGTGCCGTTAGCGAGCGTCGGTCTTTGAGTTTCTTGCGGTAGTAGGCGATCGTTTCGGCGTCGGGATTGATGATCACCTTGCCACGGTCGCCGTCGACGATGACGTTACAGTGATCGCCGACTTGATCGAGAAAGCTGCCGATCCCAACAACAGCGGGCAATTCGAGACCTTTGGCTACGATTGCGGTGTGTCCGCCCGGGCCACCGGTTTCGGTACAAAAGGCTCGGACGTACTGACGATCAAGGTTGGCCGTTTCGCTGGGCGTGAGCACATGCGAAAGCACAATGACCGGTTCGGACAAATCCGACAACGGGCCAGCACTGACGGCGCCCAGGCACATCAAGAGTTGCTTTTCGATATCCAAAACATCGTCGGCCCGGTCGGCTAGCAACGGGCTATCAACACGACGAATTGCGGCGGCATAATTGTGCAGGACGCGACTGACGGCATAGGCGGCCGACTGGCGCTCTTCGCGAATTCGGCGGCGCAGTTCGGCTTGCAAACGGGGGTCATGCAGCATTTGGAGCTGCGCAGCGAAAATGTCCCCGGTGTGTTCACCGGCGACCGCTGAGGTTTCGAGGCGATTCGCTTCGAGCCCGGTAGAAACTTGATCAACCGCCTCGCGCAATCGCGCAAATTCCGCGTCCACCTCATCGGCGGCGAGCAGGGTCCGAGGGATTCGATAACCGGCAGCGTCCAGCACTAAGGCTGGGCCGATCGCGACCCCTGGTGAAACGGGGATGCCTTGCAGTTCGACCATCGTGGGTCGATGATTCGGTGGTCACATGCCGGACGTGGCCGAGGTTGACGACGCGGCTGATACAACAAACTCGCGAGTGCCGACGCAGCGCTCCCGTCCCCGAAACCGTCAGACACGCGGTCTATCAGGAGGGGCGAGGGCATGCCGATTGGGCGACCGTTCGTCGGCGCCAATCGGGTGCGGTGGCGGGCGATAATCATGTGCATCGGCCTCGTGACTGACAGCCATCGAGCCTTAGCAAGTTGGACCGATCCATCGAATAAATGTGTGTACGGATTGTGTTTAACAACGGAGCCGACTCGGATGTCGGCGGGCGGCTCAGATGGGAAGTTTGAGCCTAATCAACAAAATTGTCTTCTACGTCTTGTCTTGTTCGGTTCGGACTCCGGCATCGCGATCATTCGCGTTACGCCGTATGAGTCACTGAGCTGTCTCTCGATCGTTTTTCTGTTTTTTTTTTAATTGCAGAGCCCATCAAATTGCGGTCACTTGCGGCGAGTGGTGGCAGCGAGTGATTGCTCGGGCGGCTCTCGCGTTCGAGGCATCAATGGAGCGATTGCTCATCGACCCCCGATTGGTCGGCGACTTCCTCGTCGCCCATTTCATCAAACCCGCGAACAAAAAGCTGTTCGATGGAATCGATCGCGACATCGGCGTCGTCCCCTTCGACATGCAGTACAAGCTCGGTTCCGCAGGCGGCGCCGAGCGTGAGCAATGACAGGATGCTTTTGCAATCGACCGATTCGCCACCACGACTAATCAAAATATTCGAGGTGAATTGATTAGCCATCCGAACAAGCATATCGGCGGGGCGCGCGTGCAGACCTTGAGGGTTGCGAACTACGACGTTTCGGCTAAGCGCCTTGGACATGCGATGGATCAGAACAACGTGCGTGGGACGAAAAGGTTTCGGAGATAACAAAAAGGTCGCCCGCCGGTCGAATCGGACCGGCCGGCAAATTTACCGACGAGGGATTCAACCGGTGGCAAATTGATTGTCGTCGGCTTCTTGCAATAGCTGGGAAATATCGTCGGCTGTTTTGCTTTGTTTGAGGAAACGACAGAACGTTTCGTCGCGAAGCTGGCGTGAAATATTTTCCAAGGCGCGAAGGTGATCGCCGGGGCGTTCGGGAGGGCTGATCAACAGGAAGAACAGCTGAACACGTTCGCCGTCAAGCGAATCGAAATCAACGCCTTCTTCGCTGACGCCAACCGTTCCGACCAATTTTTGAACGCTGGGGTGCTTGGTATGCGGGACGGCGACGCCGCGGCCGATACCGGTTGATCCCAACTCTTCGCGTTTCATGATCGCGGCGATGATATCTTCACGCTGATCGGCGTCGATCTCGCCCGCCTCCAGTAGACTTCCGACAAGCTCTTCGATCGCTTGCTCTTTAGTCTTCGCCTGGAGTTCGGCTTTGATCGACGAGGTCGAAATGAAATCTGCAAACTTCATGGGTGTTGGATTTATGCTTTAAGTGGGTGGTACTTCCCCACACGGAGACCAAGCTCACGTCCCGTTCAGGACTCGGCTTCGTCTGGCGTGGGGGCCTCGATGTGTTTGTGTCCGGTGGCTCGATGACCGGTCTTCTTCTCTTTGACCCGGCGAAGCTGCTGCTCCACTTTTGGGATCGCCATATCCAGAGCTGCGATCACGGTGCTGGCGTCCGCGTGGGACACGCACTCTCCGGCATGCTCGATCGAGACTTGAATTTCGACGACAGGTTTATCGCTGTGTTCCAGATCCACCGTCACTTCGATCGCATTGATCCGGTCGTACAATCGCCTCAGTTTCGTGGCCTTTTCTTCAATTAACTCTTGGTCACCCGGCTGAAGGTTACCGTGGCGTGCCGAGACACTTACCTGCATCGTTGCTTCTCTCCGATCGATTGTTTTCGACTCCACGCTCCGCCTGCCGACGAGATTGCCAACAGACGGAATTAGCCCGCCAGCGTTTGGACGTCGACAAGTTGTCCGGCGGACGCCCCGCCGACTAACGACTCATCGTCGACAGAACCACTCGCCGACACATATTTACGACTTTGAAGGCGTAATTCGGTGCCCCGACTGTGACGATTCGCATGCTTGACACGAATCATCCGGTACACCGCGCCAGCGCGGAATACTCCTGATATCCGGCAAGCATACGCGACAATTGCGTCCGCGGGTAGCGATCATTTTACAAGATAGCCCATGCGGGTGGTGACGAACTTCACCCGCACCCCTCCTACCGAGTGGCAAGGCCGTAAAACTTGACGTTTCCCCCGTGGCCACCTTCCCGCCTAACTGCTACGCTACGGAACGATTTTCACTGATTCCCAACTCCCAAGCCCGCTATCCGTCCATGGCCCGTAAGGTCGTCAGCCGAGCCGAAAAAGCAGCCGAAGCAGAAGCTGCCGAAAAAGCACTCGCGTCGAAAAAGAAAAAATCCAGCAAGCGATCCAAGGCAGCCGACCAAGTCCGCATGCGGCTTTATTGGGGGGTTTTCAGCCAGAACTTGAAGCGCGTCGCCGTCTTTGACTTCGACAAAAAGGGCGAAGCCGACAAACGTGCCAAGGAACTCAGCAAGGGTGGAAAGTCGCCCCACTTCGTTCAGAAAGTGAAAGAAGAGATCAAGCCCGAATAGGCTCGCGTCGACATGACTTTCACGTTGCCGTCGGCCGGAAAACGCGTTCCCGCCGAATGGGAACCGCTGCGGGCACTCTGGCTCGCATGGCCTCATAATCCAGACACCTGGCCCGGGCACTTCGACGAAATCCCCGATCGGTTTGCCGCGTTCATCCAAGCGGCCGTTCGGTTCACTGACGTTCATCTCATCGGCTCGCCAGAACTGAAAGCATCCGCCGTACCGGATCGGTTTAACCTGCCCGGCCAGCGGTATCGCGTCACCTGGTTTGAAATCCCCACGAACGATTGCTGGATTCGCGACTATGGCCCGACTTTTGTCGTCGGCGACTCCGAATCAAACAATGCTGCTGAGCGCCAAGCGATTGACTGGACGTTCAATTCCTGGGGCGGAAAGTACCCGCCCTGGAACCTCGACAACGCGGCGACAGCAAGCATCATCGACGCGGCTAATTGGCAGCGTGTCGACGGCGGCCTTTGCGTCGAAGGCGGCGCACTCGAATGGGACGGCACCGGCCGACTACTGACGACAACCGATTGCTTGATCACCGACACCCGCAACCCCGGTCTCGTGCGTGAACAGGCGGTCGCCATGCTCGAGCAATTGTGCGGCGCTCGTGAAGTCGTTTGGGTCGACGGCGGGGCTTTGCAAGGCGACGACACCGATGGTCATATCGACCAATTAGCACGCTTCATCGATGCCACCAACCTAGTCGTGGCCGTTGCGACCGACCCCAGTGACCCCAACTACGACGGCTTAGAAGCTAACTTCGAGCAGCTCACCGAGTGGGGTCAACGAACGACACCGAATGTCACCGTCCACCGTCTGCCGACACCGCCGCCGCGCATGGTTGACGGCACCCGGGTGCCCGAAAGCTACTGTAACTTCCTACGACTTGGCCCCGACGCGTTGCTTGTTCCGGCCTTTGGACACCAACCCTCGGATGACCATGCGACCGAAACCCTGACTTCTATTGCACGCCTTCAATCACCAATGATCGAAGTCGTCTCCGTCAATTGCCGGGAACTGATCTGGGGACTCGGCGCGTTACACTGTGCGAGTTGCAACGAACCGCAAGTCACTTAATCGATATCTTCACGCGGCACAAATTGGTGTCTTCGTTGTTGGCTCATGCACGGACACTCATTTATTTTCTCAATCGATCATTGCCGGATCAGTTCGGCAGTTCGTAAACGCTGTAGGTTCGATTCTGCTGATTGCCGACAGGGTAGATCTTTGCCAGCGGGATCGAGCTGGCGATCCGATTGTCCACAATCATCAAACGCACACCGTATCGCTCACGATAGCGTCTGAGCTTCGCATAATTGATCGGTACTCGCATCGAGCCCAACGAGACCGCGCCGACATGCTTGGGAAAGACGTCTTCGAAACGTTCGAGCCACTCGATCAATGACGTCGCATCCTGAGGCACGTCTTTCCAATTGACGACTTCGCCCCGACCGGCATACCACTTGAACGTCTGCTGGTGCCGAGGCGTCAAGAAAATTTCGCTGACCGGCGTCGACGTCCTTGCCCAATCGCAAACGGCAACCCAATCGCGAAAAACTTGCTGTTGCTGTTGTGGCGATGCATCGGGATCAAACCCCAGCAAGCGATGACTGGCCGACGGTGGTACGCCGATACGAATTCGTTCGACACATGCCGCCGCGAATAACACCGCACCGATCACCAGCAACGATGCAGCCATGACCCGGACGTAGGATCGCAACCGAGAAGCCGAGACAGCCTGAGGTGTTTCTCGATCTTTGGCGAAGAGCAACTCAGCCAGCGACAACGCGATCACCAACGGGACGATCGCATCGCCAAGTCGGAACCAATAATAACGCAGCAGTTTCGCAGCCAGATCGGGGGCAACGGTCGGCAGGAAACCTACCAACAACCCGATCACCGTGATGCAGGTCGCGCCGATGCCGATCCAAACCAGTCGCTTTCGAATCGCCGTCGCTGGCGTCAAGAGAAACAGCCCCAACATCGTCGCAATCAGTACGCCGTGACGAATAAACCAATGGGGCGGAAAGTCACTCGGCAATAGGTGGTGACGGATACGTACGTAACTGTAAATTCGCGCCGCGAGGTTTCGTTGCTCGGCTGTCGCTTCCATCGTCAATTGCAGTGCCGGGACCAACCCCGCCAACGCAATCGCACCTCCGATCCATAATCCCAGTGTCCAGAAGGCCGCTCGATCATTCCGCGGACTTCGAAACTCGGTCGCCGCAAATGCGATCATCGTCGCGATCACCAGCCAGCCTCCGGTTAAGACGTGAAACGCCGAGGCGATCCCGTACCAAACCCAAGCGACCGACCAGCGCCGCTGCATTGCAAACGAGATTCCGATCAACCCACAGCCATACGCGGGAACTTTCCCCTCGATCCCACCGACGACCCATTCGCCGGCCAAGTTGCCATGACTGATCCCGATCAACCAAAGGATCGCAACGGCAACGCATGAGAACGTCGGCAGAGACAGTTGCCGACAACACCGCAGTAACCCCAATGCGACAAGTGACCAGCCAATCACTCGACCGACCCAGGCGCTCGCTTCGAGTGAAAGGAACTGGGTCAACCAGCCGAACGTGAGGTAAAACGTCGTGTGCGCTTTCCCTGAAGCGGCGAATAGATCGGTCGACGCAAATGCGGGATCCCAAAAGTTCTTCGCTTTGACCAAGTAGTGAGCTTCGTTAACGGCCGGGGGCAGATCGCCCGCGTAAGCAAAGAACAACGCAAGCAGCGCAACAAACTCGATCGATGTCATCAATCGATTCGACGTCACTACTCGGTTCACTGTGTTGATGGTCGCTTTACTGAGTGCGCTTTGCTGGTCTCATGGCAATTCAATGCTCGATGGAGCATGCTATTCGTGATGCCGATTTCTTGCCAGTCCAGCCTTTGTGGGTCCCAAATCGTTCGCCATCGCGATCGCCGAACGCAAGCTTCCCGAACTCGCGATCCCTTTCCAAGCCAAGTCCATTGCGGTCCCATGATCGACGCTGGTTCGAACAATCGGTAGCCCCAACGTGACGTTCACCGCATCGTCAAACGACAATGCCTTCAGTGGAATCAGGCCTTGGTCATGATACAGACACACATGGACGTCGGTGGCGTTTCGCATCGCCGGCGTAAAGGCGGTATCCGGCGGGACCGGCCCGGTGACGACCCAATCCTTGCTTGCTGATCGAAGCCATTGCCGGATTTCGTCGATCGCGGGTTGAACGATCCGCTCTTCTTCGCCATGGCTGAGCAACCCGCCTTCACCGGCATGTGGATTGAGCCCCAAAACCGTCACACGCGGGGGTCGACCGTGCCGTTTCTCCATCGCCAATCCGCCCAACCGGATCGCGCGGGTGATCTGTTCGATTGATAGCCCCGCGATCGCATCGGCCAGCGGAAGATGGATCGTCGCCAGAACGGTCGAACATGCCTCGCCGGATAGCATCATGCAAAATTCCTTCGTTCCGGTTTTATCGGCTAATAGCTCGGTGTGCCCCAAGTAGCCCGTTCCTGCGGCGTGCCACGCTTCTTTCTGAATCGGACAAGTCACGATCGAATCAAACACACCTGCCATTGTCTGCTCAATCGCCAACTCGACGGCGGCAAACGAAGCTCGCCCCGTTGCCGCCGAGAATTCTCCCGGCCGTAGCGAATCAACAGGAACGTCGCCACACTCTAAAATCGCCGCCCCTGACGCCTTCCAGTCGCCAGTCGAATCGCCCATCGTGAGCTGCCCGAGCGTCACTGTCGGCGGCAACGGCAGCTTAAGTTCCGTGGCGACTTCCGTCAGCGCCGGCCCTGGTCCGATTAGAATGGGACGGCACCGTCGCAAGACTGACGCATCGGTGGCACACTTGAGTGCCAGCTCCGGGCCGACCCCTGCGACGTCGCCGACGGTGATCGCCAGCCGCGGTCGCTGATCAGCGACGATAGAATCAGACGGCGGGGCCGAATCGGACGACATTGCTCTGGTACCAGATGGAGATTTTGTTGAGAACTAATCCTTGAAGGATTGCCTACTGCGCCCGAGAGCCGATGACGCTGTGTCCAGCTTACTACGAAGAACGCAACTTTCAGCCAATGCATTCGCTCTAGGGTTTCCGCATCGATTTTGAGACAATCGTTCTTAGGTAGGCAAGCCGTTTGGACCGCCTGCCATTTGGGAATCTACCAATAATCGTTCAAATTCTGAACCTGACGGATCGCCCCATGCAACGTTCGCTGATTGTTCGCCATCCAGTTTCACCGTTGTCGCGTCCCGACCCGGCGCTTCGCTGCGCGGGGTTACTGACTGCTGTTTTGGTGGCGATAGTTGGCGCGATGTCACCTATGCTAGCGATCGCCCAGGGCACCGCCAGGACGGTGAAGGAAGGCCCCGTGGATGCAAGCTCCGCGGACGCAAACTCGGCGGCTGTTCCGCCGACGAAGAATCGTCCAACCGGTGCCGACGTCAATTCGGCGCCGGAGGCTTCTGTGTTGGTCGTTTGTCCGGACCATTATCGCCAGTCACTTGGCGAATGGGTGCGGTACCGACAATCTCAATCGATCAATGTTCGTGTGATCGGTTCTTCCGACTCCGCCGCATCGCTCACCGAATCGATCCGCCAGCACGCCCGGCTATCCGATCAAGCCATTCTTTTGGTCGGCGACGCGCCGGTCATTGGAACCCCCGCGGATCCACGACGCCATGTGCCAATGCACTACGTCGCGACCACGGTATCGTCGAAATTTGGCAGCACGCCGACGTTGGCAACCGACCATCCCTATGGTGACATCAATGGCGACGGACTCACTGATGTCGCCGTCGGCCGGCTTCCCGTTCAAACCGACGATCAGCTCCGTGAGTTCATCGAACGGATCAAGACCTATGAAAACAGCTTGAACTTTTCCGCCTGGCGACGGCGCGTTCAACTGGTCGGCGGAGTCGGCGGGTTCGGGATGCTGGCCGACGCCGCGATCGAATCGGTCACGCGAATGATCGTGACCGCATCATTACCGATGACCGTACAAACGTCGGTCGCTTTCGGCAGTCCCGGGCATGTCTTTTATCCTCGCAAACGCTTCACCGAATCGATCACACAGCGATACTCCCAAGGCTGTCGTTTTTGGGTGTACGCCGGACACGGTATGGTCGAAGAACTCGATCGCGTGCCGTCCGGCCCGACTGGCGTGCCGGTGCTGGATAAAACGACGGTCGGCAACCTGCAGTGTGATCCCGCTAGTGCGCCGATCGCGCTGTTACTGTGCTGTTTCACCGGAGCGATCGATGCCGGCGTGGATAGTTTTTCCGAGCGTTTATTGCTACATCGGTGCGGACCGATCGTGGTGATCGCTGGAAACCGAGTCACGATGCCTTACGGCAATACGATTCTGACGTTGGGGATGATCGATTCGATTTACGGATCATCAAAAACGGTTGGCGAAACGACCGAGCATCGTCCACCGGCGACGACAATTGGCGAAGCTTTCCTGGCGGCCAAAAAACGTTTGGAAGCGAAGGACGACGCCGAAAAGAATCATTTCCGTACGCTGGTCGATTCGATCGCAATGCTGGTCAGCCCTGCCGGCACAACGCTTGCCGACGAACGTCGCGAGCACGCCGCCCTGTATGGGTTGTTGGGCGATCCACTGCTAAAGATTCATCCTCCACGCCCGATTGAAGTGAAAACAGAAACGGGTTTCGATTTTGGCGCGCCCATCGAAGTCACCGTGACGAGCCCTATTGATGGCGAGTGTACGATCATGCTGGACCATCCGCTGGGGCAATCGCCCAAACCTAAACCTGGCGAATCGCCACGTGATCCCAATCAGGTGACCTTGGCATCAACCCACGCCAATGTTCACGCCGGGGAAAGCAGTACCTTTACAATTCCGGTCGACGGTGCACAGCCGGGTTTGCTGGCCGTTCGCGTTCATGTCGCCGGAAAAGAAACCTGGGCAAGCGGAGCTTCACAAACCAACATTCGCCCCCGTCCGTCTACAAAATAAGAAATGAAAGTCATTCCGCTCAATTGCAACCACTGTGGGGCACCGCTGGAAGTGGCCGCCAACGCTCGCTTTGTGACTTGCGGATTTTGTGATGCGCGACTGTCGATTCAACACACCGGCAACAGCTATTCAACGGAAGTCCTTGAAGACTTGCGTGCGACGACGGACCAAATCGCTCGCGATATCAAAGAAATCAAATCGAGCACCGCGATCGAACGACTCGATAAACAGTGGGAGCATCAACGGTTCAACCACATGGTCACCGATAAGCACGGCGGCCAACATTTACCATCCAAGGGAGGTGCGGTGTTCGGTGGTGGTTTGATCGTTGCTTTTGGTTTGTTTTGGACGATCATGGCCTTCGGGATCACCAGCGCCGGGCGAATGGCGGGTGCTCCCGGTGTGATCGGAATCTTCCCCGTCTTCGGCCTGATCTTCATTGCCGCTGGCGTCTTTAACATGTTTCGCATCGTGAAAAAGGCCGACGCTTATCAACATGAACAATCAAACTACCTTCGCGAACGTCGACGCCTGCTCGAACAATCCGAGAGGGAGCGTTCCTCGTCGTGATCATCCCACCAAATACGAAAGGAGTTTTCTTCGCGGCTAATTCGACAAAGCCTGCTGCGGGTGTTTCGCAGACTCTAACTGCTTGATTAATTCCGCCACCTGATCGATCGGCGCATGACGTCCGATGATGTCAGCAAACGTATCCAGGTTCTCTCGAAAGTGAGGCTCGCTGACTAAATGATCGAGATCCTCGCGAATCAAGTTCGCCGACGGACGCACTCGCAAGCCTAGTCCGTGATAAACCAATCGTGCGGCATGATCGAATTGATCATAGTCCTGTGGCCAAACCAACGCCGGGACTCCATGCCGTAAGCTTGCGTATGTGATTCCCGTCCCACCGTGGTGAAGCACCGCGTCATAGCGATCGAGATAGCGGTCGTATGGCAGGTAACCATAGTTGTGGAAGCGACCCTGTTGCAAATTCGTTTCCGCACCAAAACGCCCGTCGGTGAAATGGATGACCCAGTCATCGCCTTCGGCAGCGACTTCTTTCATCAATGTACGAGCATTCTCCTTGGCCCACAGTAGATGTGTGCCTAATGAAACCAGCAGGTGCCGTTTGCCTTCGATAAACACCGGAGCTTGATGTTCGGGCGAAGGGCTGGCGGTCAAAGGTCCGATGAACTGCAGCGACGGCGGCCATTGCCTAGGGAACTCAAACTCGCGCACGCCGAGCGCCAAGATCCGTTCGTCTGAGTAAATTGCTTCGAAACCATCGTCTCGATAAACGCGGTCGACGCCGAGCCGACGAAGTGGCGTCCTGTAAATCTGAAATAGCGTCCGCTTAAATGTGCGAATAATCTGTCGCCCCGCGAAGTCGCGAAGTCTTCCAAGCGATGTCCGTGGCGGCAACCAACCACCAAGGTAGGCCGGTGTCCCGTCAACAGTATCAACCACACTCGGTGTCGGAAGCGATGTCCACCAAGGAATCCCCAACTGTTTCGCAAGCACTCCGGCGACTGGCACTGTGAAGTCGGCGACGACGAGATCGGGGCGGCTATCGTGCCAGTACGTTGAAAGTTCGTCTCGCAATTGCGACATCAAGGATAGATTTAGCTTGAATTGCGAGAGCAGCTTAAAGGGATTGCTCCCGATCGGTGATTGGGTGTTGGCGATCTCAAACACGATGTGACTACGATCTTTAATCAAGGGAAAAAGATCAAAGCCGCTGGCGAGGGTGGCCGACTTGGCTTCCGGCGTACTGAAGAACCGAATAGGACCGACTCCGCGTTCGGCAAGTCCCCGAGCGAGTTCTAATTGTGGAAACAGGTGACCGGCAAATGGCGGTGCTACGAAATCGATCGTCACCGGTTTAGACATACGATTGTGTCTGCGGGCAGTGGCAAGCCAGAGGTTCCACGCCGGTTCGTGCGACAAGAGTTCGTAAACGTTCCAGTGTGACTTGGTTTTCTGCCGCGTCGTGAAGGATGCGTTTTGAAAGCCAAGGTAACTGCCGATCGGCTTCGAAAACCGATCGATCCCAAAATGCATCGACGGCATACAGCAAGGTTCCTCGATCGGTCGACAGCAGATAACCGGTGTGCCCGATCGCATGACCTGGAAGGTCGATCATGATTAAGCTTCCGTCGCCCCAATAATCGAACGAAGGAAATTCTTCGCAGAGGCTGTGATTGTTGGTGAACGAGGACTCGTCAATCGTACGCCCACGCTGCTCGAAATCGTCTGGCAACAACGATATCACCGTTGCTTCATCAAGTTCCTGCCTTGGTGACATCGACCGAAGCTGCCTCAGTGACGCATCGCGGTAAACGAACGTCGAATTGGGAAACAATTGGGTCGCACCGATATGGTCGGCATGGAAATGCGATAAAAAGATCGTGAACGGTTGCTCGGCATCGATCCCCAGATCAGCCGGGTAATCGGGTCGAAAAAACCCTTGATTGCGAGGAATCGGTGTCAACCAACGCATCACCCGAAACGGCCAACGGCGAGTCGCTTCGCGGATCGCCGGTCCATATCCGGTGTCGATCAAACAGGCACCATGAACCGGGTGGTCGAACTGCAGAAAGACGGCATAGAACCTTCGGTAACGGAAACTTTTAACGCCCGAAAAGTACAAGTTCTGGATGCAGTAGCCACCGTTGTGAAAACGTAGGTTTTGAAGTTTCATCGATCGACCTAAGAATGAAAGATGATCGCCGCTTGCGAGTAGCCGGCGGAGGTACCGAGCAACATCAACGGTGCCTGTTCGGGGAGTAGATTGGATTTTCGTACTCGATCGATCATGGCTGGGATGCTTGCCGCAACCATGTTTCCAATTTCGCGAACGGCAACATGATAACGATCTTTCGGGATGTCGATGATACGTCGCACCAGCTCAACCGCTTTGGGAGACGCTTGATGGGGGATGACATGCAGACAATTGATCCCGTCGACATTGGTTTCCAAATAAGCCTCTTTCATCTTTTGAACCATCGGCGGGAGCAGCCTCAACGCCACACGAAATACATTCCGGCCATCCATCTGAAACCGATACTCCCGATCGTCATCCGAGCGATACTGATACGAGGGTCGAAAATGGCCTCCACCATCGACCTTGCAAAGGTCTAAATGTTCGGCAAATGTTTCGTGGGCGAATAGCAAGTCATGATCGCTTGGAGAATATCGCAAGACAAGCGCTGCCGCGCCGTCGCCGAATAGGCCCGCGCTCTTCGGATCACACCAGTCGACACCTTGAAGCGCCGATTCTGAAGCAACGATCAGAATGTGGCGATACGCACCGGTCGTGAACAACGCGTTCGAAAATTGAACTGCCAAAATTGAACCAAGACAAGTGCTCTGCAAATCGATACATGGAACGCCATTCGCCGCGGCCCCGATCGATTGTTGAAAATGAGCCGCGTTGCAGGGAATGGGACGAAACTTCGAGGTACTGCAATCGATCACGTAGTCGACGTCGCCCCATCCTATGCCGGCGTCATTGATCGCCGACTCAATCGCATGACATCCCATCGTCACCATGGTTTCTGGGGCCACACATTCATGGCGGGTACGAACGCCAAGATGTGATTCAGTCCACCCCGGCGCCCGTTTTACCCGGCGGTCGATTTCCTCGGCCGTGACGATACGTTTGGGGTAGTAACTTCCGCTGCCGATAATCTTGAAATTCTGTTTGATACCCAATGTCTCACCATGTGATTGACATTTTCATCTGCCCAATAATCCATATGACCGACGCATTCCATTGGATAGTCGACGTGTCGATAGAACAACCCGGAGATCCAATCCCGAGTCCCGCGTAGTGTTTCGACTTCGAATGGCGGTGTCCGCAGTGAAACAGGGCCCAACGCCAACGCTTCGATGCGCACACTGCTCAATGCGGCTCGATCGATCGTATTGACAAGTTGCATTCCGCAGCTTCCGAGAATCAACAATACGTGTGGCGTGGACGACAAAAGTGCCTGCCAATGCGGCGCTGAAGTCCTGCGGTAACTCGCACGATGACTGCATAGAAACTGACGCCCGTTGGCAATACTCGCCGCCAACAAGTTGGGCGTGCCTGGCTTTTCGATCGAATTGCTTTCGGAAGGAGAGCCCACAAAGGGGAAGTTTCGATACACCTTCCATGATTCGGGAGCCTCGATCGATTGCAGTAGGCGAGATTGGTCCGTGCTCAGCTTGCAGTGCGTCGGTTGACTTAGTCCAGTGACGATCGCGATCTTAACTGGGCTAAACGAATGCGTGACAGGTGGTTGGTCTAACAGCTTCAACGGTCCCAGTCCTCAATCACTTGGAACGACATTCCGCTGCGAACGTGAATGCGACGACTACGCCACTGGATCTTCGACGAAAGCACGGCATGGATCATATGAATCGGTTGTAGCAACTCAGACACAACCGAAAGTATCGGATTGAAGTACACCGACGGAGTACGCGCGCATTTTCGCGAATAAGCCAATAAGACGTGGCGGATAACCAGTCCTGCGCACCAAACGCTCCAGCCCCAAACGGAAACGATCGCCAAGATGGATGCCACCAGCAGTAAAATCGGAGGCAGCCCCAGCAAGGTCACCAGTGCGGCTTGCACCAGTCGGCGCTGATCTTTGACCAACAGCAGCGAAAACAAGAACCATCGGTGCATTAACCCCCAGTACTGACCAAACGTCTCCACACTGGTCGAAACGAATTGATACGTGATGCCTTGCCTGATCTTCCAGCCCGCATTCGTCGCGAGTTTTTTCATCGCATAGTCATCACACAATTCGTGACGGATCGTCGAGAATCCGCCGTGTCGTTTCATCGCAGTGGTGTTAACGACATAGAACATTCCGTTGATCGACATCGGGTCAGCAAAGTTTAAAAGCGGAAGGTAGGTCAGGACCGAATTGTTGTTGACGAATTGTGTGACCAGTTTTCCCCACAGATGCTCCGCCGGACGATAAAGCGGCAAACCGGTGTATAAGCCGTACTCGGAGAGTGATTCCGCCGCTGCGTTTAATGACGAGATATCGATCGTGGTGTCATCGTCAAGTACGGCAAAGAGCGACCGGTCGGCCAACTGCAGCGCGATTCCTAGCTTGAATGTTTTCGGGTTGATGTCATCAGCAGCCGGTGGACACACGATGACTTTGATATTTGTGCGACTTCCGGCAAGATTGGATGCTACCTCAGAACCAATCTTGTCGTCTTCGTCGACAAGCCAAAGGAATGCGACGTCCGTGGGCAGCGACTCTACGTTGTAACGCAGTGTTTCTTCCAACCGTGGGTCACCACCCAGGATCGGCTGAACGATGACTATTCGTTCGGCAAGTTCTGGTGCCGGCTCATACACTTGGTCGGATCGTTGAATTTCACATTGACTCTGCCTTCGCATCGTCCGTGCCAAAGCGATGACCTTGAACATCAATAGCCCAAGGTAAACGCAGATCAATCCGCTACAAACCCAATCGATCGAGATCACTTCAGTCCGTAAGGGTTGTCGTGTTGGACCCATTCGACGAATCGTTCGACCGATTGCTCGGTGGAGAGCTTAGGCTGGCCGAACGCGCGGAGCATTTTGTCAACCTTGAACACCTTGGAGTACGCAAACACATGGACTCCAAACCGTGTGATCGGAGGTTCCCGCCAGGGCATCAATCCTCCGTAGATTAGTTCCAGGACGTGTGCGAATCGGAACGCAGTTGAAACCGGAATTTCTCGTTTCGGTCGAGGAATCTCCAAGCGTTCGAATACGCCTAGCAAAAACGACACGATCTCCTGGGGCGCGTTGTCGGTTAGATTGAACTCCCCTTCGATCGTGTCGTCTTGAGCGGCTTTAACAAGGCAGTCGGTCAAATGATCGATCGATATCAAATCGCCGACGACGGGATCCCCCGGGCGCGTTAGCAGCGGTAACCGCCCCGCCTGCGCGGCCGCGAGTATACGCGGGAATAGCACGGTGTCCCCTTTACCGTAAACGGCTCGCGGTCTCAGAATCGTCCACCGGCCTTCATATCGCCGCACGATCGTCTCGGCGATCTGCTTGGTCGCGGCGTAGTGGTTAACGGCCGGTTCGGCCGGCACCGTCGACTCGTCGATCCCAATCTGATCTTCGGGGCGATAGAAGATACTAGAGGACGATAGAAAGATTAATTTTGGTTGACCAGCTGCCTGACAGGCTTCGACGATCTTCTCTGTCGCCACGACGTTGGCTTGCCGAAATTGACGTTTGGTTCCCCAAGGCGAACTTCGTGCCGCCGCATGAATAACCACATCGGATCGCTCGATGGCTGAGACCAAATTACCTGAAAACGGTTTTGATAAATCGCAACGCAAATAGTCATCCTGCGATGTCGGGCGGCGGCCGACCCCAATTGAATGCCACCCGGCAGACGCAAACGCAGTTCGCGCGCAACTGCCGACAAAACCGCTGCTTCCGGTGACCAAAACGGTTGGCATGATGTGATTCGCTAATAGCAACATTCGGCCGAACTGACGATTGTTCGGCGTTGATACAGTCTGTTGTGACGCAACGCGAACACTATTTCAACCGCCAGCGAACATTGCTTCGCAAACCGTCAGACTCGAACTGCATATTTAATTGGATCGATTCGATGCGGTTCATCAGGCCGAAGGGCTGATCAGGCTGGTACCGAGGTTGCCGCTGCTGCACCGGATGGCCGAATGCATCGCTGAAAAGTCGCTGATTTTCCCAACGCCATCGATCCCCTTGAAGTTGCCGCGGATGGAACCCAAACAGTCGTTGATGTTCAGCCATGGCCGATTCTAAGCTGTCACTACCGGCCAACATCAGCGGATACAGGCGTCCCATCCCGGACATCACCGCACGCCGGTTGGCGTCGGCAGCGGCGGCATGAAGCCCTGGTAATTGCAACCGGCAAGCGACGGGGTTGAGTTGCAGATAGGACGCATTCAAATCAACCGGTTCAGAGCGAACCACACGGTCGTCACTGGACCAAGGAATGTTGCGGATCACCATGTAGTGGTCGCTGATTTCAATCCCGTACCGCAACTTGACCATGCCCATGATGTCCATCACCCAAACCCAACGATCATCGTCGTCTTCTTGGTAGAACGAGGTCGCAAAACCATTGTTGGAAGCTCGCCCCATCGATCGTGCGAGAGCGGCTTGTCGAAGGTACTGGGCGGTCCGTTCGGGATCTTTCGTTTCGACAATGATGCTACAAGGACGTGTCAACATCGACAGCATCACCGGAACCATCGTCATACTGTTCCCGCCACGGATCACGTTGCCCCCGAAAGCCCCGAAGACATCACCGCTACCGACAGCAATGATCGGATCAGAATCAAAGACCGCAAGGTGGACGCTGGGACCAAGATCGTCCAACATTGCCGAACTGACACCGGAATAGTGGGCGAAGAAATCCGAGAAATTACCGGCGATCTGTTGCCATGCTTGCTCGCGAAGATTCATCGAGAACTTCAGTACCGGCGTCGGTTCAACGATTGGTACCGATAGAAACTGTTGATCGTCTTGGTGCGCCAAGACTTGACGAAGTCCGTTGTAAATCGAGTTATCAACGAGTGGCAAAATAAAGGTGGAAAGTTCCAACTCGCCCGGCGCGGTATCGTTGAGGCGAATCGCGATCGGATCAAAGAATTGCCGCCAATACCTCGAGTAGTTCTCGCGATAACTTTCGTATGCTTCCGCTTCCTCGGGAGTGATCTTTTCGATCGGAACATCCCGAAGCGTTTTCATCCGGGGCAACGTCCCATAGTGCTCCGACCGAACGATGCCACTCGGCAGGATCTCATGACTCGCGTTTGCTCTGCTGTCGTTCTGGCCGCCGGCGCTGTGCCAATCACTGGGAAGATAACCGTGCCGGGCGAGGGCATCAACTGAATGGACATCGGTCAGGCCATCTAAGCGTGCTTGCAGTCCCTTAGCCGTGATCGCTTCCATTCGCGCTTTTGCCAAAATCCGTCGTCGCTGGCCGATCTTCGTTTCTGGTCCGACAAGTCTTCGGACGAATGGATCGGATAGGTAGGCATACAATCGTGTTTGTTCGCCAACCGGCAATTGGGTGAGCATGTAGCGAAACTCGGCACTCGCGCCCAAACTACCTTCGCCACCGTTCTGTTGCAGTTCCAGGGCGCGTCGCAATTCGTGCTTGTTACTGCTAAGAAAAAGCAGATCGCCGCGGAGCGAAGCAAACGCCGGCTGATCGCCCGAAGTTGGAAGCTTGACAAGTTCTTCCGTCGATCCCGCAGTGACTCCTAGCATGCTTAGCATCCGTCGTAGTAAAGTAGGTTGCTTCAGTCTCGCGACGACCGTCACATCGGTTCCGTCAATAAAAAACAAATCAGGAGTGAAGACCGACATCTCCTCGATCATTCCCGACGACAGTACCGCATCAACCCAGTCGCGATTCACCCCAAGTCGATCGAGATAGCGGGCTTCCAGGTTGTACTGCAAGCAGTTGCCCGACATCATCGTGCCCAAACTGGCGATGAAAGGCGCGCCGGTATCAAATAACGCTGGAAGCGAATCCGGCTTTCCGATGTAGATGAAAAAGCGATCATGTGGAACAAAGGAAGCAAGCTCGAGATGACCGCCTTCCGTTCCAGCTAACATCTCCTCGAATGGGTGTGATTCAACCTCGACACCCTTGATTGAATTGAGGTCAACACTGCCCGCACTTGCTTTTGTTCGGACGTTCAGGTTTTGTAGTTGCAGCGTTTCCTCGATTGCCGCCCTGCCACCGAGGATCGAAAACATCGAAAGACTGCGACGCGGGTTCGTGTCTTGTTCGGTGGTTTGCGTATGATTCCAAACATCTAAAATGCCCCCGCTGCCGGCCAGCACATACGGTTGCCATGCGAATTGGCGAGCTTGGCGGACCAGCGGTGCGATATCGTCGGTGTTGGATTCTTTGACAACGGTGACATCGAGCCTGGCCAACGACGATTGCTGTAAAATTGAGTTGGCGATCTTAATGTCGGACACGGACTGAAGACGTTCATCTGAGATGATGACAATGGTGTAAGAAACCATCTCGCGACGATCGGCCCCTTCGAACTCCGAACCAGATAGAATAGGCCGGATCTTGGCATGTTGCTTCTCAACCAGCTCACGATCAATCTCAGCGCGTTCACAAGCCCCGTCGGTGTACAGGACCCAGTGTTTTCCGTCATCGATCAGTGGGCGAAGTTGAAACGCTAAAACTTTTCGAAGCTCCTTTGGAACGACAAGACGCTTGCTCAACGGACTCTCGGTCACCGCTTGTTCGGAAAATTTGAAATCGACGTTTGGGATCAAATGAATAAATGGTCCTTCGATCGATTCCTTCGAGATCATGTGCTCCAAATCACGGATTCGCCAAGACATTCTGTCCCAACTCCCCGACATTGACTGAGTCGCGTCGTTTTCTTCATAGATCGCTTTCAACGAAGGCGGACCGACATGGTTGTGGTCGATCGCATACTGGCGACAGAGTCCATACCCGCGTTGTGTCTGCCACTGCCCCGCTTGAATAATACGGTCTTCCAGGGCCGCATACATTCGTTTTCCAAGTTGCCGCAGCCGCGCGGTATCCTGAGGAACCAAGTACGATTCGTGCACGGAAATTGGCAGCTCATCTGTCTGGATCTGCCAAAGCCCGTCTGCCGGAAGTTCAATCGACCCGACGATCACATGGCGGCCGCCCTCACCCAGCATACAGTGCCTGATGTCACTGACCGGAGCTGCCGTATCACCGCAGAAAGCATCCCCGGACATCGGAAACCAAGCGAAAGCGACACCGAGCGTGACCAGTAATTGACGGTGAAAGATGGCTGACGAATGCAACATCGTCGCGGCCCCCATGTTAGAAAGGAGAGTCAGTTCTCGAACGATTGCCCTGGCAATCACCCATTCCTTCTCGAGCCTCAATCAGAGCATGCGTGGCGCGGAATGTCAAAATTCCCGACGTCAATCGTGCAGCAAGACAATGCCCCGCAATCCGTATCAAACCTCCAGCAACGACGACGATCACCGAGACGTCTCTGACGCCGCGTTTGAAAAACGGAAACAGATCCTGAAACGCATGCAACTCGTCTCGGGTGTCGTGTTCCTAATCGCCGTCGTGTTCGCTGTTGCTGGGACCACCCTTTCCATGATGGCGGCCTTTCGTCAACTGTCGACACAAAGTTCGGTCGATCCCACACAATTGGCCGCCGGGATCTCTCGGTCGCTGCGTTTCGGTGCGATCGGAATTCCGATCGCCGTTATCGCATTCTTGGTATCCGCTTGGGCTAGGTTAACGCTGCGTCGCGAAGGCTTAGATGACTAAATATGAACCGGAAAAATACTGTAGTCTTGCCTTTGAGCCACAACAGGCCGTCAGCTCTACAGCCACCGTCTCAGATACCGGCCTCCCCGGCTGCTCGCGTGCCCGCCCTCATACAATCGTGAATGTGGCGGGTTAAACACGACTAAAGAACTCACGATCCCCCAACGATACAGGAAACCCGCCGGATGTCTGATGCGATCAAGCAACTTTGGAGTCGACTGCCCGGGCGCTGGCATGGTTTTTGTCGAACCTGGTTTGAGCCGAACAAATTGGCAGATGAATCTGAAATCGGCGGCACCATTGAGCCATTGATCAACGATCATTTTCTGAAGCACCGGTACCGCGGGAGCATTAACGGAAAGGCTCGATCGGGTGAAGAATTGCTCGCATACAACGAGATCACCAATCAATGGCAATGTTCATGGTTGGACAGTTTTCACATGTCCAAGGCATTGATGTTTTCTCAAGGCCAACCGACCGAACGTGGCTTCGAAGTCTTCGGTCAATACGATGTCGGCCAAGGACAGCCCGCGTGGGGTTGGAGGACTCGCGTTGAGCTTGTCGATGACAACCAACTGTTGCTAACCGCATTCAATGTCACCCCCGAAGGTGAAGAAGCAAAGGCTTTAGAAACACATTACCAACGCGTGTCACCGCCACCGAGTTTCTGCTAGGCGGCCGTCCACTGATCTGGCAACGATCGATTCGGCGGATTACTCGGTTAACGTGTGTCAGAAAACGCTCCCATTCGAGAAACGGTTGTTAAACTGGCCTGATCCCTCGCTCGTTCAGGTTGGAGAACAAAGATATGCGTGTCGATTGGTTGGTGCTGATCATCGTTGTGGCTTTCGCATTGCTGAAAATAGATGCGATGGGAACGATTGCGTTAGCGACGGATACAAGCGTCGAAGCAGAGGGTCCGCTTCCCGAACGGAAGTATCCTTGGAAGACATCCAATGTCCGAGGAACACCCGATCCTCCGCTGCCTTGCAAGAGCGTTCGTGTCTTCGCGGGAATCGAACTGTCCAACCCGACCGACGTCGTGTGGCTGCCCTCGGCAAAACGCTGGATCGCAACCCAACAAAACGGCGAGATCGTCGCCTTTGCAAACGACCCGAACACCAGCGAGTCTAACCTGGTATTAAACCTTAATGATTGCCACCGGCAACGCATCGGGCAAGCCTTGGCAACCCAGTTTCACCGCGACTTGGAAAACCATCCGTGGTGTTACGTAACTTATTCGTATCGCGGCTCAGACGATCCAGGAACGAAGTGTGTTCGTTTCAAAGTCACCGACCCGACGGTTCCGATCATCGACCCGGACAGCCGACAAGAGCTGTTGCAGTGGGATCCCAAAGGACACACCGGCGGATCGATGCAATTTGGCCCCGACGGAATGTTTTACCTTTCAGTCGGCGATACACAGCCGCCATACCCGCCTGATGCCAAAGAGACAGGTCAGGACATCAGCGATCTTGAAGCTTCGATCTTGCGACTCGATGTCGATCAGCCAGAAGACGCCGCACCCTATCGAATTCCGGCGGACAATCCATTTCTCGATCACCCTAATGCCCGTCCGGAGGTGTGGTCGTTTGGCTTACGCAATCCATGGAAGATTGCGTTCAATCCTAACAACGGAGACTTGCTTGCAGCCGACGTTGGCTGGGAAATGCGGGAAATGATTCACCGCATCGATCGAGGGCGAAACCATGGCTGGAGCATCATGGAGGGCAGTCAGATCGTCAAACAACGCCAACCGCCGAGCATCCCCATCACACCGCCATTGTTCGAGCACACTCACCTCGATTCCCGCTCGATCACCGGCGGACATTTCTGGCAAAGCGATCGTCTTCCGGAACTGAAGGGCGCTTACATCTACGGAGATTGGATGACCGGCAAAGTTTGGGCACTCAAGTCGGCCGGGGATCAAGTTCTGTGGCAGAAAGAGCTGGTCGATACGCCACTTCAAATCGTTTGCTTCATGTCATCACCCGATGGCGAAGTGCTAATCGTTGGTTACGACGGAACCATCCTTCGGCTTGAGGCCAACGAGGAAGCGTCCCGGCAACAAGCGTTTCCTCGGCGTCTCAGTGAAACCGGGATTTTTGCGAACACGGTTGACCAAGTTCCAGCAACGGGCGTCTTTGAATACCAAATCAAAGCTCATCATTGGGCCGATGGAACTTTATCCCGGCAATGGATCGGTGTCCCCGGTTCAAGCCAATTGGGACAGTACGAAAAAGACGACTGGCAGAGACCGATCGTCGCCGGTCGCTTCGAATTTCCTATCGATACCGTCGTCGCGAAAACGGTCAGCTACGACGTCGACCCAAGCGATCCGTCAACGCGCCGTCACATTGAAACCCAAGTCTTGCATTTAGCCGACGAAGAATGGCGAGCCTACAATTATGTTTGGAATGATTCGCAAACCGACGCGATCTTGCAAGCGGATGTCGCCACCGAAACTCAACTGCGAATCGTCGACCCAAGCGCCGATGACGGCTTTCGAACGCAAACCTGGCGACATGCCAGCAGAAGTGAATGCCTGCTTTGTCACATTTGGGCCGGAGGAACCGTACAAGGTTTTTGGCCGCCACAGTTAGACTTGCAGCGATTCGGACATGATGGTTCTTTTAGCCAACTTAAGCGACTGAAAGAACTCGGCTATTTCAAAACCGCGATTAAGTCAAACACGGCGATTGTGTCACCTCACGACCAGTCACAATCGCTCCAGGATCGGGCGAGGTCCTACCTTGCACTCAATTGTTCGACCTGCCATCGGCCGCAAGGTGGCGGTACGGCGAACTTCAACTTTGACATCACCAAGAGTCTTGATGCGAATAACTATCTTGACGAACCACCCGCGCAAGGACATTTCGGCATTCCTGACGCCCGTGTAATCAAGCCTGGCTCCCCATCGCAGAGCATCCTGCTTTATCGTGTCCTAAAATCCGGCCGAGGCCACATGCCACAGTTCGGTTCGAATGTGATCGACCTTCGGGGCGTGCGTTTGCTTCATGACTGGATCGCGTCGCTCGACGATTCGGCTGGCACGCCGATCTGGAAGACGGCGGCGAACGAGCTGACTTCGGCAGACGACAGGCAAGTCGAAATCGATCGTCAGCTCGGATCTCCTGCCGGCGCGTTGGCGCTTTCTCTTGCCTACGGTTTCAGCGAGTCAGAGCTTTCCAGCGATCTTAAAGTTGCCGTGATTGATTCCGCGACCAATCATCCTGACAGCTTAGTGAGGGATCTATTTGAGCACTACCTTCCCGAGGACGAGCGTGTCGAGCGTTTGGGGCCAGACATTTCCGTAGAGCGATTGCTGGCGATTGAAGGCGTCGCCGAACGCGGGCGGCAGCTATTCGAAAACGCACGTGATGTGAATTGTCGATCCTGCCATTCGATCAATGGAATCGGCAAGGACGTCGGCCCGGATTTGACGGGCATCTCGGCCAAACAGACCCCGCGAGAGTTGCTGGTCAGCATGATCCGCCCGTCTGAGAAGATTGAGGATCGCTATCGGTCGCAGCAGATCTTGACCAGCGAGGGTCAACTGTTCGTCGGGATCGTTACGAAAGAAGACACCGAGTCAATCGCGTTGGTGGATTCTTCTGGTACGTCGATCACGATTGCCAAAGACGACATCGAACAGAGTCAACGGTCGAACAAGTCGGCCATGCCCGATCAGCTATTGGCCGGGATGACAGCCCAACAAGCGGCTGATTTATTGGCATACATCGTTAGCACGGCCGCAGCACCTCAAAACGGGAGTGCCGAAGACTGATCTAGACATCCCTGCGACGCATTTTGAATAATCCAACAGTGAAGAATGGAATCGATAGGCAAGGAGCAGGCCGTGTCCGAAGGTGAAGAACGCAAATCAAAGTGGGGCGATGTTCGTGATTTATTTGCCGCGACTCGCGAGGCGATCATCGTTCTCGCGCTGGTACTGCTAATCGTCGCCCCGGGATTTGTTCGAGACCAATTGGAGCGTGCCGGAATCACGTCCTTCGCAGGAGTAGAATTCGGGATCGACGATGTCGTCGACGCGGGCGAGCAGGTCGCGTTGGCGGAAGCTGAGGTCGCGAACTTGGCAGCTCAGCTGGCATCCATGCAATCGAAGCTTGACCAGATGAGTGATTTGGGTCGATCGGCCAAGCCCGAAGAACTCCGTGAGATTGCCAGTGTCGTCGATTCATTAAAGACGAAGGCGGCTTCAGTAGATGACTCCCTCTCGCGAACGACCAGTAAGATCGGACGTGCGATCCAACTGACACATCCGGATAAACTGCGAGAGCTTTCCGAGCGGAACGCCGAGAACCAACTTCGATCTCGAAAAGCGTTAGAGCAGACGCTGGAACAAACGACGCTGCTGCCCGAGTTACCTTCACAAGCGACTCGTGAGCCGATTCAAACGAACCTCAGCGATCCACCGGTTCAGTCGGCACAGCTAAAAGGATTCTTTGTTCCCCAGCAGAGCTCATCCTCGGTGTCCCGTTAGAGCTTAGTCCATTTGACAATACGGTTGCGAGTCTTCACCGACGTGCGTTAGCACCGGTGATTGCTCGGAAACCGTGGCTAACACCAGTCGGCCAATCCTAACCTGGAATTGGAAAGAAGTTCTGATGTTTTGCCAGAACGACACTCTGTTTAATCCGCTAGGCGATCGCCGCGGACAACTCATGAAGGTGATTCAGGATGGCGGTTGGGCCTGCCTGTTGGATTTGTTCGGCGGTTTGGGCTCCCGTGGTGATCCCAAATGTCTTGCCGCACCCTGCGCTGAGTCCCTCTTCGATATCGATTGCAGAGTCACCGACCTTAGCGACAGCGGCTGCCGATTCGACGCCGGTTAGCTCCATCGCTCGCAAGATCATGTCTGGTGCGGGACGACCATTTTCGACATCGCTTGCGGTGACCAGGGCATCAATCTGTTCGCCGACTTTCCAGCCGATCTTGTTGACCAGCGATTCCGCCGTCGCGCGATCGTATCCGGTGTTCAAAACGACCTTCACGCCTTGTTGGTGTAGCTTGGCAAACAGCTCGGTCGCGCCGGGCTGTTCCTTCACATCAAGGTCTTGATAAGCCTTTTTCAAACGACCTTTGAAATCGGCAAAGATCGCGGCGACCTCTTCATCGCTGGGTGCGCCACCGTCGATCGATAGCACATCGCGGATCGCCTGTGACTTTTCCTTTCCGGCACCGGCGGCTTGCACTTGATCCTGAGTGTAATTGTGCCCGGCGGCGTTGATGGCCATCCGCACGGTCTTATAAACCACGTTGTCTTCATCGACCGTGGTGCCCGCCATATCAAAGACAACTAGCTTGATCATTGGTGATTTTCTCCATCGAAGATTTAGCGTATCCGGCGCTACTGGTCATCCCTTTACCGCCGATACCGGTGACGACATGAATGTGTTCGTCGATCACCTGGTTGTAAATGCCTTCCGGTTGATCGGTTTGGCAATAAACTCCAAACCAACTGGATTCGACTTGCCAATTCGGCAAGTCGAAAATTTTGCGTCCCTCTTGGACAAAATAATCATTAATGTCCGTTCGCAGATCAAACCCAAGGTCGTCGACCGCTTCGGCGGAAGCGTATTCATGCGAGTCGCCGAGGATGACGCTGCCGTCGACTTCTTGTTTGAACAGCACATGGACACCCCAACGTTTTGCAAAACTATCGGCCGGCTCCTTGGCCTTGATGGCGTTCCAAGAAGGACATTGAGCAAAGCTTTCGTAGCGGCGAATCGACAATCCCGTAAGCACGTTTCCTGGAATGTCGACCCCCGCTTGCGATCCCAAACGCAACATTTGCAGCTTCACCGTTTCGATGTCGCTATCATAAAACATCTCGGGATACAGCAAACGAAATTCGCTACCGTTGCACAGGACCGCCTTCTCCGCCTGGAAGGTTCGCCCGTCGCTTGCTTCTGCGTTCACTCGGCCCAGGCCATCCACCGTTAAATCGATCACCGCAGTGTTGAAGTGCGCTTCAAATCCAGGTTGTTCGGCGAGCCACTGATGCAGTCGGTGAATCATCAATCGAGGATTCACCGAGACCTCTTCGGGAAAGAACAATCCGCCGCGGCAATAATCGGAGCGAAGTTGCGGGTACCGTTGCCGGCACCGGTCGGCGGTCCACAATTCAGACGTGTAGTCGTTGTCGCGGTTGATTGCGTGCAGTTCTTCGATCAACCCGAGTTCTTCGTCATCCGAAGCGATGTAGATCGAACCGAGTTGACGTACCGAGAGATCGGCTTGACTTTGTAACGATGCGTAAATTCTCAAACTTTCGCGGCCGTACGCTTGCCACGTCGAGTCGAGTCCCGAGGGAACGACTTGCCCAAAGTTTCGTACCGTGGCCCCACAAGGCGCCGCGTTGCGTTCGACTAAACGGACACGCAAGCCTTTTTGTAACGCGTGGTAGGCATGGAACGCTCCCAGTACCCCACCACCGACGACCAGCAGGTCTGCCTTCTCAGCACTTACACTCATGTCCCAACACCTAGGTTCCTTCAACAAGTCCCGACGCCCGCTGCAAGCTTTCTTGCTTTGGTATGACGCGAAAGTAGTAGATAGCGAGCGCACCGGTAATCACCGTTGAACACAACGCGACCGAGATTGATAACCAGTTCAGCAACTTCAAATATTCGAATTGATCCGATGATGAATTCCGAAACACCATGACCGCCACGTAGCCAAGGTAGCCGATCGCATCGGCAAGATACATCAAGTAACCGATAGTGCCCACTTCACGAAACGCAGCAAACATCCGTTCAAAGACGGTGGTGTGATACGCGACGTAGGGAATGTACATCCCCAGCCCCAAGATCACCATGAACGTCATCGGCGAAAGCGAACCGGCGCGTTGGCCGATCACCGCCCCGATGACGACCACGAAACCACTACCGATCAGGCCGATCGATGAAAGAAAAGCGACGCGGTTATTTTTGATTGTGACCGCCAGAGCATTGATCAAGATCACGCCGATCATCACCCAGAATTCCGATCGGGCAAAAACATCGGGCTCGTCGGTGACGCCCATGTCACGCCAAATTTCAACCGCAAAGTCGTCGCGGACACTGCGGATCAGCGTCAGTAACGTGTACATCGTAAGCAGTCCAATGAGACCGAAAGCGTGGCGGCGCATGAACTGCCGACGGTCAGATCGCAGCATCGGAACTCGTTTGCTGCGCAGTGCTTCGTCCTCTGCCGATGGCGGTGGGACTTGTGACAGCATCCAAACAAACATCAATAGAGGGATGACAAAGATCAATCCCGTCAGAAACGGCATCCAGTAGGGATCGACGCTGTAGTCCAGGATCAACGACCGACCGACCGATTTCACGAAGCCTGAAGAAATGATGAAACTTGCGCAAAGTCCTGCGGACAAGGCCTCAGTGACCCGCCTGCCTTCCAAAAAGCCTAACACCAAACCGAACACCATCCCCAAGGGCAGGCCATTAACGAACAGCCAAATCGCGTTCCAAGGGGCCGGTGTAAGACCGAAAAGCAACAAAGCAAACTCCGCGATCGCGATCATCGCAACGATTGAAACAGCGCGGTAGCGAGCCGGCATTTCAGAGACAACCTTAATGCCAATGAACTTTGAAAGCGTATAGCCAGCCGTTTGCGAGGCAACCAAAATGGTTTTCAAACCGATGCCCAACCAAACGGCGTCTTCGTAAGTTGCCGCAGTGAATGGCTTTCGAAACGCATACATGCAGAAATACGTTCCGAAGGCTGCCGTGATGCAGTACGCACTGAAAACAGATTTCGGCGCACCACTGAGCCAATTCGAAAGCGAACTCGAAGATGAATCCTTCACGGGTAATCCCTGCGTCAATAGAATCGTGCCAACTCAGATCATGAGTCATCTGCCGCGGTGATCTCATTTCGCCACAGCGAACCTATCTGCAAACCGATGTGTGTGCCGACTTGCATGCCGACGACGCCGCGGCGCCCCTGCTTTTTGTCGGGTTCAGCGACGCAGGCCCGATGCTAGCGCGCTGGGCTGACGGCTTCGGATCGGTTTTCATACCAACCACACATACCAAACATGTTCGAAGGATCCGATGATCGCCCGCCGCAATAGCTATGATTTAACAGCACCACAGTTGTCAACGGGGACCGCTGATGCCACCCATCCAAAAGTTGCTGGCAACTCGTCGACTGTTAATATTGCTTCACGATTTGATGTGCAATGCGCGAACTTTAAGCACGACAAGGTGCTGCCATGAATCGAACAGCCATCCTCTTCGATGCGGCGTCCAGAACGCTCTCAACCACTCAACTCCCCGACGCCCCACTGGCCGACGGGGAAGTTCAGATCCACGTCACTTGTTGCACCATTTGTGGGAGCGATCTTCACACGTTTACCGGACGTCGAAGCGCGCCGCCCCGATGTGTTCTAGGGCATGAAATTGTCGGCACCATCGATCGGTGGGGCGGTAGCGATCCGCCTCAAGACATTCGTGGTCGCAAACTAGTTGCCGGCCAACGCGTCACATGGGCGATGGCCGTTGGATGTGGAACCTGTTTCTACTGCCGTCATGGAATCAGTCAGAAATGTGAATCTCTGTTTAAATACGGGCATGAAACCCTGCGTCAACACTCCACCGGTGGCTTGAGCGAGACTTGCGTGTTGGTCCCGGGAACCCCGATCATGCCGATCCCCGATTCACTCGATGATACGATCGCTTGCCCGGCTAACTGCGCGACGGCGACGGTGTCTGCGGCGATGCGATTGACGCTTCAAACACATCCGATCGAAGACGCGACGGCAATGGTGATCGGTGCGGGAATGCTGGGAATCACCGCGGCAGCTCAATTAGCCGATCGTGGTGCTCGAAAAATCATCGTTGTCGACCGTGACTCGAATCGTTTGCAGATTGTGGGCCGATTCGGCGCCACCGATACGCTCGTTCCCGAACCAAGCACTGACATCCCAGCTGCGATCCGTGAACGTACCGAAGGACGTGGTGTTGATATCGCATTTGACTTTGCCGGGTTCCTGCCAGCGGTCGAGAACTGCTTGCAGTCCATTCGAATCGGAGGAGTTGCGATTCTAGCGGGATCGACATTTCCGAGTGAACCGTTAAAGATCTCGCCGGAAACGATCTTACGTCGAATGCTGACGATCCGTGGCCTTCACAACTATATCACGGAGGACCTTGAGGACGCCGTCAACTTCCTCGAACGCACCCGCCAACGCTATCCGTTCCACGAGTTGATTTCATCGCCGTTCTCGCTCAATCAAATCGAAGACGCGTTTGCCTACGCGATCGACGAAAAGCCCATTCGTGTGGCGGTCCGCATGGACGGGAGCTAGCCGAGTATTGCCTCAACGTTCGAAACGAAGAGCAGCCGCATGGTGCTGATTGGAGACGCGCTATCCTGCTGCATCTTCTCGTGTGAAGGTAGTGCCGCACGCACTAGCATCTGACGTTGTCGATTAACCAACGCCGCCGGAATGACGATCAGCCGAAGACAGCTTCGTAAAGTCGACTAAACTCAGGTGCGACGGCTCTCGTTTGCTGAAATAGGCCGTCAATTAGATTTCGTTCGCTTTGCCGGATTGAGTCACCACTGCATAGCATTTCCATCAACAGCACGCTCTCTTCTCGAGAAATCTCGCCGTCTTCTAAAATCACGCTGCGAACGCAGGGAAAAAGAATCTCGTCGAATTCGGGACAGATTTCGTCGGCCGCTTTCATGAGCTCGACCAGAAACTTGATGTCGGTGAGATCCAGTTTCTTATTCGCGACCAAGAACTTTTCGATCAACGTGACTTCGTTGGCTGAGATCTTGCGATCGGCAAGCACGATCTCTCGTAGTTCTTCTAAATAGGTCATGACGGATTCCAGTCGTTGATGGCGCGCGGACTATGGTGGAAACATAGGTTGTCATTTACGCCCGTCCCGTCAGATCGGTTAAAATAGACGACGATTAATCACCGCTCGTTGATTTAGACCATGATCACGAACTCGCCAGCGTTGGGCCTTGAGTCGGCAGACGCTGCTCCAGCGTAAATCATCCAGCAACGAAGCCCCGCCACAATCCCTCCCGCAACCAGGATCAACTGTGACCACACGTACGGTTCTTTCTGCGCTCGCTCTTTTCGTTTTCGTCGGCACGCCGTCGATTGCCCAGGATGCACCGAAATCGCGAGTATTGGTGATTGGAGTTGACGGCGTGCGAGCAGATGCACTGAAAGCGGCAAAGACACCCGCAATCGATGCACTGATCGAAAACGGAATTTTTGCCGAGACGACCAAGATACTCGGTGATCGCTATCAGGATAACGACACTGTCAGCGGGCCGGGCTGGTCTAGCTTCTTAACCGGAGTCTGGGCAGATAAGCATGGCGTTCATGACAACAGCTTCGAAAATCGCAACTACAAGGACTACCCTCACTTTTTCGTGAGATTGAAAGAAAAATTCCCTGACGCAATGACCGCATCATTCGTCGATTGGAAGCCGATCGATCAGTATATCGTTTCCGGTGCGGATATCCGAAAGGTCTACTCCGCGGAAGGTGCCGATGGTTATGCCGAACAAGATGAAGTCATTGCCAACGATGCTTGCGAGTTACTACAGCATCAAAATCCACATGCAGTGGTCGTCTATTTTGGAGCGATCGATGAAACAGGGCATCGGTACGGATTTCATCCTTCGGTTATTCCATACGTTGCAGCAATCGAGAAAGTTGATTCACAGATTCGTCGCTTGATCGCAACCTTGAAATCACGTGAACAGTTTACCGACGAGAATTGGTTGGTCATCATCTCTACCGACCACGGCGGCCGCGGACTTGGTCATGGATCAGGGCATCGTGTACCGGAAATCAACACCACGTTCTTAGTGGTTAGTGGGGAGTCGGCACAGAAAGGATCGCTCGACAAGGCAACCTATGTTGTCGATGTTGCTCCAACAGCACTATCGCATCTCGGTGTAAAGATCGATCCACAATGGAAACTGGATGGATCTCCGGTCGGACTGATCCACCACCACCAGCAGTGATAGAAATGATAATTCGGCAAATTGGACGAGGAATTATTCTTGCCTTTGTGATCGCCTGCGGCGGATCGACGGGACTGGCCGAAGATCTGTTTGTCGATCAAGTCGCTCCGATCCTTCAACGTCGCTGCTTAGATTGTCATAACGACGGGCTTCGTGAGGGAGAGTTATCTTTTTCGAATTCCGACGATCTTCGCCAGTCCGGATACATCGATGTTGATACCCCCAGCGACAGCTACTTGCTTGAACTGATTACACCGATCGCTGGCCATGCCGAAATGCCCAAGGATGCCGAGCCACTCGATCGCGATGAACTGAAGATCATCCGCCGGTGGATCACCCAGAATGCTCCTTGGCCTGAAGGACATCGCATCGAGCCTCGAATCATCGATGATCGGGATTGGTGGTCACTGAAGCCGCTGCTGGCTTCCGAACGAACGGTCGATCCGAGCGTCAACCCGGTGGATGCATTTATCACCCGATCGCTCGGCGCACAAGGGCTTCAAGCGGTCGAACAGGCAGCACCAAGTGTCTTGCTGCGACGCATCACCTATGACCTCACCGGATTGCCTCCCACAACGAAAGCGATGGAGGAGTTCCTAAAAAACTGGGAAAAAGATCCGGAAGCGACGTGGTCGGCGACCGTCGAGCGTCTGCTGCAATCCGATCACTTTGGTGAAAAGTGGGCGCAACATTGGCTCGATCTCGTTCGCTATGCCGAAACACATGGATTTGATAAGGACAAGCCGCGTCCCAACGCTTGGCCCTACCGCGACTTTGTGATCAATAGCTTCAATGACGACAAACCATACGATCAGTTCGTCAAAGAACAAGTCGCCGGTGACGTGCTCTATGCGGGGACAGAAGACGGGATTTTGGGACTCGGTTTTCTCGCCGCGGGCCCCTGGGATTTCATCGGACACTGGGAAGTCGGCGAAGAGAAACTTGATGGTCGGATCGCCAAACATCTTGATCGAGATGAAATGATCGCCGCCGTATTCAACGTTTTCCAGAGCACAACGATCCAATGCGCCCAGTGTCATCATCACAAGTTCGATCCGATCGCTATGCAAGATTACTATCGATTGCATGCGGTGTTTGCCGCAGTCGATCGCGCCGATCGGGTTTATGCAGGACTCTCTGGCGAAGAAAAATCAGAGAAAGATCGACTTGAAGCAAAACTGAATACGCTTCGAAAAACACAAGACACACTGCGAACAAAGCTTGACCAGCAAATTGCGTCAGCGACAACCGACATCGATCACCGTATCGAAGAAGTTTTCATACAATCCCCCCCTCAGACCGAACCGCCGCCGCAATACGGTTTTCATAGTCAAATTAGCCCAGACGCTAGAAATGAAAAATGGCTGCAGGTCACCCTCGCCAATCCCGCGATGCTCAGCGAAGTTCGATTGATCCCTGCTTTCGATCGATACAACGATATCGGAGCAGGCTTTGGATTCCCGGTTCGCTATCGCGTAGAAGTTTCCAGCGATGCTGACTTCAGTGAGGATATTCGCCTTTGGCAAGATGCGACGGAACGCGATCAATCAAATCCAGGAACACGAACCATCGTCATCAGCGGCGATTCCAGGATAGTAAGCAGTATTCGAATCACCGCGACTCAGCTTCGCGAGCGTCGCAACGATTATCACTTTGCATTGGCGGAAGTCGAAGCCATCGAAGCATCAATGGGTGAGAACATCGCGTCAACGGCCACGGTATCTGCGAAAGATAGCATCGAAGCACCTGTGCGATGGGCGAAACAGAATGTCATTGACGGCGTCTTTTACAAAGAACTAAATGATGAATTCGCGCTAGAAGAATTGCACCAATTGCGTGATCAACGGAATGAGATCACGAAGCAGTTTCGCTCGTCAAAGATGCAGCAATCGATCAATCGTGTTAAGGAACAGATCCAGGAACACGAAATCCAATTGAAGAAGATCCCGGTGGGGCAAAAGGTTTATGCCGCGACGACTTCTTTTCCTGGAGGCGGAAAGTTTGTCGCCACCGAGGGCAAACCGAGACCGATTCACTTGCTATTGCGTGGTGATCTCCGCAGCCCCGATGCTTTGATGACCCCGGGTGCACCGCGACTTTGGCAGGGTGCCGAAACGGTGTTCTTTGAAAAGGACTCCTGGAACGAAGGCGACGCGCGGGCACGCCTAGCGTTCTACCTGACCTCCGAACAAAACCCATTGCTCTGGAGATCGATTGTCAATCGCCTCTGGGGCTGGACGTTCGGATCACCGCTGGTTTCGACTGCGAATGACTTCGGCAGAAGCGGGACAACGCCGACTCATCCAGAATTACTTGATTTTTTGGCAGTTCAGATTCGGGATGATCCGAAACACTCGATCAAGTCAATCTTGCGATTGCTGCTGACTAGCGATGCTTATCAAAGATCATCAAGAATTGATCCGGCAATGGCCAAACGGGATGCCGAGAACGCCTATTGCTGGCGGGCCAACCGACGTCGGTTGACAGCCGAAGAGTACCGGGACTCGCTGTATTCGATCGCCGGAATTCTCGATCACTCCCTGGGTGGGCCAAGCTTTCAAGATTTTCGAATTGAGAAACCTGAACACTCGCCGCACTATCAATACCATCTCCACGATTTCAACGACAAAGCATCGCATCGACGATCGGTGTATCGATTTGTGGTGCGATCACAACCTCAACCGATGATGACGACGCTGGACTGTGCCGACCCTTCGATCAGCATTCCAATGCGTGACGAGTCAACGACGGCGTTACAAGCGTTGACGTACTGGAACGATCGACTGGTTGAGTACGCGGCAGACCAATTCGCGAAACGAATGGACGCACACCACGAAGACGCCGACCAGCAAATTCGTTTCGCATGCCGTCTCGTTTTGGGCCGAGTCCCCACGAAACAGGAAACACGTATCTTAAAGCAGCTCCAAACGATACATGGGAACGCAAACGTGGCGCGCGTCCTGTTCAATATGAATGCCTTTGTGTACCTCGACTAGAAACGAATCGGAATCTGATGAACACCCGACGTAGCTTCTTGGGAACAGCCGCAGGCTCTTTTGCCGGTCTCGCACTAGGAGATTTGTTGGCTCGCGACGGCGTGATGGCGAATCGTTTGCATCATGCCCCCAAGGCAAAACGTGTCGTCCAGTTGTTCATGGCCGGCGCGGCAAGTCACGTTGATTTGTTCGACCATAAACCACTGCTTGAGCGACAACACGGGAAACCCTGGGACCCCGGTGAGCAAATCGAGCTATTTCAGAGCACTCCTGGAGCGTGCTTGGCTAGCCCATGGAAATTCCATCCCTACGGCGAAAGCAAAAAGATGCTCAGCGAGATCGCCGCACCACTTGGTGAGGTAGTCGACGACATCGCGTTTGTTCATAACGTGATTGGCAAAACAGGGGTGCATAGCCAAGGAACACTCTTGCAAACGACCGGATTTAGTTTCACCGGTTTTCCGAGTGCCGGGTCTTGGGTCTCGTATGCTCTGGGCAGTGAAACGGATAACTTACCCTCGTTTGTTGTGTTGCCAGATCACCGTGGGTTGGCGTCCAACGGTGCCAAGAACTGGTCGCCGGCATTTCTTCCGGCGGAATACCAAGGGACGCTAATTCGGATGGGGTCGAACGACCCGATCTCCAACTTATTTCCTCCCAAGAGTGGTTTTATCACCGCAGAAAGCGATCGAGATGGGTTGGACGCTCTTCATCAACTGAACCAACAATACGCAAGCCAACGTCCTGGTGATGATCGATTGATGGCGCGAGTGCGGTCGTACGAATTGGCGGCCAAGATGCAGTTGAGTGCCAGTGACGCACTCGACTTAACTGACGAACCGCAATACATCCACGATCTATACGGACTGGCACCGGAAGGTCCAGGAGTGGACGATACGAACATCAATGAAAAGGCCGAAACCGAGTTCTTCGGACGTAAGTGTTTGACCGCGCGTCGGCTGTTGGAGCGAGGCGTCCGGTTCGTTCAAGTTTGGAGTGGAAACGACAACGGTTTCCCTCGTCGGAACTGGGACTCACACGAAAACATCAAACGCGACCACGGCCCATTGGCCCTCGGGATGGCTCGAGGAACGGCAGCCTTGATCAAAGACCTTCGTCAACGTGACATGCTGAAAGACACGCTGATTCTATGGACTACCGAATTCGGACGGATGCCGTGCTCTCAAGGAAGCGAGGGACGAGACCACAACCCGTTTGTCTTCACGAACTGGCTTTGCGGCGGTGGAATCAAAGGCGGCACCTATGGCGAATCCGACCCATGGGGCTTTCGTCCCCTCGATCGTAATGCCAGTACACAGGTGTACGATATCCACGCCACGCTCCTACACCAACTTGGGATCGACCACACCAAACTGACCGTGAAGAACAACGGAATTGAGCGGCGATTGACCGATGTCCATGGTCATGTCATCGGTGAAATGACGTGACGTCGCTGGGACAGCCGGTTTCTCTAAAATGCTTTCGCGAGATCGTCCGGATCGAATGCCGCTTTCTCTTTTCCAAATCCGGAAAATAGATCCAGACCAATGACCTGAATCAGGTCTTCGGTCGCTTCATCGTGGACGAATCCTTGCAACCATTCGCTATTGTCACTCAGATTATGTGGCAAATAGCCATCGGTCGGAAAATCTTTGACATCGCAGACACTGTCGACCACCAGGCCTGCACGTCGATCGCCACGTTCGACAACCACGACGACACCGGTGTGCAGTCGGCGAACGAGATCACACGCTTTATCGAACAGTTCTAACAAGTCCTTCAGCTCGTTTTGTTTTGCTTTTTCAATCAGTTCGTTCGCTTGATCAGTCTGTCCGCCGATCACAAGCTTGGTCACTTCTGGTGCGATCGCGTGAAGCTTTTCGTGCGGCGTATTGAACCGCCCCAGGATATCGACCAACGCGACCTGATCTTGGGTGAGGCGTTGCAGTCCGTTCGAATCCGCAAGCAGTGCGTCATACCATTGACCGAAGGCACACGCGCCGGGTTCGACTTCCAGTGGAAACTCACACTGGTGCCGGACGGATTCTTGCAATGCTTCGATCCACTCTTTGTGATCTTGCGCGAATTCGCGGAACTGTGTGATAAGACCATCATTTTGTTCCTTCATCGACGGCTTGCCGAACAGCTTACGAACATTTTGAACGCAAATCGTTCTCCCTCTCAGGTTGATGACGCCCTGCACGTGCTCGGGTGTCCCCGGTAGTGGAGTGACCTTGAGGTTTTGCAACGTCAACAGTTCTAAGACGTTGTCTACCTGGATCGCATAAGGCTCTGCCCCCACCTTAAAGACCAACAACGGGCTGGTGCCGGCACCATCAACTTCACTCATCATAGGTCTAACGCTTTCGGAGGATTCGAGACTGTTCACTTGACTCTAGACCTCCAATAGGCGTCGATGACATCGGCGTCTGCAAACCCTCTGCATTGCCCCCACAAAGCCGTGAGCCGAACTCGCTAGCGTCGGGTTTACATCCGCATGACCGGCCCCTCGTCTAGCGTCCGCGGCTCACCAGTTGGCGTCATCGGTCCAAGAATATTTTAAGATCCTGTTCTAGGGTCGCCCTCGTTCTATGAAGGTCGAGCAGTAAGTTCAAGAGACTGAATTCGCTACCCCAAAACACCATTAGCGTCCGCTTGACGACAGGTATCGCTCCAAGGTCACTTCGGTCGCAGCATAAGAGAGTTTGTAGCGTTGTCCTTTAGAGTCAACAACGACATCTCCTGCGTGATCAAATCGTCCCTGAACCGATCGTGCTTTTAGAATCACGACGGGTTGGTCAAACAGAGTCTGCTTACCCGCGTCCTCGCTAAGAATCAACTTACCAGCCAAGGTCGCTTTTCCGTCGACGTGGATCAAAGGAGCGATATCGCCGACAAGCGAGACCTCTAACCTACCGTCATGCGTTTGAGAAAAGTCACCTCGGATAGACATACCGGAGGTCGATTGACGATCGACAACCAAGGCTCCTGAATTATCGAGTGTTCCATCGATCGTTCCATGACCTTCGACGGTGCCTCCGTTGCGAACATCGATGGGGCGGAGCGAATGAACCGTTCCTCCTTGAATGACAAGAGCTCCATTTGGCATCACACGGATTTCATTTCGGCCTGTCAGATTGACTTGAGGTTCTAAATTCAAGGTCTGGCGGGATTCCCCACCGATCGACAAGGCAAGGACCTCAATTGACTGGTCGACCTGAGCGACGTTGGGTTGGGAATCGGAGTTGTATAGTGTCGCGACCCACGATCGTTTCGGGGAACCGCGATCGACTTGATAAGTGATCCCGGCATTCGCGTATTCGTAATCGGACCAGTGATCCGCATCAGATGTCGATGCGAGCGAATTGCCGGTCCAATGATGATAGGTGACTGCAAATCCCTTCGGTTCGGTCACACATTCTCCGATTAGGAGTTCGCGAAGTTCATCGACCATCGCCGGATGCTTACTTGATAAATCGATCGACTCGGCAGGATCATCGGTCAGGTTATACAAACCAAAACGTTTTTTGTTGGTGCGAATTAGTTTCCAGTCATCTCGAATGATCGATTGGCCATTGCCCGCTTCGTGAACAATAAAGTTGCGAGACCGGAACGTTGACTTGCTGGTCAAAAGTGGTGCAATCGATTGGCCGTCAATTCCTAGTGGCGGATCAATTCCGGCGAGTTCACAAAATGTCGGGAACAGGTCCGTCACATCGACCACGGTTTCAGTGTTCGTTCCACGCCGCAACGTCGAAGATTCATTGATTTCGTTCGGCCAACGCATCATCAGCGGAACACGAATCCCACCTTCTTGAATCCGCCCCTTGACTCCTTGAAGGCCGCCGTTCGTGGCGAGTTCGCTAAGACACTTTCCGTTCGGCCCTCCGTTGTCAGATTGGAAAATGACCAATGTTTGATCCGCGATCGAATCGTCGGTGCTTCCGTCCTGATTGGGATCTTCGAGTGCGGCAAGCAGGTTGCCAAAGTGAGCATCGATTCGCGTGACCATCGCCGCCCACTGCTTCGTCTGATCAGACAATGTTTCAAAGCCTGGTTCCGACCGATAGTGCCGATCCCATTCGGGAAGCGATTCGATTTCTCCAAACGGAGCATGTGGGATTTGTACGGCCAGCAATCCAAAGAATGGTTGACCGGTTTGATTGAATTGCCGACCTTGTCGACGAACAAAATCCAATGCGGCGAATGCGTAATGATCGTCGCAGTAAGCAGTCTCGGGGTACTGTGGGTGGTTCTGCATCGCGGGCTCGGTCGGAAAGCGATTCGAATCACGGTAATCGCCGACCGAATTGGCAACTAATTGCAAACCGCCAACTGCCCCCGGTGGCGCGGGAGCTTTCCAAAGCGTCGGCTGAAAGAACGTATGCGCCCGTACATGGTGTAGCTCTGCCAAGACATGCTGATAACCGTGTGAGGTCGGCAGAGTTTGTACGTTTTGGATGGTGGGTTCGTGTTGGTCCTTTGAACCACCATAACCCCACTTACCCCAGTAACCTGTCGCATAGCCTGCTTGCGAGAGCAGATCTCCGATCAAGATATCATCTGCCCGCATCGCTTTCTTGGCGTTGTCGGGATCATTTCGATCGGCGAAGGTATGCCCCTGGTGAAAGCCGGTTTGTTGAGACGATCTCGCAGGCGAACAAACGTGACATCCATATCCGCGAACAAAATTCACGCCTTCTCGGGCGAGTCGATCAAGGTGAGGTGTCTTGACCGACGGCAAGTCGGCTTGCTGGCGTTCCCATTGGCCGTTGGGACCGATCGAGCCCCAGCCCATGTCGTCAACATAGAGATACAAAATGTTGGGGCGCTCCGCGGCCACCACAGCTTTGGATTCAATCGCAATCACACTCAGAAAGATCGCAATCGCGACACGGCACCAGGCGGGATTGAAGTGGGGAGTCATCATCGAAGCCAACCTTGCGGACCAAAAGAGTGAAATAAGTGTTGCAGGCAGCGAACCGAACAGTTTATTCGGCGCCGACTTCGCCGATGACCCGCAGCAAGTAGCGATGCAAGTCAGGCCGTCGCTTCGCAAGATCAAATCCTTCCTCGCTGAACGGTTGGCCGATTGCTTTACGCATCAGATTGTGCATCAGGAATCGCCCTTCGCCATCAGTCATGTGGATTGCATCGCGGTAGAGTTGCTCTAGGTCACTGAGCGGCGCACGAGCGGATCGAATGTCTTGGTCGATTCGGTGAAGTGCGTCGGTGCAGTGTGTTTCACGAATCATTCGATCCGGAAAGCGTTCCTGTAGTCGAGACTTTAACGCGTCGAGATAAGCCACATTATGTGTCATCATGTCTGAGACTTTCGAGGCGTACTCGGATTCAACGGTTTCGCTACGAGCCCACCCGGAATGTAACAAAAGCGTTGCCGCGGGCTGCATCTTCATCCACGCGGAGATGGCCTCGACGTCTTCGTCCAACGACGTTCCGTAATGTGGCTGAACACTTAACACATCGTATTGCAATTGTGCCAACGCGATCGGCCAATGACGCGAAGATGCGACGCAAGGATCCGCGGGGCGATCGTGGATAAATTGAAGGCTCTTGCCACAATCAACATGCCAGTCAACGTAGTCATCAAGCAACGGTGGTCGCGTGTCCCAGGTGAGTGAATTGCCGATTAGAAAAATTCGTGGCTGTCGTGGAAGAACCTCGTTTTCACTTAGTAGGACATTCTTTTCCGGAGTGTTGTTGTATCGGACCGGCGGTGTTCGATCGGTCTCCAGTTCCCAATGGTTATGGTGGGCGCTGTTCTGACCGGCACGATGAAATCGGAGTGGCGATTTTGCGATCCGGCGAAAGGTATTGCCCGTGATTTCAAAGCCACTGGTGCCTTCGTCAAGGAACATCCCGTTGCTTTCGGCACGTCCCGCGTTCAACGGTACGTTGGTGATCACATTGTTACGAAGAACCGATCCGGGTTGATTCCCAAGCGTGTAGATCCCTCCCCCATCACTGAGTACCTGCATCACTCGAGAGATCCGATTGCCGGAGATCACATTTTCCTTCGCCGGGGACGGAGTCGGGTTCCAAATCCATCCGAGCGATATTCCCGTGTAGGGACAATCTGAAATCTCGTTGTCGGCGATCTGCAGTCGCCGATTCAAGGCGGCCCAAATCGCGACGCTTCCAGAGAGCACTTGACCGCAGTGCCGAATTTTACAGTTCTCGATGCGATTGTTCGTCGGAACCTGTTGTGGTGCTGACCGATACCACGAGTCTTCATCAACACGCCGATCATTGTTTTCACCCAAGTTGATTCCGTTGCCACCGATGTCCTGGAATTGGCAATCTGACACAACGCAATCGTTGCATCGGCCGCCAATCCAAAGTGCGGTGTTACCCAGGCCGGCAAACGTGCAGTGTTCAAAGTGAATCTGATTGGCTTGCTCAAGGTGGATTGCCGCTGAGAGCATCGGACGGTTTTTGGTCAGTCGATCGCCGTTCCCGTCACGGGGTTCGTGCATCGTCGCTTGTGCACCGGCAAGTCCGCCTGGAGTTTTCGGAAACGATGTTCCTGTGAAACGCACTCCCCTAAAAACGACATTTTTGATCGGCGAGGCGTTCGGCCCCGCAGTTGTGATGAGCTGCTCGAGTATTGGTAGCTCGATTGACGGAGCTTCTTTTTCACTACCTGCAACGACCAACACCTGACGGCGCTCGGCATCATAAATCCATTCTCCTGCCAAGTCCGCGAACGCTCGATGCCCTTCGAGATAGTATCTCGGTTGTTTTTCAAAATGATCGATCGCATAGTGTGACGCGCTGCACCCGATCGGCCCGACGGTTCGCAGTTGACGGTTGTCATGGTCGATTTCTCGGACCGGGAGTCGACTACTGGACCAATCGTGCAAAAACACTAGCTGGCAGGGGGCGTCCTGCGGGTTAACGTCAGCCGGAATGTCACCGGCTCGGAATCGAAATCCACTGCGCCGATCTTTGTGAGCGGCCTCAATTCGAAAGTAACCAACGTTCGGGTGGCGAGCAGATCGACGAAGCTTTTGATTTACAAGTAACACGGTAGGCGACTGATTCAGCGTCTCCGTTTCTGGTACTTGATAGACCCAATACCGGCCTTCCTTTCGATGGGGTGTCAATTGCACCGCGCCGCTGAACGACGTTTTGCTCTGTTCGATCGCTTCGAACATTAGCCCTTCGCCAACCATCGATTGATTGATCACCAATGGCGAACGCAATCGTATCGTTCCTGGGCGAAAGCGAATCACAACTGCCGCCGAATCCCCCGATTCGCGTCGATGCTGGATTTGCTTGAGGGCTACGTCAAGTTCGCCTGCGGTACCAACTTGAACATGCCGATCCTGTTCAGCCGCAAAAGAAGTCGCGGGAACGATCAGACAAAGTAGCGTGGCAAACATCACAAAGCTTGCCGGTCGTTGGATTCTAGTCGTCATAGTGTTTTGGCCTAGCGAGTCTTCGTCGTTTTATTCTTGGTCAGGTCGTTCGTACGGACCTGGCGCAGTCGAGTGGCGAGCTTTTCTTCCAAGCGTTTAACGGTGGATTGGCGAGAGGGGGCGTTCGCTAGATTATGGAACTGTTCCGGGTCCTGGTTCATGTCAAACAATTCGCGTCCACCTTTGGCATCTTCGCCATACTGGATGTAGGCCCAACGATCTTCGCGAATTAAGAATCCTTTGCGCATCGGTGCGACACTGAAGGCGGCATCACGAACGGTACGCTCGGGATCGTCGAGTAACGGAGAGAGATCTTTTCCCTGCAGCCGATCGGGAACTTCAATTCCGCACAAACTGGCCGTCGTCGGGTAGAGATCGATCAACTCGACAATGCTATCGCAGACCGCAGGGGCTTTGCCTGGCACGCTGATGATCAATGGGACTTTTGCGGACTCGTCACGGAGCGAGACCTTCGCCCAGAAATCATGCTCGCCCAAGTGATAACCGTGGTCGCTGGTGAAGATCACGATCGTGCGATCTTCGAGTCCCGAATCCCGGAGTGCTGCAAGGACCTTGCCAACCTGTGCGTCCATAAAGCGAACGGAAGCATAATATCCGCCGACCGCCTTTTTCTGACGTCGCAGGTCCATCCGCATGTTCTTGCTGGTTTTGTAGTTGATACCTGGCTTGGGAATGTCGTCCCAATCTCCAGGCAGTTTTTCCGGGAGTGCCATCGAGGAGTACGGCAAGAAGGGTTCGTAGTACTTGCGGGGCGCGACGAACGGAACGTGCGGGCGAACAAAGCCCACGCCTAACCAAAACGGGTTGTCTTTATGAGCCTGAATCAGCTCGACGGCTTTGGCCGCGGTCTTTCCATCGGAGTGGACTTCGTCATCGCCATCGGCCTCGACAACGACGAACGTGTTTCCTCCGACCACAGGCTTCTTACCATCGGGGTTGCCTTCTAAGGTTTCACCATCACCCTTGGCTTTCCATTCTGGTCCCGGGCTGTTGAAACGTTCGGTCCATGATTCCGCGTCATCAGCGCCATTGTATCCGTCGTGATCTCGCCCATCGCCGCCGTATTCGATGCCACCGGGGACCCCCATGTGAAAAATTTTGCTGACCCGAGCGGCGTAATACCCACGATCTTTGAAGTGCTGGGACCAAGTGGAACGATCACCGATTTGTGGCCGAGGGTTTTTATAGCCAAGAACGCCGGTCGCATGCGGATAATAACCGCTCATCAACGATGCCCGTGAAGGACCACAATAGGTCCCCTGGCAATAGGCTTGCGTGAATCGAGTTCCACGGGCCGCAAGCGCGTCGATGTTCGGTGTGTGGCAAACCTCGTTCCCGTAACATGACAACGCGGTCGACGTCAAATCATCAGAAATGATGAACAGGACATTCATCCGATCCGGGTCGTCAGCGACCGCTTGGACGCCAAATGGCGACACCAGCAGAATTAGCAAAGATGGCAAACGCAGTGGGCGAGGCATGGCAGAGTTGTCAAAAGGCGGGCATCGTAAGGGGACCTACATCATAACCCAACGCTTTGACGTGAATGGCACCCCGGCTACAAGTCTGCTTTTGACGAATCTCCCGGCGTCTAATCGAGCGAAAACTCGAAGACACTTCGATAGGCTTGTTTCTGCTCGAAGTACTCCAGCATACGACCATAGAAATCGTTGCTTGCCAACGTCGCACTATCACCGATCACGATCAGTTTTCGTCTCGCCCTCGTGAGTGCCACGTTCGTCCGTCGGGTGTCGCGCAGGAAACCGATTTCGCCTCGATCATTGCTACGAGTCATCGTGATCAAAACAACTTCTTTCTCTCTCCCTTGGAACCCATCGACGGTATCAATTTCGATATCACGTAGTGAACTCCGATTCCTCAACCATCGAACCTGCGCCGCATAAGGGGCGATGATTGCGATTTGATCACGCCGCATTCCGGACTCAATCAGCTCACCGGCTAGCTGTTCGATTAGTTTTGCCTCGCCGGCGTTGTATTTGCTTTCGCCATCTCGCTCGATTTCTTCATTCAGGTTCGCACCGGCCGTGTCGACGAACATCAGCGGCGTCATGGTCAGTTCGTTCGTCTCGACGCCCGGGAGATCGCACAACCGATGCTCGGCGACACTTTCGTCTGCGAGCAGTGACCCGTCATAGAATTCATCGGATGAAAAGTCCATGATGTCACGATGCATTCGATACTGAACCGTCAACCTTCGAAAAATCGTGGAACCGTCGCGTTCGATCAGTCGATGCATCATCGAGTCACGCATTCCCTCCGCTGCTGCTTCATCGGAAAGCACCGTGGGTGGCAATTGGCAATGATCGCCGGCCATGACCAACATGTCCGCACGCAACGCGGCTTGCCAAACACTCGATTCGGTGCATTGGCATGCTTCATCAATGACGACTAAATCAAATCGCATCTTACCAAGCAAGTCATCATCAATGGTCGTAGTCGTACAAATGACATCTGCCGAATCGACGATGCTACGGACTACATTTTTCTCGAGCGATCGAATCTGCCCGCGAAGATCGCCTGCGGTGCCATAAAGCAAATTGCGACGTCGACGGGCGTCACGCCCGCGTCCCGGTCGTGCCGCCGAACGAAGCACTTCCGTCAGTTCGCGCCGCATGTCCTTAATCACTGCCGACGAAGGATCAGCTTCGACAAGCTCATCAAGTGTGTGGCCGCGCAAGGATTCAAATACGCGTGCGGGGTGCCCGACCCGCAAGACCGCCGGAACGAGTGGCACCAACCGTTCCAGCAGGTTGTCAACGGCGGTGTTACTCGGTGCACAGGCAAGGACCTTGTCTCCTCGCTCGACCGCCTGATAAATGACTTCCGCTAATGTCGTTGTCTTTCCAGTCCCCGGCGGCCCATGCAAAATCGCGATATCCGGCGAAGCGAGCGCGAATGCGACCGCTTCTTGTTGAGGTCCATTGAGAGACGTCAGGAATTCAACCTCGTCTTGATCGCCCTGGCGAATCGCACGTTGGTTGAGAATCATCTCGCGCAGTTGCTTGGGGCGTCCCGTCGCGACCCGGGCCGAAGCCATCGCCGAAAGCTGACGTCGCCGTGTTGTTTCGTCGGGTGAAAGGTCGATACGCAGCCGCTCGCATTCGGGCCAGCGTTCTGTCGCGACCTGGATGACATTTTGGTTGCGTCGACTAACGACGCCGGCGATCCCGTTGTCGGATGCGTCATCGGAATCTGAAATCACCACCGGTGAACCAACCTTTAGCCGGTTCATCGGCAACGGACGACCGTCTGCTTTGACAAAATCGAATAGGATGCGCCCCGCCAAACCGGTTTGATGATCTTGGATTTGCAGATTCAGTAACGTTTCGCCGCTTCGTTCGGCATCACGTGCCTTCTGGATACGACGACGTCGAGCCATTCGTTCACGCTCGGCTTCGCCTTCAAGCCCCAGCCAACGGGCGAGTGTGTCAAAGTAATCGTCTTCACGCAGACGATTCAAATCCAATTTCCGTGACTGCATAGATTCCTAATGCTTCGTCTAGGCCAATACGATGATGGGCGTCCCAACGATCGGTGGCGTGCGTGCAGGTATTCGAAGAAGATCCGTGACGAACGCCGGTGCGCCAAACCCAACGTCGGAGATTGGCAGACCATCGATACGTGGGTTCCCCGGATCGGGCTCTCCACGGTCGGCCGGAACACTGCCGCGTCCGGCTAACCACCGACAACCGTGAGCATTCGCCCAACGGTTGACCCTGTAACCGGTTGAAAAGAATACGTTACTTTTCGATTGGGAATTCCTTGTTGCCTTGTCGCAAGAACGGATCACGAGTCTGTTCGCCTTGGACCGGCGTCAATTCACGAACCCAAATGTTGCGGAAACGCACAGGGTTATTGTGATCCTGTAGTCGGATAGCGCCCTTGACCGGATGCGCCGTGTACTTCGGTGGCCGATCGTAAGGCGTATCGCCCTTGAGTTCAAAATGGTTCAAGATCACGACGCCGTTATGAATCGCGGTGATGTAAGCAGGCGATTGAAGCGACCCGTCCTCATTAAAACGCGGTGCAGTCCAAATCACGTCGTAGGTATTCCACTCACCGGGCGCACGCATGGCATTGGCCATCGGTGGCGTTTGCTTATAGATCGCTCCTGCTTGTCCGTCATGATAGGTTTCGTTTTGGTACGAATCGAGAATCTGGATCTCGTAGCGATTGTTTAGGAACAATCCGCTGTTACCTCGGCCTTGCCCATTACCTTTCGGCGGCGTCGGCGCGGACCATTCGATATGGACTTGGCAATCACCGAATTCTTTTTTCGTGACCACGCTTCCTTTGCCAGCGATCATGGCACCGTCTTCGACTGTCCAACGCTCGGCACCGTTCCATTGTGAAAGGTCTTTCCCACCGAACAGAACGACCGCGTCGGACGGCGGTGCGGCGGCATTTTCACCGGGGGTGACGACAGGCGGTGCCTTCCAAGTGATACCGTTGAGATACTCTTTAGCGGGGCAGTTGACCGCGGCGGCGAGCACTGCGATCAGTGCGAAGGTGCAATAGCGCATGGTGTTAATTGGGTGATGCGGGAAGGTGGATGCCAAAGCCGTGTTCGATTCGTTCGGGCGTCGGCATGTGGAAGGAGGGCAGTTCGCGCAAAGCGAACGGGCGACCATTATGGTCACCCGTCGTCGAAGTCACAAATGGGCGAGTTTAGAATTGCTTATTCGTGTCGCAATGCGTCGATCGGATTCATCCGTGCCGCTCGGATCGCCGGGTAAAGTCCGCTGACCAGTCCGACCGCGACGGCAATCACCACCGCCAAGGGGATGGTTTCATAAACGATCGTCGGCTTGGCTTCACGGATCGCATCGGGCAAGGCCGCGAACTTGTCCGGGAATCCTTCGCGAACCACATAGATCAGGCCCTCATACATCGCCGGTCCGAGAAACCCCAGAAGGATTCCGCAGGCCGCCCCACAGACACTGAGCACCAACGTTTCGACCAAAAACTGACGCACGATGTCGGCCCGTTTCGCGCCCAGAGCGCGTCGGATACCGATCTCTCGAGTACGCTCGGTCACACTCGCCAACATGATATTCATGATGCCGATACCGCCGACGATCAGCGAAATACAAGCGATCAACACGCCGATCCCCAAAAACATCATTCGCAGGTTTCGCGCCTGTTCGAGCAGTTCAAGCGGAACGACGACCGCGGTGTCACCAATTTCTTTGTGGTTACGTTCCAGCAGGGATTCGATCATCGCCGCACTCGACCGAACTTCATCAACGGTGTCTACTTGGAGTGTGATCTGATTCAGTTCCATGATCTCCACTTGGAACTGTCCACTCCGACGCGTCACGATCGTGTCCCCAATTCGCTTTCGCAGGGTCTGGATCGGAATGTAGATGTCCGACGAGAAATCTTGGGAATCAAGCGAACCACCGATCGCCGCCGACGGATTCCTGGCTTCGAGAACGCCAATGATTCGGTAGTAGTCTTGACTTTCGGGAATGTAAACGCGTTTACCAAGCGGTTCCTCGTACGGAAACAAACGCTCGGCGACCCCTGCCGAAATCACGCAAACGGTGTCACTCCGCATCCCGTCGGCATCGGTCAAAAAGCGCCCGCCCTGTTCGCGGATACTGAGCGCGTTGACGCCGGCGTAGCCTGGTGTGCAGCCGACCAATCGGCCATCGACGATCCGATCACGGTAGGTGAACTGCCGACGGATTTCACGAATTGGGATCGCAGTTTTCACGGTCGGGACGGTCGCAAGAATCATTTCCAAGTCACTACGCAGCAACCCGTACTGGCTTGCACGTGCCCCGGCAAGTTTCTCTTCCGGTGGCTTTTGGCTGCGAACAATGATGGTGTTCGCGCCAAGCGATTCGATTTGTTTTTGGACTTGGTCACTGGCGCCCTGGCTGATCGCAGTGAGCAGAATCACCGCCCAGACCCCGATCAGGATCCCGAGCATGGTCAATCCGCTGCGGAGCGGGTGCAGGGCGAGACTTTTCACGCCAAGTCGAAGGGTGCGAATCCAGAGCATTAGCGGTCTGCCTCCCGCAGGAGTTGCTCGACGACTTTGCGCTGCGTCTCACGGGCCTGCTTCCGCGATTCCGGATCGTTGACTTCGTCGCGGTGGAGCTTCCCATCTTTGAGCCGGACGACACGTTTTGCGCGAGCGGCAACATCGTCTTCGTGAGTGACCAAAATGATCGTTCGGCCCTCGTCATTTAGCTTGTCGAATAGCCCGAGGATCTCGTCGGTCGTGACCGAATCCAAGTTTCCGGTCGGTTCGTCAGCGAGGACAAAGTACGGATCATTGACCAAGGACCGAGCGATCGCAACGCGTTGCTGCTGACCACCAGAGAGTTGAGACGGCCGGTGATCGAGTCGTTCACCCAAACCGACTTGCTTCGCCAGTTGGATCGATCGATCGCGTTCTTTAGGGCCGATGACACCTTGGTAGTACAACGGCACCTGAATGTTCTCGACAACACTGAGTTGCTGGATCAAGTTGTACGATTGGAAAACGAACCCGATGCGTTCGGAACGAATCTGCGCGAGTTCGTCGTCGGTCATGGTGGCGATGTCATCCTCGCCCAGCATCAACGAACCACTGGTCGGTTTGTCGAGGCAACCGAGCAAATTCAGCAGAGTACTTTTCCCACTACCCGAAGGCCCCATGATCGCGACGTAGTCGCCTTCGGGGACATCAAAGGAAACGCCGCGAAGTGCTTTGACCGTTTCACTCTTGAGCACATAGTGCTTTTGCAGATCACGGATCGACGTCGCCAAACGTTTGGGATTAGTCGCGGTATCTTCGGGGCCGGTATCGGCCGATCGATAGGCGTCAGTCATCGACATAATTCAATCAGCTCCCCGCCCCTTGGCTGACCATTTTCATCAGTTCGGCGCGTGTCACGGTGCCGTCACCGTCGCTGTCGGCGGACTGAATTCGGTCACGAAAGTTGCCGTCGATCTTTTGGATCTCTTCACTCGAAATCGAACCATCACCGTCGGTATCGTTGCGTTCAAGCATGCGTTGAACCATTGCCGCTGGGCTAGGCCGTTCGCCACCGGGACCTCCCCGTGGGCCTCCGGACGCGGCTGCGCCGCGTGGACCTCGCGGTTCGCCGGAATCTCTCGGACCGCCGGGGCCACCAGGTCCTTGCGGCGGGCCATCCCGGCCTTGGCGATTGTTACCGCGCTGACGATCTTCATCGACATCGGCGATCTCTCGCATTTCGCTGTTGTCCTCAGCCACAACTTCTGGCAAGTCCATCAACGACAAGTGATCTCGCAAATTGAGCACCACGGTCTCGCCTTCATCGATGCCGCCCTTGATCGTCACCATGGTATCGTTGGTAGCACCGATTTCGACTTCTTGGGTCCGGAAGGCTTGGGGGCCTTCTTGCACCAACGCGTACATGTTTCCGCCGTGCTCATACAAGCCTTGGATCGGCATTTGAATCGCGTTGTCGAGTTGCTCGACGAAAATCTGCACTTCGGCAGTCATCCCGGTTCGAATCGTTTCCGGCGGATTGATGATATCGATCGTCACCGCGTACTCTTTGATCGACGAACTAAAGAAACTGCTCGGCTCGGCGTAGCGGTTGACTTTTGACGCGCGACCTTTGAGGACCAATCCTGGAATCGCATCCACGGAAATCTTCGCCGCCATTCCTTCAGATATCAGTGTGATGCGAGATTCATTGATTTTGCATTTGACCTGCATTTTCGAAGGGTCGGGAAGGTAGATCAACTCTTGTCGTTCGCGAACGGTTGCCCCGGCTTCGACGACAAACTCGGCGTTCCCACCTCGACTGCTGTAGCGGTTGGCGTGAACGACAACCCCCGCCGCCGGAGCGGTGATGAGGCAATTCTTGATCTGCTGCTCTGTGTCGGCCAACTGTGTTTGCTCTTCAAGCAGCTCGCTTTCGTAAGCAGAAAGCTGAGCTTGTGCGGATTCGATTTCGCTGTCGAACTGCACCAACATTTTCTTCTTGGTCAGGTTTTGCAGCACCTTCAAGCGACCTTGGGCCGATTCAAGTTGGTTTCGGGCGTTGGCAACGGCAAAACGATCGGCTTCCAATTGCAGGGACTTGATCAGCCCTTTTGCGGCCAAGCGTTGACTACTCTCAAGTGCTTTTTGAGCCTTCACTAAGTCTTGCTCGGCGATCAAGATTTCGCTTCTCAACGCACTCTCTTCCGTCATGTACACGCCATCAAGATATTCCTGGCGAGTGATTTTTGCTTGTTCGACAAGGGCTTTCGCAGTCGTCACGGTCGCTTCCGCAGTGATCACGCCAATCTTGTCTTCGTTCAGCTTCTGCTCCAGCGCCGATGAGTCGAGCTCAACAAGTTTGTCGCCCTCTTGCACGCGGGTGCCTTCGTCGACGACCCACAGGATCGAGACCCCACCACCGCTCTGCGATTTCACTTGGCAGGTGACCTCGATATTACTACTACTCTCAATTTCGCCCTGCTCAAGGACAATGTGGTCGAAGGGACCGCGGGTCACCGGCTGCGTGATCAAGCTGCCCGGCTTGATGCCCTGCTCGCGATCAGAAAACATGGCATAACCGATCGCGCCAATGATTCCGACGACAACCAGGAATGCGACCAATGCACCGGCGGCACCACCACGGTGCCGCACAAATGATCGGGAAGAGACCGGGATCTTACCCGAGGGGATTGAATCCAGAGGCATTGAACCCAAAGGCTTAGTTCGCTGCAATCGAGGCATGAGAGGTCCACCGGTGGTGTGGATGAGAGGGGATCGCATGAGGTGGGATGCGGGCGCTAACTATTTAAAACCACGAAACCCCCGAGTTGTTTCGCAAAATCAACTTGTTTGCGAAAAACTCCGCGGGTCGCTACCGCAGTGTACTCAGCCGAACAGGAACATCGTGGCAATCTTCATCGTTGGCGACGACTTTTTGCCCCACGCAAGCCCTACGACCGCGATCATTGAACCTTGATCGCCCGGGGATGCCAAGAGAACCCACTTCGTGCTCTGCCCTTTTGAAAATTTCCATGCGAGTCTTCGGCCGATGTGCGTGAACCACGGTGATTGCTCGGAAACCGTGGCCAACGCCGTTCGCCTATTCCTAAACCTGAACCGAAACAAAACACTCGTCGGTCGATAGCAAGACGTCCTCGTGTGACGCGTTTGCGCAGATGTTTACCAGAATGCAAGACCAGACCACCCGCACACCACACTAATGCCGCGTGTGCCATGCCTCACGACCATATCGCTGCTCAATCAGCTTGTCTGCTGTTGGTATCAGATCCCGCGCATCGATTTGGCCGTCGACGCCAAATTCCCCTGCAAGGTCTTTGCGGAGCAGGGTCGGATCGAGCGGTACATTGGTGACAAAAGCCCCGTGATCGCGGCCATCGCGATAATCTGGTTGCCGGGGGGCGAACGCCAAGCACCGCTGTAGAACCTCCAAGTCGACGTCATAAAGCAGCGTTCCGTGATACAGCAAGTGACGTCGACTGATTCTCAGCGCATTTCCGGAAAACTTGCGGTCGCCTTCCGTCAGATCACAGATCCCTTGCTTGCGCGCAGCGGGCAGTTGTTTTTTTACCGCCTCGAGAACTCGCGACATGACCAGCTGGTGGGCACGATCAATCTTCGCAGCTTCGGGGTGCTCGTCCAAAGAAACGATTACGTTGTACATCAGGCATCCCGGCCCGGCGACAATTGCAGCGCCGCCACTGCAGCGACGATAAATCCCGATCCCTCGGCGTCGACAAAACTCCCGATCGGTTTCCAATTCAATTTTGGACGACCTGCCAAGGATCACCGTCGGTGAGGAAAGTTCCCAAGTTCGGAACGTGGTACCGATCTCGCCTGCTTCGGCCATCGAAAGGGCCGCTTCGTCGATCGCCAGTTGATAGGCCGGAACGTTTAGCTTGGGTAGCGCCGCCGCATCAATCACAATTTCCTTCACGATCCCCTCAACGATTCCAACAATCTCATTCGCGCGACTTGAATGGCCGCCACGAGCCCGGCCACCAATCCGAAAAGAAAAATCCCAAGCACCAACAACAGCGGTTCAAGCACCGGTGGCTGGGTGCCCTGTGACCACGCATACGGGAGCACGGCTAACACCGCACACAACACACCGCAGCCGATGCCCATCGCGAGTAACGATGCCGTCTCCCCGACGACTAATAGTGCGAGGCGTCGACGAGTGAACCCGATCGCACGCATGACCGCCAACTCACCACGGCGTTGCAACAAATTACGCAATTGAGCGATTGCCAGCCCGATCGTTCCCAGCAGCAGACCGAGCCCCCCCAGGCTTTGGAAGGTTCGTAAATACGTGTTTTGCACCGCCATCATTCCGGCAAGTACCTCATGGGAATCGGACACATCAAACCCGACGTCACCCAACCGCGATTCGAACGCCTGTGTCACCGCCGCGATGTCGATGGTCGATCCGCTCTCGCCGATCAAGAAGAAACGATACCCGCTGATTTCGGGAAACAACCGCTGAAAGTTACCTTCGCCAATCATCAGTCGACCTTGCAGCAGCGAATTCTCCAGCAAGCCGACGACTTTAAAATGAACCGTCGTCGTGTCATAAGTAAACGCTTTTACTTCACCGACCCCCGCCATCATTTGCAGACTCCACATGGCGGTGTTTTGATCCAAGATTAGCGGGATGGGATCATCGGCCGTTCCTTCGGCGTCGGTGTCGAGTAACGACCAAGCCAATTCGCCCGCTTCTGCCGCCGAGGCATAAAACCGAAATCGATCCAAAGATTTTGCCGCCGAATCAGGAACCCCGTAAACGGTCGGCTCCGATGCTTGATAAAGGTTGTTGCAACTGGCATCTTGCCCACGGCGGACACGGAACGAAACGATCGACGCGTTGGCAAGCCGTTTGGCATCGGCGCCCATGAGCCCTGACTGGACATCGGGATCGGCCAAATCTTGGTAGATCGGTTGTGCCGATTCGGCCTGCAGATCGAAGCCCCCGGTTCCTTCGTCGCTGGGGACCAAGCGAAATGCATTGATCGCGACAATCAAAAACGACGCCGTCGCGATCAACCCGATGGTCAGTGTACTGCGAAGCGGCGCACGCGTTGAGTTCTGGCGGGCAAGTCCGGAAAGCTGGTAGTTGGCGTATTGCTGCGAGGTACCGTCGTCGCGTTGCGTTTTGACATTCCGGAAGCGTCCATATACGAACACCAACATCGCGATGAGCAACATCATTCCGCCGCCGACAAATCCACCGGCGGCCGTCTGGCCACCGCTCGCCGCACCGAACGCACCTGCTGCGATTGCAATCATCGACAAGCCGATCGCCGTCCGGTCAGGCCAACGCAGACGCTTCGTTGCATCGACTTCATCCAGTTCGCCGCGACCACGCAGCAGCGCGACGGCATCATTGCGCAGCATCGACCGAGTGGTCACCCAGAGCGCACCGAGTCCGCAGAGGAGCCCCGCTAACCCACCGATGATTAAACTGGTCGGCGTCGCATGAAATGTCAGGAACGGAACGGTAACGGCACCCACCCAAAAACTTCGCAGCGCCGCGAGGACCCCGAAGGCATACGCGATGCCTCCGCCGAGCCCGAGTAAGACTCCAAACAACGAAGTGAGCAAGCCCTCGCCAAGATAAAGACGGCTGACCTGTTTGGGACGCAATCCGACCGCGATTAATGTTCCAAGTTCGCTGCTGCGGGTGACTAAGCCCAAGCGAAAGAGCATTGCGATCAGCATCACTGCGGAAAAAATCACGAACATACTGAGTGACAAAAACAAACCATCAAACGGCGTCGTGCCTTTGGACGCCGCCAACTGGGCGCCCCGGATCGAGCGTGGTTGCCATCCAAGCTCGGGTAGCGTCGTGGCGGTCGCGGCAAGAATTCGCTCACTCAGTTGGTCAAGGTCAGTCGCAACGGAGGTTTCGATCATTAAACCGGTGGTCTGACCGAACCGACTGGAGAACAACGCCTGTCCCGCGGCAAGCGGAATAAACGCCTTGGGGGTCAAACGATGATTCTTCCAATACTGATCGTCCTCGTCCGGCACTTCGCGGGTCAGTTCGAAAGGCGTGTCCCAATCGCTCATCGAGTCCTGGTCGGTGACACCGGGAACCGTTGGTGTCAGCGCCGGATCGTTGTAGCGCGTCGGTCGTTTGCTGTAAACCGCTTCTCGACGCCTTCGGTAAGGGCGTTCCGGTTCGGTAATCGGAACGATTCCAACCACGGTTGCTTCGAATTGTCGTTCGATTTCTTTACCGTTTTTAACCTCCGGCTCGTAATAGTCGATCACAAGCTGATCACCAACCGACAACTTCATTCGGTCGGCGAGCCATGAATTTACGATGATCGGCACAACGGTTTTCTGATCGGTGGATTTCACATTGCCGTAGTCGAGCGGCATTAGCGAAGACGAATCAACCGCCGCGATGGTGCTGTAGGTCACGCGTGGGAACTCAGCCGATCCGTCCGCCGCACCCTCCTTCTTCCGCTGAATCTCATTGGCGAGATAGGTCAGGGTTGGCGTCACCTTGTCGCTGGGAAATGCCGCGGTGATCGCATCGACCGCCGGATCGCTGATCAGCAAACGGTCACTCGTTAAGTTGTAATAATCGAAGATAGTTTTATCGTCGAACGTCTTGGTCACTCGTTCAAGTTTCAGCCCAAGATCGGCAAGCGTCGGCTGCACCTTCTCTGCCTCGATGGGCTCGGAAGAAAGCAGTACGTTGGCTTGCCCATCACGATCAAGAACCGAAGCGACAAGCTCCCGCGACAGGAAAACATTCTTGGGACTCGCTTGAGAAGCGGCGAGCGAAAACCTTGCCAAGCCTTTGTCGGGCAAGATTTCAGCGACGTTTAGTCGCGGGATGCCTTCGGTTTGCACGTCTTTGCGGCCTAGCGGACTATCCGCGGGCACAGCTTGCTCGACCGGTAAACGGACCGTGACTTGATCGCCGACCCGAACCCCAAGCTCGCTCGCCAACGACTCTGTCATCACCACTGAATCGTCATCAAGCTCGACAGTGGGGACAACGCCGGATGTGTCAAGCTTCCAAAACGAAGGATCACAACCGACGACTTGCACCGATCCCGATCGTCGCATTTGATCGTCAACGGTTGCTTCGATCACGGCTTGATCGAATAACAAAATCGGCGCGACGTGTTCTTCGCTTTGACCGACCCGCAACGCAATCGATTCGGTCTCAAAAAAACCGCCAGGGGCGATGACGGTGTCAATCTTGCCGAGACGTTCGACAGTCAACTCGCGCAAACTGCCGCGCATCGAATCGCCAACCAACAACGCACCGACAATCACCGATGTCGCGATCGCCACCCCCAACGCAACGGACAAGGTGGTGCGCCAATTGTGACGGACGCCGGCGAGGATGACTGACCAAGATGACAATGGATCGCGGAGGGCTGCGAGGAAATAGATTGCGAAAGAACTGCTTCAGTTTAGCAGTCTACGCTCGCCTCGTTCTAGCAGCGATGCGGATTCGCCAGCTAACAAATATCCCCTCGCTATTCGGTTGCCCCCGCGAATGGGACCAAGAAAATCGCGATCGGACTAGAACTTTCCGGTTAGCGAAACACGTTTTCCGGGACGCTTCAATCCATGATTCGGATTCTGCCTATTCTTAGACCTATTCACTCGTTTCCGATACCGATTGCGATCCGTCCAGGTGAAGCGTTCCGACAACCCCGGATCGGACTCTTCCATCGGGGTTAGCCATATCAGCCCACACGACAACGCGTCCTGATACCGAGGTGACTTCGTTTGAGACGAAGCAAATCTCGCCGTGCAATTCAGGAGCGGACGACTGTTCAGATGACAAAACGCTACGATCCGCTTGGTACGGAACAAAGCGAACTCGTTGGCCAATGATGCGGTCGTGAATCAATGCCGGATCGATTTCACACTCAACACGAATGGGATCAAGCGAAATGACTCGAACGACCGGTTGACCGGCCTGGACCCATTGCCCTGCTTGCGCGATGACTTCGGCAACGATGCCGTTGCGAGAAGAACGAATCCGGTGCCGGGCTAAGATCTCCTTTGCGATCTCAAGCTTGGCCTTGGCATGATCCGCCGATGCGGTAGCCACACGCGTTTGCAACTCCGCCTGCTCGCGTTTCAATTCAGATCGCTCGACCCTTAACCGCAGTTGACGAAGTTGCATCTCGCTGACCGCACCGGTGTAGGTCTGGTTTGCGAGTTGGGCTTGCCGCAGATCTGTTTGTCGTGTCTCGAATTCTTGGGCGGCGTCTCGAATGATCGTATCGGTTTGGCTTTCCAGAAGTTTTGCCTGGTACGCAGCTTTGACAGCGATCATTTCCTGCTCGGCAAGCCTGTCGTCGAGCCGGGCAACAATGGTGTCCGCTAAAATCGTTTGCCCCGCAGAAACATCGACACTTTTGACCAAGCCACTGATCGTCGCGGCGATCTTTGTATTGTGGATCAAGAGGGTTCGTGCCTGGGACAATCCGGAGTTGCTTGGCGGCTGCGCCGGCAATGAGTTCGTCCGCTCCGCCGCGATCGGTTCCTGCCCAGCAACCGAATCGGCATCGGGCACCGGCCCGTCCATTCGATCGCTCTCTTCCTCGTTTATCTGGTCTGCTTGACTTGCTTGCTCGGACGATCCGGAGGCCGCCAACTCCGGCCCTTCGTGACTCGACTCCGTTGTTTCGGTCTCGGAATTCGGTACCGCCGATTCCACCAGATCAACCGCAGGAACATCCTGCCCGAGTCCGCTGGATGAACACAGCGTCAACAACAGACCAAGCGACGCGAAACAATAGCAGGACCGTAGAATCATGGCACTCAAGTTCATCTGGATGGGAAACAAAGGCCGGTAGCATAGCCGTCGCTTGTTCCGCAAAAGTCGCGATCGCGTAGGCGGCTTTTGCAGAGAGGACGCCGGCGATAGCTAAACCGAAGCTCTCGGCGAGTTTCGCTACCCTAGAATCAAACCTAAACAGGGCACGAGCCGTGGCGTCCCTTCTACGCTATTCAGAGTCGAGCGATTCGCAACAGGTTTCGTCGTCGGTGAGACGCGATTAAGAAAATCGAACTGAACCGCTGCGGCTAGATGATTCGCCGCAAAGCGGGGAATTCCAAAGTGAACTTAGTTCCTTGGCCGACGTCACTTTCGACACTCATCCGACCAGAGTGGGCTTCGATGATTTTGCGGGCCGTCGGCAATCCTAGCCCGCTACCGCCTTCCTTGGTCGTGTAAAAGGGCTCGAACATATGCATGATCGTGTTACCGTCGATCCCTCGGCCGGTGTCGATCAGATCCATTGCGACACCGGAATTGGTGGTGTAGGTACGAACTAATATCTGCCCACCGCGGTCGGTCGCTTCGAGTGCGTTCTTGACGAGATTCATCAGAGCCGCTTGCAGCGAATCGCTGTGGAGGGCTATCGAAGGTAAATCGTTGTCAAGAAAGCGAACGATTTCGATTTCGCGCTGTGCCGCTTCGGCGCTATAGGCGTTAAGCACCGTTTCCAATTGATCGTTTAGCGAACCGGACACCAAATCGATGTCTCGCAATCGGGCGTATCGCAAAAAGTCACGCAGCAATCCTTGCATCCGTACGCACTGATCACGAATGATTTTGGCGCGTTCGAGTGGTCGACGGCTTTCCGGTGAATGCCAATCGGCGAGGTCTTCGCTGAGCAGGTCGATGTTCATATGAATCACCGACAACGGGTTCTTGATTTCGTGCGCCAACGAACCGGACAGCTCAGCTAGCTCCTCATACTGGGCTCGCAGTTCGTCGATCGGGGATGATTTATCGCTACTCGTCATAACCAATGGCAATCGTCGCGGTCGGGTGAACCCGGATGCAAAATTCTTGTCAAATTGTACCGAGAACGCCGATTTCAGATACGTGGCGACGATTTAAAGGCCTTTGATCGGAAAAAAACGCTCACCGCCTGACCGAAACCACTCTCACGGACTATCGTTTGCCGAATGTCAACCGTCAAACGGCCCGCCGGACGACCAAATCGCCAGCCGTTTCGCCGGAACTATCAGTCACCTTCATCCGTTTTCTGTCCTTTTGATCATCGATGGATTGGCCTGCCGTTTTATCGCTCCTCGTCGCCGCCGGGTTGCTCATCAGCCTGGCGTTTCGACTTGCGCCGACGGATGTGTTGGCGATGGCGTTTTTGGCTGTCCTGGTCGTCGTCCAGGACTTGACCGGCACCGACAAGCTTCCCACACCGCTGGAAGCGGTCAAAGGGTTTGGCAACCCAGGGCTATTGACGATCGGGTTGCTTTTTGCCGTCGTGGCGGGGCTCGAAATGACCGGCGCAACCAAGCTAGCGACCGGGTGGTTTCTCGATCGCGCAAAAACGTTGCGTGGGGCTCAGCTACGCATTTTGGCTCCGGTCGCAGGATTGAGCGGGTTCCTGAACAACACGCCCGTGGTCGCCGCCCTGATCCCGATCGTTGACGACACAGCGAAACGGCTCCATACAAGTTCCAGCCGATTGCTGCTGCCGCTTTCCTACGCCGCGATCATTGGCGGCATGTGCACCGTGATGGGAACGAGCACCAATCTCATTGTCCGCGACGAGTTCGCTTCGCGGGGCGGCGAACCGATCAGCTTCTTTGCCCCTGCCGTTGTGGGCGTTCCCGCAGCGGTCTTGGGTGTGATTTATATGGTCATGTTTTCCAATCGGCTGATTCCGGATCGGCGTGCGGCGGTCAGCGCGAGTGACGATCCAAAAAAATACACCGTAGAAATGTTGGTCGACGCATCCGGACCGTTGGTCGGAAAGACCATCGAGGACGCGGGACTGCGTAGTTTGGCAGGATTGTATGTTGCCGAGATCCAACGGGGCGACGACGTGATCGCGGCCAAACCCAACGAACGATTACGAGGCGACGATGCACTGATCTTGGTCGGCGCGCTCGACTCCGTCGTCGACCTGAGGAAAATCCGTGGCCTGCTGACCCCGGATGATCAAGGGCGGAAACTGGAGATCCCCGCATGGCGACGCACTTTGGTGGAAGCGGTCGTTAGCTCACGTTGCTCCCTGCTGGGCAAAACGATTCGCGAAGGGCGATTCCGCAGTAATTACAACGCCGCCGTCGTAGCCGTCGCCCGGGGTGACCGACGACTGGAAGGCAAAATCGGTGACGTCCGTCTCGAAACCGGCGACGTGTTATTACTCGAAGCATCACCGTCGTTCATTCACCGCGCCAAAGAATTGCGGGACTTCTTTCTTGTCAGTGCGGTCGGCGGTGAAGCCGTCCGGCGGCATGAGAAAGCATGGTACGCGATCGCGATCATGGTGACGATGGTTTGCGTCGCCGCCCTCGGATGGGTTTCGATATTGACCGCCGCGATGGTCGCCACCTTGGCGATGTTGGCTTGCCGTTGCTGCACCGCGCACGAAGCCCGCCGCGCCGTCGACTGGCGCATCCTGATTGTGATCGGTGCGACGATCGGCATCGGTTCGTCGCTAGAGAAAAGTGGTGCCGCCGAAGCGATCGCCAAAGGTGTGATCGGTTTGGCGCAAGGAAATCCCAAGCTAACGCTAGCGTTGGTTTATTTGCTGACGATGCTCTGCACCGAATTGATCACCAACACGGCCGCGGCCTTGATCATGCTGACCGTCAGCCTGGGAGCGGCCGGCACACTAGGCGTCAACGAAACTCCGTTCGTGATTGCCGTGATGATCGCGGCGTCGGCAAGCTTCTTGACCCCGTTCGGATACCAAACGAACTTGATGGTCTATACCGTTGGCGGTTACCGCGTTTCCGACTACCTCCGATTCGGTTTGCCGCTGTCACTGTTGGTCTTTGTGGTCGCGATGGTCATGATCCCCTGGCAATTTCCGTTTTAAGATACGCTCGCCCGCGGGGGTCCAAGCTACAGCAATGACCGTTCCGGTATCATGATGCCTTTGACCGACTAACCGGACAGTTCGGGATCGTGCATGCTATTTGAACTTGGAACCGTCGACGCGATCGTCTTAGGCGTCGTGTTACTTATAGCCGTCGCAATTGGCGTGCTAAGCGGTCGTAAAAACCGCGACGCAGAGACGTTTCTGGTCGGCGGACGTGACCTGCCATGGTGGGCGATTCTCGGTTCAATTGTCGCGACGGAAACCAGTACCGCGACCGTGCTCAGCCTGCCAGGTGATTCGTATGCGGGCAACGGATTTCGTTGGCTACATTTGACGTTCGGATTGGTCCTGGGCCGTATCCTTGTCGTTCGTTTTCTGTTGCCGCTGTACTTCAAACGCCGCTTATTGACCGCCTACGAAGTCCTTGACGAACGACTCGGCAAGGCAGTCAAGACTGCCGCGTCGATGATGTTCATGGTGACGCGCAACCTTTCCGATGGGCTGCGTCTGTACCTCGCGGCCGTTGTCGTCCAGACGCTTTTAGGTTGGTCACTGACGTCCAGCGTGATTGTCATGGGATTGGTGACAATCGTTTATACGGCGATCGGTGGATTGCGGTCGGTGGTCTGGAATGATTGCGTGCAGTTCGTGATCTACATGATCGGCGGTGTCGCTGCGGTCATGATCCTTGCCCAAGCGATCCCAGGCGGCTTGTCGGCGATTTATCAATTCGCCGATCAAACCGGGCGTCTAACGATGTTTGACCTGCGCTTTGATCTTTCCGAACCACTGAACTTTTGGGGCGGTCTGTTGGGCGGGGCAGTCCTGACCATCGGAACCCATGGCACAGACCAAATCATGGTGCAGCGTTATCTGAGTGCACGCAGTCAAAAGGAAGCCGGTCGAGCAATCATTGGCAGCGCGTTCGTGGTGATGATCCAGTTTGCGTTGTTTCTCTGGATCGGGGTTTCACTCGCTTGCTTCTTCGCGAACACAAACTCAGTCGCCCCCGAGAAACCGGATCAGGTATTCGCCTACTTCATCGTTCATCACTTCCCGGTAAACTACGGATTGATCGGGCTAATGCTGGCCGCAATCTTGGCCGCAGCGATGAGCACGCTGTCGAGTTCACTCAGTGCGTCTTCTTCGGCGCTGCTCAACGATCTATACGTTCCGTTTGTCAAAAGACGCCGTGGAACGGAACCGAACGGGCGATCACTGTTGCGAACAAGCCAGGCGATGACCATCCTATTCGGTATCATTCAGATGGGCATCGCGATCTGGGCAAGTCAACTCGATCAAACCGTCGTCACCAGCGCCCTGACGATCGCCGGATTTGCCGCCGGGTTGCTGCTCGGCGTGTTCCTACTCGGGCTGTTCTGCCCCAAAATCAGTCAGCGATCGGTGTTTCTAGGACTGGCCATCGCGGTAATCGTTTTGGTCTTGGTCAGCTTCCAAATCAAAAACGAAGCGGGCAAAGCGATCATCGCATGGACGCACCTCGCAACCGTTGGAGCGTTCACCACCGTCGTGGTCGCGCGGATTAGCGAAGCGGTTTCGCCCAGTCGAAATACGTAATGCCAACCTGGGTACTTTCTAGACCCAATGTTCGGGTTCGGCTCATCAGCCGACGGGCGTCCGCCCCGGTTACTGCACCGAAATCGTGGGGAACGCCATGCGGCTAATCGTAATCTCAAAGGTTGACGGCGCACAAACGATTCCTGGCACCGGCAATGCACCAGACGGTGAGCGATTTGACTGAGGATTCTCCGCCACCGGGGAAATCGATCGCAACTTCTCGCTACGGGCAACGAGGATAGCTACACAACTACGAAAACCGCCAACCGAAAGAAGTCCGATGTCACTTGTCGCGATGAATCTTGAACCGATTCTGCTCGAACCCCAATTCGGGCCCCTCCCGGAGAACATCGCGGCTTGGATTGCCGCTGCCGCAACAAGGGCCAAGGGCGTGGACTGTTTTGACTACGTCCCCAGCAACCCCGAGGTACTCTACGGCTACATTCGATCGACACCCGGCCGCAGCTACTGCGAATGGGGCAGCGGAATCGGAATTGGGGTCGGTATCGCGGCGCTCCTCGGAAAGTCTGCCAGCGGAATCGAAATTGACGAAGAACTGGTCCATCGTTCCCGAGGTTTGTTCCAATCGCATTCGATCGATGCGCACGTCACCCAAGGCAGCTACTTGGATTTACAAATCAGTCCGAAAATGAAAACCGGTGCGGAGGTGGTCTATGCCTACTGTTGGCCTGGGCAAGTCAACGAACTCCTCCGTCGTTTTATCGAGACCATGCCGCGAGGCAGCACATTGTTACTGGCCGAAGGCGCCGAACGGATCACACCGCTGCGACTGGTTTAGCACGTCCCGGTGATTGCAAGCGAACCTACCGGTAATCGATGCGAGCCCATTCTTGTGCCGCAGGCCTGACGCTGGCGTTTCGTCGATCATTGCCATCAGCCGAACGGCGTTAGCCACGGTTCCTGACAACAACCGGGATTGGACAATGCTCGTCGGCTGATCTCCCGAACCTCAATCCCCGGTCGAGACGCAAGCTAGCATGATCGGATGATGCAACCGAAACGGTCTTTCAGTCGACTTCGACACCGTCAATGCGAAAGACGGCCATGTGAGTCGCATTGGGAGCTTGCGGCGGTCCCGTTCCGCCGGGGTACTTGAACGATTCATCGTCGAGGTGAAACTGGCCTTCGACGGTGACCGGCCGGGTAGAAAATTCGGCCGTATTGTCGCCAGTCATTTTGACCCAGACACAATCATACAACGCAGCACCAGGACCAAAACAGCATTCCTGATTGTCCCGCACCAGTACGAATTGCTTGATCCCGTTTTGCTGAAAAACACTTTGCGGCAAAATGTAGCCACGTAGCTTCACCTTCTTTTTGTCCAGACGCTTCAACCGCTTGGTCCACATCGAGTCATCGAAGGCGGCGTCTTTCTCGATATCAAACTTCAAATCGTCGAAGTTGATTTCGCCTTTCGCAAGCTGTGCCTCTGTGCTCAGGCGAAGGGGAACCTTTTTCTTGGGTTCCTGGCCTAATGCAGGCAACGAACACATCGCGGTCAAGAAAACGATCGAGAGGATCGCGATCGGCTGGTTGGTCATCGTTGCGTCGGTGGGTAGGAGGTTGTGAGGCGGGTAGCGCGAGCCACTGCAACGGTGTTGGACCGTCGACGCGCTAGTTCACCGAGCTTCCCTTTATCCGATAAAACACCGCGTTGTCAAAATCGGTTCGGTTCTGGGGAATTCGATTGAGAATGAATTTCCCGGCGAGTTTTCGTCGAGTCATGCCTCCCTTGACAGTTTCGCCGCCCGTCAAGGTGACCTCAATCATCTCGCTGCTCTTCGGCTGGCCGCCGAAACAGCAGGTCCCCAGGTCACCGACGAGAACGAACTGACGAAGCATTCCGCCGCCACTGGACGGATGAATGTAGCCTTTGATAAAGACGTCTTTTCCGTCGAGTTCCAACGCCGCCTCGGTCGGCCGATCGGGTTCGGCTTCAAAAATCAGCTGGGAAAACGGGACCCGTACATGCCCCGGGGGCACCTCGGTCAAATAAACGTAGGTGTGCATTGAAACACCTCCGACCAGCAATACAAGGTTGGTGAGCAGCGCGAATTTTGCGAGCCCAAGACCGCTGAATTCATCCGGGTAGCGGCGAATCGAGCGAATCGCCATCAAACCACACAATGCACCCGGTATCGTGAACACGAGCAGCATTTCAAAGGTTGGGATCAGGCCAATCAATCCGACAACCATCAGTATGACCGAAACGATTGCGCCTCGGCTGAGTGCCCGATAGGGAAAGTCCGCCACGTCGGCGGTATTTGACATTTGAAATTCGGTGGTAGCCATCACTAACGTCTAAATTCCGCTGCAGGGATTAGTTGCGAAACGGGTCTCATTCGAACCTAGTTTTCAGGCTTGGGATCAACCACGGGTCCTCCGGTAAGCACCAGGAAGACCATGATGACCAAGCTTGCCAATGAAACCAACAGTACGCAAGCGAACTCCCAAGGGTTCGACGCTTCGGTCAGGTCGCTCTGTTGTGCAACGATGCCACTGAGTGCGGGAGTTTGGTTAGCCATTGCGGCTGCATAGCGTGTGCCGAGACGGGGTTCGGTCGCCGGATGATCGGTCGGCTTTGCCACCGACAGGACCGGTTCGCCGGACGTGCTCTCGGCCACACTACTGGGGTTTTCAGGTGAGTTGATCTGCGTGGTCGATTCCTCGTCAGCTTTGGGCCGAACCGGAACCGGTGCGGGAAAGAATGCTTTTGCTCGGCGAACTGCTTCGGGATCGATTTTCTCGAATTCCTTCAGCGCCTTGGCGGCTTCAGGCAGCGGACACGCACGCATGTAATTGATCACCGGAACACGAAGCCAATTATCCTTCGGATCGACTTCCTTGAACAGTTTCGTCAGCCGATCGATCTGACTCCAATCTTGCCATTTGGCCAAATCGGGAATCACCATATCGGCGAGTTGCTCGCGTTCGAGAATTTTGTGTAACGATTCAGAGAGTGCACTCCGAGGAATCACGTTGCCTTCGGTCCCATGGAACCGCAACGCCATGATGGCGGCATAGGTGTGCGAGAACTGAGCTTTCTTGTTTGCAATATAAAGCTCATTGATCAGTGGCAGACCTTTCTCACCGGAGAGCGTCAGATAGCAAGCGATCAACGCGTCCAGTCCATTGGAGACGCTTTTGGTTGGGTTCTTCAGCATCTCTTCGAGCATTGGCACGTCTTTCTCGCTACCACAGATCCCCAGCATGGTGAGATAGAGTCGCTTGCGGTCGACACCCATTTCGGGTTCTTGAACCCATTTGATCAGTCGATCGTGGTCCATGTCGGGGCCGATTTTGGAGATTTCTTCGTAGGGCGTCGAGGCAAACTCGTCGTAGGCGTCACGTGAAATTAACGGATCTTCGTCTTCAAGGTACTGCCGAAAGAAACGCAGCCGGGCAACCGGATCGTCTTCGATCTCGGTCGCTTTAACGATGTACTCTTCATTGCGTTCGTTCACCGGCAGGCACGACCACTGCAGGTTCGGCGGGTCGACACCGGAGAGAAGGAAACGTCGCCCGACTTCGACTTTACCAAAGTAAATTGCGTCGACGGTTTGGCCCGCTTTAACATGCTCGCCGCCTTTGAGGACCTTCTCGACCTTCATTTTGACGACGCCGGTGGTGAGGTTCCGGGTCAATTCGCCGTCCAAGCTTGATGCAATCACGACGGCGTCCATCGTTTCAGATTGCTGACGGATTGTTTGCTGAACCGACTCGCAAAACGGGCACGCAGACGCGATCGGTCCGATTGCGATCGCTGCGATCATGACCGCAGCCGTCAAAGTTCGATAGGTTTGCCTAATCATCAATGTTTTCCGTGTTTCTGGTGTCTGAACCAGTCTCTGGTGTCAAAACCAGCGGGGTTTTCCCAGGCGTGACGAAAGTGTGCGGGAAGGGTGGGTGGCGGACGAGTCGGTCATCGATGCGGTTAAAACGCAATCCTGCGATCGGCCGGTACTTTAATCATAGGTGGAAAACAGGTTCCCTGCGAACCCTGAAGTCGATTCTCCCGGAATTCGCCCTACGATCGACTCAACCCGTCCAGCCAAAATTGCCGATAGGTTCGAAGGTTCGCGATTCGCCAAGCCTGGGAAGAGGTGTCACGGTGCCCGTACATCGATCACCGGATTCACAGGGGGCGGACACTTTGGAATTAACCATCAACTAAGCCCACCGATGGCCTGCGTCACGGTCGACGCCCGGCTCACTGAGGCTGACCTAGGGGGAAAGCAGCAATGCTTCGTCAATTGATCATCGTCGCCGTCCTGGCTGCATCGGCGTTCATGCTTGCCGATCAAGCGTCTGCCGACCAGCGGGCCTATGGCCAGGCTTGGGGCGGCAGTGCTAGCACTCGCGATTGGAATCGCTTTTATCATTACCCGTACGTTTACTATCCCCAAAATTTCTGGGGCCAAGAGTACTACCGAAGTGCGGACAGCATGTATCACCGCTATCCGCAAGAAATGCGGATCCCGGTCTACAACAAGAAGTGGCACAACTACTACCCCAGCAATCGCCGTTATCATAGCGGTCACCATTTCATCTTGGACGTCTTTTAAGCGGTAACCGCGGCGAGCACCGATGGCGACCAGCACCAGCATTCGGCCACTGAGTCGCCTGATCGATAAAGCCGCCGATCCCTTTTGGGTGATCGGCCCGGACGGCAAACTGGCGTACCTTTCCGGCAGCGTCGGTGACTGGTTGTCGATCGAACCCGAAATGCTTGTCGGGCGATCATGTGTTGCCGGCGCCTCGATCAGTGACGATCCTCTTGACTTTCTTGCCGCGTCGTTGGCCCCGCCGCCAGGGATTTCCAATCGTGGATCGGCGTCCTTATTGGTACAGCCATCGATGACGGGTAAACGCGCCCGCCAGTTCACCGCGATGGAGACCCGCTTTGTCAAACTCGGTCATCGCGAAGATGCCATCGTGCTGGCAGTCGCCGGTCAGTTTAATGACGCCGGCTACGACGGCGATGTCGAACTCGCCCGCCTGCTTCGCCAACGTGTCGATACATGGCGTCGTCACCATTCCGATGTGGCGTCGCTCGTCACGCTCGGTGACTCCAAAGTCGCCATCAGGCTGCGACGACAACTAAAACTTGCCGGCGAACTCCGCAGTGATGTTCTGATCGAATCCCCTCCGGGATGCCTTGAGGAAGCGATCGCGCGCACAATCCACGATCGGTCCGCGCCTTCGGAACCGGTGGTGGTTGTCGAAGGCTCGCTCATGGACGCGGAACTGCTCGATGCAAGCCTAGGGCCGATCCTTCATCATCTCGCCGACGGTAAGAATGCGAGCGTGATCTTGCGTGATATGGACGCAACCGTCGTCGAAGCTCAACAGCGTCTGATCGACCATCTCGAAACCCACGGCGATCGCTTGCGGTTAATCGGACTGACCTCCATCACCCATCTGACGACCGACGATGACACCGACCCGGACAGCCAAGACGAAACCATAGCGAACCAGGTGGTCGATCGGTTGCAAGACCGCTTTTGTGGGCTACGTTTGCGATTGAACTCGCTCGCCGCCCGAATCAAGGATGTCCCATTGATCGCGACGTCGCTACTTGACCGACGCCGCGCGACCGGAGAAGGCAACGCTGACCGGTTCTCTTCGGCGGCACTCGATGCGTTGGTGCTATACCCCTGGCCAGACAATTTCCGCGAACTTGACCAAGCCATTCGGCACGCGATTCGCGCCGCACGCCATTCTGCGATTGCCCCCGAAGATCTGCCGCTGGCGATACGATCTTATCAGCCCACCGTGGTGTCCACCGAATCTGAGCCGATCGATTTGGATCAAGTGGTCGCCGACTTCGAACGTCAGTTGATCCTGTCGACAGTGGAGTCGGCCGACGGAAATCGAGCCGAAGCGGCGAGGCGATTGAATATTTCTCGCGCACGATTGCTGCGAAAGTTAGAATCGTATTCACTGTAGCACCCGATTTGCCATCGCCGTTGTGGAGTTTCGATTGAACCCGGTCCCGTTTTACGTTGCCGCGACGAATCGACGTTGGTTCAACGCCGCACGTCGGTTTGTCGGCGCATTCGCCCACGCAGCCGCCGATGACCCAACGGCGCAGACGACGATGACTTGTGACGTCCGCGCGGTCGACGCATCCTATGTACGCTCGGCGATCGCCACCGCCAACCAAACAGCGAATCATGCTAACGGGCAAGGATTTGTGCTTTGGGAAATGAATGCCGCGAATAGCTCCGCCGTCTCACTTTCGATCGCACAGGTCGCCGTCAGCCATCATGATGTATTGCAGTTCGTGGCGATCGACCGATCCGCGGGAGCCCCACTCGCCGCAACCCCACCCGCCGCAACCCCACCCGTGGGAACATGGTCGTACCAGCTACGACTGATGATTCAAGAACTTGGCGTCGCGATGATCGCCGACCGCCCCGAAGACCTTGTGCAGGTGGCCCGAATCGTCCAACAACGATTGCTTCTAAGCCACGACAAAAAAGTTCTTCCGTTGTCCCAATCGGAACGCATCACCAGTCCTTCAGCCCCGAAAGTACCATGAAACTTCATCGACGTGATCTCTTGACCGCCGCCGGCGCCGCCTCGCTTAGCACACTCGCTTCCGCATCGGTCGCAACCGCGAAACCTACGACAGCGACTTCACGACCGAATCGGATTGCCGTCTCGACCTACTCGTATTGGCGATACCGTGACGACAGTAAACTGACGATCGAAAAGTGCATCGACCTAGCCTCGGAAGCCGGATTTGATGGTGTAGAAATCCTGCATGTTCAAATGCAAGACACCTCACCGGCCGCGCTACAAAAGATTAAACAACGGGCGTTTATCAACGGTCTCGATCTTTGTGGGTTCTCGACGCACCAAAGTTTTGTCTTCCCCGGTGCCGAGCAACGTCAAGAAAACATCCAGCACACCATCGATTGCATCGAGATGGCTTATGCGATGGGGATTCCAACGATCCGAGTGAATACGGGGCGTTGGGGAACGAGCAAAGATTTCGACACCTTGATGGCCAACAAAGGCATCGAACCTCGACTGGACGGCTACACCGACGAAGACGCCTTTGGTTGGGTGATCGATAGCTTGGAAAAATGCTTGCCCGCCGCCGAACGATGTGGTGTCACATTGGGGTTGGAAAACCACTGGGGCATCGGACGAAATGCCGACGCCGTCGTGCGAATCATCGATGCGATTGATTCACCGTGGCTACAAGCAACTTTGGACACGGGAAACTTTCTGGAAAACCAATACGAACAATACAAGATCATGGCCCCGAAGGCCGTCTTCGTTCAAGCGAAAACCTACTTCGGCGGCGGAACGTGGTACACGCTGGACATCGATTACGATCGTGTCGCCAGTATCCTTCGCGAGGTCGACTACCAAGGGTACATCTCACTGGAATTCGAAGGCAAGGAAGAGCACGAAACCGCGATCCCGAAAAGCTTAGAAACATTGCGGCAAGCGTTCGCGTAGCCCGTGGGAACTTGAGCACCGAGGCGATGAATTGTCCGTCGGGCAAATCGAAAACTTGCGGTATTCGCGATTCGTCGTGGCCAATCTGATAACCTGAGTGTTCGGATGGGACATGTCGGTCACATCCACTCGTGTTTCATCCCCAACGGAACATTCGTATGCTCCATCGACTTGCCATCGGCCTGTTGCTGGCCTCAGCTTGCTCTGGATTGTTTGCCGAGCAATCTCCAGCCAAACCTGAATATCGCATCATTGTCACCGGTAAGAACACGCTTCTTTTCAATCGAATGACCGGAGAGACTTGGGCACTCAATGAGTCCGATGCACCGGCTTGGGAGCCAATCCTGCGAAAAGCCACGGCCTCTGACGATCCTTCGGATTCCGGTGATAAGGACGTCATCACGACCAAACTCGATGACGTGCTGGAACTGCACGTCGATAAGCCCACCGAATCCGAGAAAACCATCTTGGTTCGCATCGTCGCCCATCGTTCAATGCAGCTTCAAAATGGATATGAAATCTTTGTCAAACCTTCCAACGATATCGAGATCATCATGGCCACCAAAGAAGCGATCAGTCTCAGAACGAGTGAGTTGACTTGGTTGGTCGAACCACTCGCCGAAGGCCAAACGAAAACGATCGAATTTCAACTGGGGCGTTTGAAAGATTCAGCCAAAGATAATCTTGAATTCGTTTGGGGTTATCGATCGGAAGGTGGGGCGTCCGGGCAAACAACAACGCCGATCAAAATCGCAAAGTGATCGAGTACCCCGCAGCAAGCACGCTGCGGGCCTCGTTAGCTTGGACCGTCAAGTCGAGCCGACGAGTCGGGCTCACGACCTTTTTTGGCTCGCCTAAAGAGCGTTGTTTTCCACGATTCTGACAAAGCTTCGCACTCAGCCAGTCGCAAATCGTCTTCGGTGGACCGGGGTTTGGCGTACATCACACGGCTCGCCCAAGCGACGGTCAAGTCGGGGAAGGGCCGCTCGATCAATGTCACCGGCAATCCGGCTTCGATCGATCCGGTGCGGATGACGCGGTAGTACCAACCGGTGCGTCCGTTTTGCTGGACAATCATCGCCAGCTTCGGAATCTTCCAACGACGGTCCAATTTCCAGCACGGCTGTCGAGGCTGCGAGATTTGCAATTGGCAGTCCCCGATCTCAATCACGTCGCCGATGCACACCGATTCTTCGTTCGCTTGTGAAAGCGTCAGGTTCTCACCAAAACTCCCCGGCCCGAGCGGTCGATCGGGGTACTCCTGTTGCCAAAGCGGATAATGCGCGGCTGCGTATGCCAGCACCGCCTTGTCAATGCCGCCGTGATGTTTCAAGTCGGCTTGCTCATCACCGACAAGCTTGGTTTCGGTGACTTCGACCGGTCCGCTGATGGCCTGTTTGGCGATCGCCGATGACCAAGGCTTCCCGGCATCGCTGTTCCCGTCGTACTGCCGCGTCCGGCCAACCTGAATGGACTCGAGCGCACCGAGGATGATAGGGCTGTTCAAGTTTCTTTCCTTTGCAGGTTCGTTTCACGCCGCATTACCGAAATCAAATGATAACTCTGACACCGCAACGTCCACCAGGGTTCGCAAACTACGTCACGCCACATTTAACGTCGTAAGACAGGCGGCCCCAGGACCAAGCGACTTGTTTATCGGATCAGAATACCGATCGATGGCATTTTTTGTGCTGGCGATGTGAGGCACGCATTTGGCTGAAGTTCAGCGTTCGTAATTTTTTAATCGCTCCAGATACAATTGCGATTCGACAAACTCACGGTGACCCTTGCCGGTCATCGTTTCCAATAGCTCCAGCGCCGAGATGTAGCTCGCGAGATTACCGTTGGAGGAAACCATTTTTCCATCAATCACGAAACTCACCCGGCTGTCGTCTTGGACTCGAAGTTCGGGGTAGTGCGTTTGAAGCAATTCGCCACCGCCGATGTACGTGACAATTTTTCGACCGTTGGCGAGTCCCGACGCGCCGATCAAGTGGGCACCGGCACAATTACTCATCGTAAACTTCGTGTTCTTTCCTTTGCTTCTCACAAATTCGACGATGTCGGATGATGCAACAATCGTTTCCATGTCGTAGGAACTGGACACGACAAGCACATCGAGTTCTGGACAATCTTCGAACGAATAATCGGGAAGCACACGCAGCCCACTTTCCATCGCGATCGGCTGATACGATTTCGCAACAGTCACCACATTGAATTGCCGACTCCCCTGTTCGTCCGGCTTTGAAAACACGTCGATCGGTGCGGTGACTTCGGTCATCAAGACAGAATCAAAGAGCAGGACGCCAATCGTTGGCAAGCTCTCGTCGAACTCAGATCGATTCGAACTGTCGCCAAGATTGATCGTGCAGGTTTCCGGCGGCGATTGGGGCGGAACCGTCGGGGCGGCGGCTTTGGCGATTGCCCCACGATCATCCACTTCACCCGAGTTAGTGAGTTCCCGTTCGGGAATGGTCAACTGCTGGGCATCTCGAGGATGAATCATCGTCACCAAAATCCGACATCTCTTTTCAGGATCCGGATTCCGAGCAACCTCGTGCAAGATCATCGCTGGTTCAAAGAAGGTGTCGCCGGCACGCAAGACTTGTTGCGTCTTCCCTTCAATTTTGAACTCAAGCGTTCCTTCCAGGACGTACCCGGCGACTTCGCCGGGATGGCGATGTGGTGGAGAGAAAGCCAACGGTGCGAAGGTGACTTCGATCAGTGACGCCGACATGGATTTCCCGTTCGATTCGCACGACACGGGATCCGATCGAAGGACTTTGACGACCGGCATCTTTGTCCGAGCAGATTTCGGTGGGCTTGCAACTTCATCCGGTTTCGCCGTGACTAGCGGTGCGTCTTGGCCATGAACCTGTGGGCCATCACCGAATGGAACGGTGGCGATCGAAAGCAGGCAAGCGGACAGCGCAAGTTGAAGTGTCTTGATCATGGTTCGATTCCTTAGCAAGTTGGCCGGACGGGATGCTTTAATAAAGACGGGATGTGTTTGTGATCGGTCCGAAAGGGCACCGCCAAGCGATTCCAGGTGTTGATCATCGCAACCGCAAGACTGAGTTGGCTGATTGCTTCTTCGCCAAACTCCGTGACCGTTGTTTCGTAAAGCTCGTCGCTCACGCCGGATCCATCGGGTAGCCGAGTCAGTGCTTCGGCCCAGCGGAGCGCCGCGCGTTCTCGATCGGTATAGCAAGACGCTTCCTCCCAAACGCTGATCAAATCGATCCGCTCGTTCGACTCTCCGAAGATCCGAAGTTGCTGAGTGTGGAGGCTTACACAGAACGCGCAACCGTTCATTTGCGAAACTCGCAGTTTGATCAATTCAAGCAGTGACTCACCAAACGAGTACGATTCCATTTCGGCTTCGAGACTCGAAAGCAGTTGAATTTCACTGGGGATCCATCGAAAGTAATTCGCTCGCATCTCTTTCTCCTAGTGGCCGTTGACGAAGCGTGTGAGTTAGAATCATACGAACCCAGTGGCACCAAAGAAGATCCACTTTTCGACAATTTAACGGTGCCACTTTGAGAGGCTGACAATGCGAGAGAAAGAACAATTCGAATTCGAATCCATCCGATTGATCGAAACCGATGCCACACCGGTTTACCGTCAGTTGGAAGATCATTTCCGCCAAGCCATCGCGCGTCGCACATTAAATCCGGGGGAACGGATCCCTTCGAGTCGAAACCTTGCCAGTGCGATCGGTGTTTCACGAAACACTGTGCTGGCCGCTTATGAGCAACTGATTTCCGAAGGGTATTTGGAATCAACTCGCGGTAGCGGAACACGGGTCGCCAAAATGCCTCCGGAGGCATTTGACTTCGATAGCCCTGCAGTCCTTTCCGGACCGCACCAAACCTCCGACGGATGTCTCTCGGCGGTCGGTCAGCAGCTGTCCGAAGAGGCCAACGGGATGCCTCCTTTCAAGAAGACTCCCAAGGCATTCACTCCCCACCTACCCGCGGTCGACGAGTTCCCGTTGAAAACGTGGAACCGCTTCTGTCACGAACAATCCCGCTGGTCCTATGAGCATCTCAAACTTGGCGATCCACAAGGCTACGGACCTCTCCGGGAGTCAATCGCTCGCTACATGGCGGTCGCACGAGGGGTGTCCTGTGATCCAGACCAAGTGGTGATCACATCGGGCTCCCAGCAAGCGATCACAATTGCCGCGCAGTTGTTGCTGAATACCGGCGACACCGTTTGGGTCGAGGACCCCGGCAACACACCGGCCAGTCGCCTGCTCGACATCGCCGGAGCGAGTGTGATCCCATTGCCGCTCGATGCCGAAGGAATCGATCTGTCGAGAATCCCCACCCGAACTCCCAAGCCTCGGCTCATTTGCGTGACTCCCGGCGGTCAATGGCCGATGGGAATGACGATGAGTCTGAATCGTCGGCTGGAACTGATCGCGATCGCCCATCGCCACGGGAGTTGGATCATCGAAGACGACTACAACGGTGAATTTCGATACACGGGGCGGCCTCATCCTGCCCTGACAAGCTTAGATTCGTCTGGGCGAACGATCTACATGGGCACGTTCAGTAAGTTGCTGTTTCCGGCGATACGCTTGGGCTTTCTTGTCGTTCCGACACAGTTCGCAAAAGCGTTCGCCTATGCCAAGTTTCTTCAGGACCGAGCGTCGCCGCCGCATGTCCAGATGGTACTTCACCGCTTTATCGAGTCTGGAAACTTCGTCAAACATATCCGCCGCATGCGCTCGCTCTACGCCGACCGGCAACTAGCACTGTACCGTGGACTACAAAATCATTTTGGCGACCTCATTGAAGTCGATCTACCTCAATCCGGGATGCATCTGGTCGTACGCGGCGTGACAAAAGCCACCGACGAACGGCTGGTCGCCGCGGCCAACGAAGCCAAAGTCGAATACCATCCCGTCAGCTTCTACTCACGGTCTCCTGACGCCGCAGGAATGATTCTTGGCTTTGCAGCTTTTGACAAACAAACCATCCGGCGAACCGTCAGCGGTTGGGCGAAGCAGTTTCAACAATGAGTCATCGAAAACAACAAATTTGCTTACGACGATTTCTGATCCGACAGCCGAGACTCTTGTTCGTATAACCGATGCATCGCTTCAAGCGTTTTATCGCTTTCTGTCTCAAACGACTCATTTAGCACTGTCATGCGTTGCATGCGGTCTAAACGGAAGTTGCGAAAATCTTGTCGCAGTTCACACCAACCGACGACAAGCCAGACCGGTGCTAGAAAGATCAATGCCAATGGACGAAGACGTCGATTGGTTTCGGCGCCTGGTAGATCGACATAGGTAATCTCGACAAAGTGCTGGGTGCGAATCGCCCGTCGCAACGAAGTGAAATCGATTTGAAGTGACGGCTTGCCGGAACTTGGGTAGGAGAACGACGTCGACTGACGAATGCTGTCGCCAAGTGAATCGGGCAGGACCGCGGTGATCTTGTCGAGCGTTTTCCGCGCCGCCAGCGCCATCGCCGGGTCCGCCCAGCTCTGCACCATCTGGGCTCCCAACGCGAGGGCCTCGAGTTCTTCATCATCAAACAAAAGCGGCCGGACGACATAGTCGGACTTGAGGAGGTACCCCACGCCTGCTTCCCCCGTCAGTGGCACGCCGGATTCTCTCAAGTCAGCGATGTCGCGATAGATCGTCCGAACCCCGACTTCCAACTCTTGACCGAGTTCGCTGGCCGTCACCGCTTTGCGTCGAGCTTTCAAGTACTCGACGATCCGAAAAAGACGATCTGCCCGGCGCAATGAACTTCCCCATGAAAACGAAACTTTGGAAATCTCGTAATGCTGCTGACAGTAGGCTGTCAGGAGGGCCATGTAAAGTCACCGATAGAAACAACGCCGCAGTGGACGGCAGCGAATCACATCGAATCACCCCAAGAAAGTAACGTGCCCGATCAGAGCAAGTTCCCGCCCCCCTCCCTAGTTTCCGTCAATGGCGTTGATCTCGAAATTTTCGAGGCAGGCGAAGCAAACGCCGGAACGCCCATCGTGCTTTGCCATGGATGGCCAGAGCATGCGTTTTCATGGAGGCATCAGATCGCCTCTCTCGTCGCCGCAGGATACCACGTCATCGTGCCCAACCAACGTGGCTACGGAAACTCCTCTCGGCCTAACCGTGTCACCGATTATGATCTCAGTCACTTGACGAGCGATCTGGTCGCACTACTCGATCACTACGGATACGAGGATGCGACCTTTGTCGGTCACGATTGGGGGGCGATGGTTGTGTGGGGCTTGGCATTGTTGCACCCCGGGCGTGTCAAGCAACTGATCAACCTCAGCTTGCCTTACCAAGAACGCGGCGATGTCCCTTGGATCGAATTCATGGAACAAGTATTCGGCGATGACCAATACTTCGTTCACTTCAATCGACATCCCGGTGTTGCCGATGCGGTACTAGAACAAAACACACGCCAGTTTCTTCGCAACTTGTACCGAAAGAACCTACCTTCGACAGGTCCCGAACCCGGCATGGTCATGATAAATCTTGCTCAGGCAGAACGACCGCTTGGCGACCCACTGATGAGTGACGAAGAACTAGCGGTGTTCGTGGACGCATTCGAGTCCTCGGGGTTCTCTGGCAGTATCAATTGGTATCGCAACCTTGACCGCAATTGGCATCTTCTAGCCGAGGTGGATCCAGTCATCCAGCATCGGACATTGATGATTTATGGCGACCGAGACATGATCCCCAAGTCAGAACGTTTAACGCAGTTTGTTCCCAACGTTGACGTGATCAGTTTGGATTGTGGACATTGGATCCAACAAGAAAAACCGCAAGAAACGAATCAGGCAATCCTGAATTGGTTGCAGCAATAAAATCGCGAATGACGCCGACGCGAAGTCAATCTGGTTGAATCAGTACAACAAGAAACATCCAGTTGCATTCACAGCCGGACCGAAAACGTTTTGATCGTTTGATGTTCATGGCCGACCAATGATGACACCCATTTCAAATGGGCTCTAGGGACGAGCATCCATATTTCACCGGAAGCGATTCCGTTAGCAACACGATACGATAACTCTCGGTGGACAAAAAATGTCAGCGACAGCTTCGGTTTTTATTGCGACAAGCCTCGACGGATTCATTGCCCGTCCCGATGGCAACCTCGATTGGCTCGACGAAGCCAACGCGACCGTTCCTTCCGGAGAGGATTGCGGCTACGGTGACTTCATGAAGACGATCGACGTGCTGGTGATGGGACGAAACACGTATGAGAAAGTACGAACACTTGGTCCCTGGCCTTACGGGCGGAAGCGGGTGATTGTGCTGAGCCGGCACTCGATCACGTTTCCGGACGACATGCCGTCCTGCGTCACGCATTCAACAGAGTCGCCGGACGAATTGCACCGTCGCCTATCGGATGAAGGCGTCAACAAACTGTACGTCGACGGCGGCGTAACGATTCAACGCTTTCTGCGAGCCGGCCTGATTGATCAGTTAGTGATCACAGTGATTCCCGTCTTACTAGGCACGGGGATCTCGCTATTCGGTGAATTCCAACGCGACATTCGGCTGACGCACGAAAGCACCCGCACCTTCGATTGCGGATTGGTGCAGTTGACATACGGCGTGAACGGTTAAGGTGCCATTCCTGTCAGGACTCTTTCCAGTGCTTCTTGCACAGGAGGTGTTACCAATCAGCGTCGTCATTCAGTTCGGCGGAGCCACTTGCGTTGGTCCGCTCTCAACTTGGAAAGTTGAGCGACAATGTCGCTCGATTCTTCGAATCGAAAGCGTGCCGATTCCTTCACCAATCAATCGACCTGAGACCTTGAATCAACGCTATCCCGGATACACTCGATGCAAGTCGACCACTTTTCGGTTTAGCATCAATCGCCGACGGAATCCATTGCTACCCACTTGCAATGTTCATTTTGCAAGTGGCAACCCCTATCACCCGATTTCGAGTCCTCTCATCGTTCCAATGCCGGTTCCGAATCTGTCCGTCTCCATGCCAAGACACTGTAGCATCGAAACAAACAAGTTCGGCAATGGATAATTTTGGTCGCGATCGAACGCGAGATGCTGGCCGTGTTTGAATCCACCACCGGCGAGCAAAATTGGCATGTTCTTTGTGTCGTGGCTGCTTGCATTGCCCAGATTCGAACCGAACAAGACCATCGTCGAATCCAGCAGTGCCTGTCCTTCTTCGACGCTCTCGCTCAGCTTTGCCAGAAACCTACGGAACTCTTTGATGATCGCCGACTCGACGATTGTGAGCTGAGCAATTTTGGTAGGATCCTTGCCGTGATGTGACAGGTTGTGGTAGTCGATATCGATCCCGGGAATGACTGGCACTGAATTCATCCCGGAGATGTTGTAGGTGATGAACCGTGTCGAATCGGTTTCAATCGCGAGGTGCATGACGTCGTACATCAAACGCATCCGCTCGACGATTCGTGTGCGATCCAATTCATCACGAGGCACCTTTGCGTCGACGGACGGCTTGGGTTTCTGTTGCCACGCTTCGGCTTTCGCCAACCGACGCTCGGCTTCACGAACCGCTTCGAAATACTGGTCCAGCTTTTGGCGATCGCGTCCGGTCAACGCGGCGTGCAATCGCTTAGTTTTTTCCATCACCACATCCAGCACACTTCGTCCCTCGCGGAGCCGCTGTAGCTGCAGTTTCTGTTCGTCTGGTTTGCCGGCCAAGAACAGTTGCTTGAAAACCTGTGACGGACGAGTTTGCGTTGGGATTTCGACGCCACTGCGGGACCAGGACAATCCAGGCCCAGAACTGCTCAGTGCCAGCGACGCAAAGCGTGTTTCGCTGCCAAACTTCGCCGCCGCGAGTTGATCCAGCGAGATCGAATTTCGAAAACCGGCACTATTGGGATGGGGAGCACAGGTCAAAAATGACTTGTACGAATCGTGCCCACCGCCAACTTCCGGATGAGAAACGCCCGACATGATCGTGAATTGATCGCGATAGTCATCGAGCAATTTCAGGTAGATTGGCGATTGGTAATCACGACCGGACTGCTGCGGAATGATGTTTGCCGCATGCAATCCCAGTGCGACGTCGATCGCCACGAGACGACGTTTCGGATTTTTTGAACTTTGACTGAGAGCTTGCGATTCAAGGAGCGGCAAGGCAAGTGCGACACCGGCACCACGCAACAGAAATCGGCGTTCGAAACGAGACATATCGAATGAACCTAAGGTTGTTGAAAGGCGGGGCTCTGGACGACCGCGTGAACGAGTGAACGAAAACCATAGTGTCGTTCACGTGTTTGCGTTACGATTTGATCAACCAGAGGACGATCGCTGAAGCCAAGCTTGCGTCCTATGGCATACGTCAACAGTTGTTCGGCAAGGTTAGTCGTCAATCGATCGGGATCGCTTGCCAAAGCGTTTCGAAAACTCGTTATGTCAGTGATCGTCATTCCGTTCGGCATCACCGCCGTGGAATCGACGTCTTGCCCCAAACGATAACGAACCCAATTGTACGTGAACGGTGCTTGCTTGAGTTTCGGCCGCCGACCCTCGGTTGCCATCGTTCGGTATTCATGACGATAGCCGCCGATCGGATCGAAACATTCGAGCGCGAATCCGGGAGGGTCGATCCGGCGATGGCAAGCGGCACACGATTCGATGTCTCGGTGTTTGATTAGTTGCTCACGAATCGTCGTCGCACCGCGAATATCCGGTTCGATCGAGCCGACGCTGTCCGGTGGTGGCGGCGTCGGTGTTCCCAAGATATTCTCCAAAATCCAAACGCCACGCAAAACCGGCGAGGTCGATGTCCCATTGGCCGTCACCTTCAACACGCTGGCTTGCGTCAGCAGACCGCCGCGTTGGCTGTCATCAGGTAACTGGACCTTGCGGAATGCCTGACCATGGATTTCATCGATCCCGTAGTGACGGGCAAGTCGTTCATTGAGGAAAGTGAATTCAGAATCGACAAAGTTGACCAAGCTCAAGTCATTCTTGAGGATCTCTTCGAAGAACAATTCGGTTTCTCGAATCATCGAGACTCGAAGCAGTTCATCGAATTCAGGATACAGATTCGCATCCGGTTGCGTGAAATCAATTTCACGTAGATCGAGCCACTGCCCGGTGAAGCCTTTCGTCAGTCTGGCCGCACGCGGCGAGTTCAGCATTCGCTCGACTTGGCCCCATAGAACCCGGGGATTTGACAGTGAACCGTTTGCGGCCAGCGAAAAAAGCGTTTCGTCTGGCATCGAGCCCCAAAGAAAGTAGGAGAGTCGTGAGGCGAGGGCGTACGAATCGATTTGCGACTCTCCCGGCTCGATCAAGAAGAGAAACTCTGGTGAACACAAGACCGCTTTGATCGCGACGCGAAGTGCCGATTCAAATGACTGTCCTGTGGTGACACTTGATTGGTACAGTTCCAGATAGCTTTTCAGATCGTCGTCATCGATCGGTCGGCGAAAGGCTTTTGGCAACAATCGCCGCAACACCGTTCGGGCGTCCGCTTGGTTGGCGGACGTCACGTCGATTTCGCCGAGAAGCTTCGTCCTCGAAACCGGAGGCCATGGTTCGAGTGGACCTTCGATGGTGATGTCGCCGATCTCGATGCCGGGGTGGGGCCATGTGTCCGCGTCTTTTCGTGTGTCTCGGGTCGCATAACATTTGGGATGGAACGTACCGCCAGCTTCGAGCAAGCGGTCCGTGAACTCGATCGTTGTCCAGTCGCCTGGGGGAACGTCGTAGTATCCGACCAGATGCTGTTCACGACGATTGACGATCGTATCGCCGCCGTAGATCCGCAATGTCACCGGGTTTTCGCTTTGGACCGCACGGACTTTCAACGTTCCGCGATACGTCCCGGCGGGGGCTCGCAAGCGAGAAAAATTGACAAGGTGCGTGGGGCAATAACCAGACTGAAACACCACCAGCCCATCGTCGGTTTGCCGAAACATCTTTCCGATCTGCTGGTCCATCGGTCGGCCGCGCCAATCCACTTGATCAAGCAAATTGGTTTCATGGTGGATCGCTTTTGGCTTTTCTTTAGGACCGAAGACGGCATCCAAAACTTGGTCGGCGGCAGCGAGGTAGGCGGTCATCGCTTCCGCAGATACCGCTAGCCCCTCGCCGACCGTATCGAAGCCATTGGTCGACGAATCGTCGGGTAAACCATGCACGATCACATCGGTGTCGAACAAATCGCGCACCGTGTTTTGATATTCGTGTTTGTTCAAACGTCTCAAGACGACATCATTGTGTCCGGCTTCGGCGCGCACGATCGACCGCGAGAGGGCTCGTGTGAACGTCATCCGTTGCTCGGACGTTAAAGTCATCGCGTCATCCGGCGGCATCTCTTTGGCATGAACCCGATCGTGGGCTCGCAACCATCGCTGCCTAGTTTTTAGATCATCAAGCTCGAAACCTAGCGTCGTAAGATCGAGGTCTCCATCCGGCTCGTCGCCACTGTGACAATCAATACAGTGCTGTTCGAGAAACGCTGACACGTCGCCGGGGACCTCGGTCGCGCTGACTCCACATCGATCGATGAAGCAGAGCGCCAAGAAAAGAGCCAGCGGAAGTGAGATCGGTTTAATCAAGAACTGCATTCGACCTGGTTCGATTTAAGTTTGACGAAAGTCACGGCGCCCGTTGAGCCGACGTGCCGGTTGCAGGCCTGGCGGGATGACCTTCCATCCTACTTGATGGCTCTGACGCCGATCCATTCTTCCGCCATTTTTCAAACCGATTCGTCCACCCGCGAGACCTGACTTCTTTGAGCGAGGCGAGCACCTCGCCCCCCGTCGGTCAAGCTGGAACAGAACTTGAGTCTCTTTCAATCGTCCCGGTTGCGTTGCATCGAAGCCTGGAGGTCGCGGTCGGATGAAAACCTTGCAATTTAAGACGCGATGTCTTATCTTGATAATTCCTTTTTTATCCCACGACTCCCCGGGTGACTCAATGATCTGTCGTCTTTTGGTCGCGGCTTTGATGCTGGTTCCCTGTTGCCGCGGTCTAGCGGCAGACGGTGAGGATGCGGCGGCGCGGTTCACCAAGCTTGCAACAAAGCTCGCGGCTTCCTACACAATCCAGGCAGGCGAAACCTCGCTCACGTTGCGTCAAGAACCGGTCTTGACTTGGACCGACCCCGAGAACGGAGAGATCTACGGTGGTGTATACCTCTGGTCGGATCGTGGAAGGCCGGGCGCGATCGCATCGATCTACAAATGGTATCGCCCCTACACCCACAGCACACACGAGTTCCAGTCCCTATCGATAGACCCCATCGTGGGAACTCGCGCAGGGCAGAACGATTGGCGGTGTTCCAAACCTGGTGTTCAGTGGAAGCCCGTCCCCAAAGCTCCGTCGGGCGGCAGAACAACGACTCAGCGCCTGACCCAAATGCGGTTGATCGCAAAGAAGTTCACGCTAGAGCTCATCGACAAAGATGGCTCTGTCGATCAGTTGAGGCTGCTCTCCCAGCCCCTTTACCACTTTGATCAACCGGTAGGGAACGCAGTCCAAGGTACACTGTTCGCCTTTGCAAGAGGAACGGATCCGGAAGCTTTCTTGCTTCTTGAATTTCGCGACGAAGATGGCATTAGCAAACTGCATTACTCATTCGCCCGGTCGAATTTCTTGCCGACGATAGCAAGGTACGACAGCGCCGAAGTCTGGCGTGTCGAGCGTCTGGATCGCGCCACCATGAAATCGGGAAGCGAGCCCTACACGAAATACGTTTTCCAGGACGGCGAGCAGTAAACGCCACGATCACGTTTTCCCGGTCGTCAACCTTGGACCGAACGCATTTGCATAGGCCTAGCCCTCCCTAACAAGGCTCTTCCCAGCGGGGCCCTCATAGCTGGCCCACCAAAACCGGCGCCCACTAAAACCGGCGCCCACCAAAACCGGGTGCCCACCAAAACCGGGTGCCCACGGGGCTGTGTTCCCGCAAATGCATGCCTTGACACGATCAGTCGCTTTCATGCGACAGCTCGATGGCTTCCGCCACGCTTTTACCGCCCAGCGGCTGGTGAGGGAACGGGCCATCGGAACTTCCTTTGGGCCATGTCGCCGGATCGGCGTACTTGCCATCGTCATTGAACTCTCCTTGAAGCCTTGCGAGTTCCGCTTTCAGTTCTTCAAACTTCGCCACAACCTCAGGCGTTTTTGGTTCATCATCGGGGAACAACAGATTGTGCTGTTCCGCCGGATCATTGACGATGTCGAACATCTCGTAAGCGTCTTTGTTCCAGTAATAAATCAGCTTATGACTCTTCGTCCGCACTCCGTAGTGGGCCCGTGTGTTGTGGTGCCCGGGGTCATGGTAGTAGCGATAGTAGACCGACTCGCGCCAATCATCAGGCGATTCGCCTCGCAACAAAGGCGCCAGCGTTCGCCCCTGCATAAACGATGGGATCGGCAGTCCCGCGAGGTCGAGAAACGTAGGAGCCAAATCGATGTTGGCTACGAACTGTGCCGGAGTGCTTCCCGATTTAATTCCAGGCCCACGCGCGATTAACGGAACTCGCAAACCGGGTTCATACATGAATCGCTTGTCGTACATCCCCAAATCACCGAGATACCAACCATTGTCCGCCGAGTAAATGACGATGGTGTTGTCCGCCAAGTCCGCTTCATCAAGGTAATCGAGCACTCTGCCCACACCGTCATCAACTCCTTGCACGCAAGCAAGATAATCCTGCATGTAGCGTTGGTACTTCCACTTGACGAGTTCCACGCCTGTTAGTTTCTTGCCCTCGACGGTGACTTCGGTCGGCTTGACTCGCAACCACTGATTTCGCTCGCGACCTTTCAATTCCGCAGGTGGCTCCAATTTTAAATCACGACGGGTCAAATCGTTCGCAACGGTTTGCTCGTTTTCCGGTAACGCAGCGGGGCGAGTAGCGTAGTCATCCCACAGAGTATCTGGTTCGGGGATCACTTGATCTTTGAAGCGAGCCTTATTTCGCTCATCGGGCTCCCAGGCACGGTGAGGTGCCTTCTGATGCAACATTAGAAAGAAAGGCTTACCCTCCGGTCGCGTCTTCAGGAACTCGATCCCCAAATCGGTCGTGACATCTGTGCAATGACCTTCAATGTTCAGCTTATGCCCGGGGACAAGAAACGTCGGATTCCAATAAGCCCCCTGGCCTGGCAAAACAATCCAACGATCAAAACCAACGGGGTCCGACCCCAAGTGCCATTTGCCAATCATGCCGGTGTGATAACCGCCGGCTTGCAGATGCTTGGCCACCGTGTCACGCGATGCGTCAAACCGATTGAAAACCGGCACGCCATTTAAATGCGAATACTGGCCCGTCAGCAGCGTCGCGCGACTGGGAGTACAGATCGAATTGGTGACGAACGAATTCGTAAACCTTGCCCCTTCGCCGGCAAGCCGGTCGAGGTGTGGCGTTTGGTTGACCTTCGAACCATATGCTGAAATCGCATGCTCCGCGTGATCATCGGAGAAGATGAAGATAATGTTGGGTCGCGAGTTGCGTTCGGCAGCAAAACTCCATCCCGAAGTCAGGATCGACAGAAACAATGTGAACAAATAGATCCGGTGCAACATCTGGTGACTCAACTCGGGTGCAAATACAAGAGGCGGGAGGGCTATGGAGTAGTTCAAGCTCAGCCCATTGTAGCGACATCTGCCGACTTCGTCGCTGCGATCGGCAACCGACATCACTGCCATGAATCGCACCCGGTCTATGGCTTGCGTCCAATGCTCGCGCCGGTCAAGTTCAGCCATCGCCGGCTTTGACTCGTACGATGGACCGTCGTTCTGCAAAGTGAAGACGTCCCAGCAAACGAAACTTTCGCATCGCCACGGTGAATCGTGGTGGCGATCAGGCACGACGATCGGGGGCATTGACTGAACCACGAAGGACGCCAAGAGCACGAAGGCGGAAGGGCTGCGAAGACAAATCGTCCGACTCAGCGTTTCAGCGCGATGATACCATCGTTCGTCGTTTGACGTTGCGTGTTGACTTAGGGCGTGTTGGTGAATGCCAAGTCAGTCCGATGGGCAACAGGCGTTTGCCTGAAAGGCAGTTTTATGAAACGCAAAAGCGCTACGACGCAGGGGCGCAAAGGATCCAGCTGGGTTGCGCAGCTTTGCGTCATTGCGACCTTGCGTCTCTGCGTTCCTTTTTGACCGCTACTTCTCGGTGCCCAATCGCGCTCGCGTTGCTTTTCAGCTGATAAGGTCGCTAGGTAAACTGAATTTCGTGTGCCGATCGAACGCCACGAGTCGGCGTCATACGCCGACTCGCTTATCGACTGCCCAATGCCCCAAAACTTGCAATTAAGACACGCCGTCTTATATTAAAGAAAAACCCCAAAGAGGCATTCCGGATCATGCGTAGTCCAGGCACCAAGTTTCGGTCGGCGGCGTTTCTATTACTGATCGGGCTTTTCCCCCCAACTCCAATGTCGGCCGAAGAGACGACAAAGCCAGATCAGCACTTATCGTACCTGGTCAAACGTCAGCAAGCTCACCAGATGGCTCGCAAAGAGGACCGCGCCTTCTGTGCGCTGCGGACCGACCCGATCATTCGTTGGGCGAACCCGATCAGTGGTGCCAACGGCGGAGTCTTCTTGTGGACGATCGACGGCCTGCCGGCAGCGATCTCGAAATGCCACCTCAACGACAGAAAGAAGCATTATGTTGAATCGACCGTTATCCTTGCACCGGACCTTATTTTAAAACACCCCAATCAGTCGACCTGGACGCCTCGGCAGCCTGACCTAAAAGAAGTCTCTGTCAACAAGACTCCCCGCCTGAATCTTTCGGCGAGTGGGCGTCTGATCGAGATGCGGCAATTGGCCGAAGGATTCACGATCAGCGATCGCTGGGGGGAAGACGGAGGTGAACTTTATCAATTGAGACTCATGCCGCGACCGCTGTATCGATATACGTCGGAAGCATCGAGCGTGATCGATGGCGCGATCTTTGGGTTTGCGCAAGGGACGAACCCGGAAGCGATCGTGCTCGTCGAAGTCATTCGCGAAAACGGCAGCATCAGTTTCCGATGCGGTATATCGCGACTCACCGGATATGAGCTTCAAGCCACACGCGGAGGAGCAACCGTCTTCGAAGTCGCCCGAGTCGACGGCCCAGGGATCCACGACGGCTACCGCCACCACTGGGAAAAACCGGTTCCCTATCCAATTGAACTCGACGAGACCAAGCGAAGCAACTGAATCGCAAGCTGGAAGTTTACAGCCAACTTTATAGCCAAGCCTTTACTCTACCCAACTCTTTATCCCGGCCAGCAAAATCCATCCGCTACGCTGGCCTGCTCCGTGCCCCCAACATTCAAAACAACTCAGAGGTTGTCTCACGTATCTTGGCACAGAGGGCAGTCGTGTATCTCGTGGATTCGCATTTTGCACAGCATTCGCCGGTCGGGGGCAATGACTGAACCAAGAAGGACGCCATGAGCACAAAGGCGGAAGGGCTGCGAAGACAAATCGTCCGACTCAGCGATTCAGCGCGATGATACCATCGTTCATCGTTTGACGTTGCGTGTTGACTTAGGGCGTGTTGGTGAATGCCAAGTCAGTCCGATGGGCAACAGGCGTTTGCCTGAAAGGCAGTTTTATGAAACGCAAAAGCGCTACGACGCAGGGGCGCAAAGGATCCAGCTGGGTTGCGCAGCTTTGCGTCATTGCGACCTTGCGTCTCTGCGTTCCTTTTTGACCGCTACTTCTCGGTGCGCAATCGCCCTCGGAATGCGCCTTGATTTCCCCAGCCGACGTCGTTTTTCAGTTCATCAGTTTGAATCTCAGGCTTAAATCGTTCGGCGCCTGGCACCCGCCTACTGCCCGTGACGCTGACGACCGATTTTTATCGCTGCCAGACCAGTGACGCGTTTCATTTCGAGCCCCCCTACACACCCCCTACAGCACCTCGATCCATTCTTGGTGCTCTCCGTGTCCTTCGTGGTGACCGAACCTCCGCAACCTCAGATTCGGTTGACTCAACGGTGCAAACCACGCAAGACGGGGCAACGAATCGCAAGAAGACACCAGCCACGATGCCTCGCGTGCCGGCCGCTTTCGACACGCTGTATTTGCCAGTGACAGATAAAAGCATCAGTCGATCCTCGGCAGATGATAAAGGTGTCAGGACTCATTAAGTCGTTGTGTCTATATTGCAGTGTGGTCGACACGCTACCCTTACCGGCGAGACGAACGACGTGGGGTGGACAGCGAGACCATCGACCGGTGATCGGTGAGGTCGACATGCGACTGAGCGGGACGGATCGTGTCCGAGGCGATAGAAGCATCGTGAAGGATGATCCAAATCACATCAGTGAAGCGGCTGCGATGAAATCGCTGCCGGCCACAAGTGAATGATATTCGCTTGTGATAGAAGTGGAGTCTTCCGTGATGCGCCGAAACCGGGGGCCAGTGCTAAAGACTGACAGAAAGTCGCGCGGCCCAACCGTTAGCCGCCGACCGGCGATAGCCTCCGCAGCTTTACCTGTTCTCTGACCCTCGGAAGAGCGATCAGTTCATCGTAGACGCGATTGTATCCCACGACGAAGGTCGGGGTTGCCTCCTGCGGAGCGAGCAAAACCCGAAGGCTATTTCTGCCAGGCCACCAATGGTGTTGTGGAACCCTAAACGCATGCACGCCGCAGTAGGTGGAGTCATAAGGCGCAATCAACCAAGGCTCTCGAGCCGCCCAAGAGTGCCAGTGAGACCGTGGGCGAAATACCTCCCACGCCTTATCGTAGATATCGAGAAATTCTTCTGGAATACGCCGCGTACATTGCTGTAACCTCAAAAAGAACTCCAGAGACGCGACCCAACAACCACATGCAAGTGACAGTTGTTGCTTCGCCGTGCTACGGTCGGTGCTTGATGAGTTTTGCGTATCTTTCAACATCAGACCATACTTAATCATCGCCTTGTACAGACGCTGCGTCGTCTGATCGTATTCGGCTGATTGCGCCATCTGATCCGCCATTTCTTGTGGCGAAATCGATAAAGTGCTCGCGAGTCTTATGGGCATAGCGATGGCTCCGAGAGCTGTTGTCCGACGTTGTGTTCTTACTTCGTAATCTTGGCACCGCTGCTCTTGCAACCACCCCCAACACTCGCGAACAATCTCACATCGCATCACTCGTCCACTGACACTACGAGTTGTTCAATCTTGGTCTGGTTTAGGGTATGCCCTCATGCCCGGGGTTGGCTGTTTGCGTTCGGTGTGCCAACAGCTTACATCGCGATTTTCTGTCAAGCCGGAAAAACAACGATCAATCATGTCGTTGCGAATTGGAAGTACGCAGGGAACACCACCGCGTTAAACGACGTCGAACGCAGCCGGAAAAAGGTGTCAGGACTCGTTAAGTCGTTTTGTCTATTTTGTAGTTGGCATGCTACCGTTATCGGCGAGGCGATTGAGTGTTGCCGGAGCGCGAGACGGGAGGAATCATCGAGCGACGATCGGTCAGATCGACGCTCGACTGAGCAGAACCGATCCTTTCCCTCGGCGTAGGAAGCTTGGTAACGGATGATCCGGATCACAGCAGCGCAACGGCAGCGATGAGCCGGGGAGCGGCACTTGGCGAAGCCCAACGCTTGCGGCTGAAGTTGGGTGGCGATTGATGTGCCGTAAGCCGCGGGCGAGCGTTTGCGGCTGACTGGGACTCGCTGGGCTTGAGCAACAGCACGATGCCTTCCCCACACCCGAGAAGTCACACTCAACAGCTATCAAGAAAATTGAGTGCCTACGGCCCAAAGACGGCCAACACAATTTTCGAATGATCAAGAAGCTTTACTCGGCACTGTTTTGATGCCTACCGTCTGCGGGGAGGTGGTCTGCGGCCACCGCGTTCATCTGGGTGGGATTGCCGCTCATAAGTTTCCGTCCGAGGCTGCTTACCGGGTTCTGTGTAAATGAACTTCCATTTTGACGGGCCGTCTGGACCGTAGGCGACCGTCCCTTCTTGACCACGAATGGTATAGGTTAGGACGGACTGCCTTTCGGATCGCTCAAAGCCTGTAATGGTTGCACCTCGGAGCGGACGGTAAGCCGGCCGAATCGGTGAGTCTCTCGGTTGCGGCTCCACCTGATCTCCATGAACGTCGACGACTCCTCGCATGCCGCCGTTGATGTACGGGTAGGTCTTCGTGGCGTGGTAGTGGTAGTTGCCGTCGGCGTCGAACTGACCGTTGAATTCGTCCAGCTTTCCGACCGGCGTCCCATCGGCTTCGACCAAACCGTAAATCGGGTAGCCGTCCAATGCGAATGCAATCGGGTTTCCCTTACCGACCACTGCTTCCAGATGCACCGGAGCCATATGGTAGTGATAATCGTCGCCGCGACCGCAGTGGCCACCCCACTGGTCGAGTTCACCTGCAAGATGCGCATCATCACCGCGATTGTTAAGCGCATTGAAGATGGGAACTCCGTTGACTGCCAACGCAATCGCACCTCGATAGAGATTCGTTTTTGCGGAGATCGGACTCTTGGCGAGGCGAGGTTTCAGCGGGATTTGCCAAGCATTGTTACCGGTGAACGGCTGAGGGATCGGTACCTGCTGTTGCCATGATCGAATCCCAATCATCATGTCGTGGTCGGGCAGTCCATTGGATTCAACAAACAGTGTGCTAGCGTTCCATCGAACTTTCACACCGTCGAACTTTTCGAAGTGGACCGCGATCGGTGGCTTCTCCGCTTGATCGTCTTGCTTCACGTTCTTCGCCTTCGCTTGATCAGTTTCCTCATCTGCGTGAAAGTGCCACTCGTGAGCGTGGCAAGTCAAGCTAAGCATCCACACGAGGATAACCAGTTGACCGAATAATCGTAGTGTTTGCATGGTTTCACTCATCAAGAATTGGGAATCGCTTTGGTGTGCTTCCGTCCGGCGGCGAATCGATCGTCACTCGGAAGAGCACCGTGTTATCTAGTTCCAAATCGTCAGCCCAAATGAATTTTGCGCCTTCGAAGTCATGTTGATAGAAAGGCCGCTTTGGTCGCACGGTTTGTTCGCTGAATTCGCATGCCGCGGACCAATCGCTATCGTCAAAATCAACTGCCATCCAGTTTTCCGGAATTTCTGTCCGGCGAACTTGGGGATTCCGCATGTCACGATTGATTGGGCCGTGGAAAACAGATTTGGCTTTCCAGTGTTTTCCGGTGACCGTCCCGTCACCCATCTTTAAGATGAACCCGCCGTCGCCGATTTGAGTGTGGTTGTATTCAAGGGCGGTTTTGGCGTCGGCGTTGTCCTTGGCCATGACGGCGATCGTCATGGGGTACTTGGGGAACACATCGACCGAGACAACGTTGTGCGGCATGAACCGAATCGAATCCACCGCCGTCAGTTCGCCGTTGATGTACAGCTCAAACCAATTGTCGGCGTAGACGTTTAGCTTCTGCGTATCCTCGATTTCGGGCTTCGCACCCGAAGGTGGGCCGCGGCGACCGCCTCGTCGCTGAGCAAGCACCAGCGTGGACGTGTAAACGACCAAGGCCAGGACAACGCTCGCCAACACAACGAGACTCGGCTTGGAAAGTGTGCGACGCATGGGAAGACTCCTTGGTGCAAAGCGACTTGGCTAAGCGAACGGTTCAATTCGAACTTCGCCGGCAAATTCCCATGCGTGGAAGATCTCGAAATCGGGCCAAAAACCTATGAACATTATTCAAATTCGTGGCCCTATTCTTCACTGACGACGCATGCCCCAGAAAGCCGTCCGAAAAACCCAGAGAATGAAATGATCCGCACGCTCGTCTGCCTTTTGCTGACTGCGACCGTCTGCTGTCGCGCACACGCTGATTCGTGGCCAATGTTCCTCGGCCCTGATGGCAAAGCGGTCTCCAGCGAAACCGTACCAACGGAGTGGAGCGAGTCGAAGAATCTTGCCTGGAAGGTCGATCTGCCCGGCAGTGGTTCGTCTAGCCCAATCATTTCGGGCAACAAAGTGATCGTCACATGCTACGTCGATGGTGACGCCGCGATACGAAAGCTAATGTGTTTTGATAAAACCAGCGGGGACTCACTCTGGTCGCTTGATTTCCCAATCGACTATCGCGAAGACGGCTACCGTGGCTACATCACCGAGCATGGCTATGCGAGTAATACACCGGCCACGGATGGCGACCACATCTTTGCGTTTTTCGGCAAAGGCGGTGTGCACTGCGTCACGATGGATGGCGAAAAAATATGGAGTTTCGATGCCGGAAAGAGCAGTGGCAATCGGGAATGGGGGTCCGCGGCCAGCGTGCTGCTCTACAAGGACACCGTCATCATCAATGCCGCCGACGAATCACGTACGATTTACTGCTTGAAGAAGTCAACGGGCGAAGAGGTTTGGAAGCAGCAAGCCGACATGCTGGAATTAACGTACGGTACACCCCGCATCGTTACGGTTCCTGGTCGCGATGACGAACTGGTCATCAGCGTGCCAGGCGAAATTTGGTCGATGAACCCGAAGACCGGAAAGCTGCTTTGGTACGCCACATCTCCGATGACCGGCAATGTTTCGCCTTCATTGATCGTCGACGGTCAAAAGGTCTATGGCTTTGGCGGTTATCGCGGGGCTGGCAGCATCGCGATCAAGGTTGGTGGAAAAGATGATGTGTCTGACACCAACGTACTGTGGACGAACCGCACCAGTTCCTACGTCGCGACGCCGCTGCTCGAAGACGGCAAGTTTTACTGGATTGACGATCGCGGTCTGGCTTACTGCACCAAGTCAGACGACGGCGAAATCGTCTATCGCGAGCGTGTTCGGGATCTCCAAGGTCAACGTCCGGTCTACGCTTCGCCGATCAAAATCGGCGAGTTTATCTACATCGTGACTCGCGAAAGCGGAACGCTGGTCATCAGACCGTCGGATGAATTCGAAGTCATCGCGCGAAACAAATTTGCCAGCGATGATACGGACTTTAATGCTAGTCCCGCGGTCAGCGATGGGCGTCTGTATTTGCGCAGCAATCAGTCGTTGTACTGCGTTGCATCTCCGTAGCAGCGCTGGAGCTTCCGTGTTAAGCAGGCGCTGACAAGCAACTCGCCGCGATCTTGGCCGAGTCGCAGAAACAACGGATGGAAGAACTCCGGCAGCAACGTGGCGGACGTGACGGTGGCGGTCCACCGCATGCCGGTGGACGACAGCGCGGCGGAGATGAATCCGCCCGCCCACAGCGTTCCAAATAGGGATCGCTCTGCGGTATAGCTGCTTTAAGACGCCCTCGCTTCTCCGAATCGGGGTGATTGTCACAGACACGTTAGCATGCACAGTATCAGCGTGATCGTATCCGGCAGCTCTCACCACCGTAGCCATCGATGTTGCCCCGCGAGAGAGCAAACGCTGTTGGTCGTCAGAAAGCAAGTCGGAATTCTGATCGATCGATCGGCATCGCGAAAGAAGCTCGGAAAGATATGGCGATCCAAATATTCCCTTTGCAGCGAGGAATGTCGCTGCGTAAACATGAGCCCGAATGGAATCCGAACGAAGGGCGCGATCAAATCCAAGATGCTACCTCAGATACGACGAAGAATTGGCTCGCTTGCCGCTTATCCTCTGACTTCTGGCCTCAAGCGATTCCTTGGTTCGCCTATCCGTTTGTGGTTTCAAGATGCTCTTGAAGGCTCAGCCATTGCTCGTCAATCTTTTCCAGTTCACTCGGTTCGGATCCGAACAAACATAGATTTTCGCGAACGAAACAACAGAGGTCAATCACGCTTCGCTTTAGGTGGCGAACATGTGGAAAGTTCCAGCCTTCGAATTGGTTCTTGATGCATTGGGGAAGAATCCAAGTTTCGCGATCATCCCGGTCTTCCGGTGGAAGCAATGGTGTATCCCGAAGATACGAGTCAATCACTGGGTAGTAATAGGCAAATGCCTTGCCGCCCATGAACATAAAATCTTCTTGGTAGACTTCTGGATGCTGGTGAAACTTCATCTTGGCTTCTTCAAGTGTCAGCCCGCCAAAGTTTTTCCATGCACATTGCGCATCGAGGTCGCCGCCATACGGATCAAAATCTTGCTCGGTTGGCAGCGACTTCGCAGCGGTCATTTCGTTCGATTAATGGAAGTGCCTATGGCGAACGGTAGCCGTCACCGAAGTCACGCGGTTGACTGACCACTTCAATTGACACGACTCCCGACCTTCGCGTGCACGGCATGATTACCCTCGATGCTTTCAAGAGGCTTCAACAGCCGTTCGACTTACTCTGAAATTCGATCCTTTGTGTTCCCATCATACACCGTGATGACAAGAAATACATTGCGATCATCTTGAGTCTGCGACCGGATTATTCTCGATTCACCCGTCGAGTAAATATCCGTGTTCTCGATTACGATTTGTGTCAACGCAGAGCCCTTGTCCCCATTCTGCCGTTCGCCAACAGTGTACGCGATGTTCGCGATCGTCTTGCCAGAGTCCGATCCTGTACGAATTTCAAGCCGTGTACCAAGAACTGGCGGTCCTTTCTGAGTGTTCGTTTTGCCGAGGCTCTGGGCATCCCTCTGAGGGACTTCAAAAGTCTTGCTCTCTGAAAATACCGCAACACAATCGGTCAGCGTTGGGATTCTAAATTCACGCACAGGACGCACGTTCTGTTTTCGAAAGACCTCAAGCATCTCGACTGCATTCTTGGTTACGCCGACATCAACATTCGGTCGATACTCCGCAACATGGACGACGAACCGTTGATATTTTCCACTGTCTCCAATGCCAGAATCTGCGGCATCCGCCTGGGAGATTAACGCGAGTAACACGAAAGTGGTTAACGGGACGCGACATATGGTTCGCAACATTGAGATTCTCTACATTCGGGGAACGTTATAAATCACGCGAGACAGGCGAAAGACGTGCAAGCAGACAAATATTCACGACTCCCGTCCTCGCGCACATTTCATTGTCCTGTCCTCTATTGTTCAAAATTACGGACAAAGACGATTGAATTGCCCTCGAGTCTGACAGTTCCATGAAAACGATCCGCGTCAACATACCACGCTCTCGTTCCAGCCGTCAGTATTTTGCGTAGATGATCTTCCGTTAAACAAAACGGTTCTAGCGGGTGAATACCGTCGATTGTTGTCGCAACGAGCAATACCTTGGTCGGTAATTCTTCAAGCGTCCCGAGGGGTTTTCCATTGGAATCCCACATTGAATCAGCGCCATCGTAAGCGCTGATGAAGTACCCATCAGCGCTGTACCAATCCCAAAACCGTTTGCCGCGTTCGAGCGATTCTTTGTTCGATGGAGAATCCCACGATTCGGAAATGTCAATTGAGTCAGCAATTTCATGTTGCTCAATGAAAGGCAAGATCATACCGACCCAAGAACAGAGAAGACGCCCGTTTGAATCGTGCAGATTTCGGTCAGGAATAACACCATTCACCGCCTGGTAATTAAACAGCGCCAGATGGAGCTGTCTCAGGCGTCCTTGCACGCGCATTCCGGCCGCGGTCCGCTGGGCATCTCGCACGATAACAAACGCACCAATTAACAGCAGAATGAAGCTGATCGCAACCAGGGCTCTCGAACGCATTGCAGGTCATTCAGTTGACAGAACGGCGGGATCACAGGGCAACCACGATCGAGTCGAAACTAAGACCCCAAGGCCCCCGACTCCGTTACTCCGCGTGCACATACTCTTGTGTGCAAGTGAATCAATGAGAGAGGAAAATGACTCCTCCCGATGTAGAACACGAGTGAAATCATGACGATTTGCTCAACGCTGTTTTGGGTCGTCATGGGAGATCCGGAGATCACCATGCGAGAGAAGTCATATGAATCCTAAACCAACCAAAGGCCCCAAAGCAACAAATTCTGCTTCATCACCGCAGCAAGATCCTACTCACCCGTCAATCGTCAACGTCGCCTTCGACGTCAGCAGCAACTCGCTTGACTGGGCCATGGAGCTTTCCTCCCGAATGGCTACCGGTCAGTGCACCAACTCCAGCGGCGAAACCCGCGACACCTTGAGTTGATCGACATCCAACTTGGTAAAGCCGGATGGACGGCTGATTTCAAAAACATCCGACACGGCAAAGGCTCGCGCCCACAAAAGAACGAAAACATCGCAATCGCCGAATGGCCCACCGACAGTGGTCCAGCCGACTAAGTGCTGTTCATCGGACTGCAGACCGTCGCTACCGTTAAGCCGGGCCGTGCCTGACTCTAGGAGAGGACATAAACGGACGCAGCAAACGGGAGGCAGCTCAGATGCCGCCAAGAGGTGCAGGTGACACTAGCGGAGCAACGGGCGGTATTTGCCGCTGTTGCTCCAAGTGTTCGAAGATTGCGGAAAGGCCCCGGATGTCCGCGCAAAAGCCTTGCGATTGGCGCAAAACTCGCGAGCTTCCGTCCGAAACGCATGTGTAGGTACCGATCGGTATTTAGCAGTGGCTTGCCACTCAGGGTTAGCCGTTACCAGGCAGCACAATCGAGCGTGGTATCAACGCCCCGTTTGATGCGCTGCGGCGGGCGTAGGACACCACGCTGGGAATCGCAGTTCAGGCCAAGCATATGCGGTGACTGGCATAGGTGGTTGCCTGTGCGACTTAGCCACACGACTGCGGAGCAAAGTGAAGAACTGCGTTTTGGAACGCGGTTACTGGGTCGTAAAAATATGTTTTGCGACCCACGTAACGACCCAGGCGATTGGCCCGGAAACGACCCACGAGAGAGGATCGCAAGTCCTTGCTGTGCAAGGGGTTAAGAGTGGGCGATAGAGAACTCGAATCTCTGACCTCCACGATGTCAACGTGGCGCTCTAACCAACTGAGCTAATCGCCCTTGCATTCCCGGCAGTGCAACCGCCCGGGAGTGTCTTTGATCGGCAGGCGACCGAGGAAACTTCAGTCCTTCACCGCTCAAAGTGGGTTGCGTAGTCTGTAGCGATTCGGGCGAATCGTCAAGACGCACGAGCCACTCCTGGCACAAGGTTTGCCATTTTTTATCCGGCTTGCCCGATCACCGGGTAACGCCTATTAATTCCCTGCCACCAAGCCGATGCGATCGGACCTCCCCAGCGACCATCGGTGCTGCGGCGACACGCCCGAGTGGCGATTCGGTTCCCATTTTCTTGTTTTACTTCCGGCAGTGTGATGTCGAAATTTCTAGCCGGGATGTTTTGCGGCGCATTGCTGCTGTTTGTCGCGATGCACTATCACGTGGTGCACGGAAACAACGGCGTCGTACTGGTCCCAAAAATCAGCAACAACCTGTCGAACGTCTACACCGATATCCGTGACTTCGATTTAAATGACTGGCGTCAGCACAAAGCGCTGGCCGCTGCGATCATGCAAAGCAGCCAATCGCAGTTACTGGAAGACTCCGCCTACCGGAATTTCGGCCAATCAATGCGGCAGGCGGTCGATCACCTGTTCGGAGACGGGCTGCCTGCCAACGAGGGATAGCCGGTCAGCCCTGCGAAAGAGCCCGCGGTGGACGCCGACCGCTCCGCTGGCGCGGGTTGTCGTGGAGATACCGATTGGTTTGGCGGTGTTTGCTTGCCCGGGCCGAACTCCGATCGGTTCGCTTGCCTGCCCATGTCGCCAAGGACGATAGCAAAACGTGGAACCCTTCCTCCCAATCGTTCTTGATCGGCTAGAACTATGTCACTGTACCGAAATCGATACTTCCTATTCGGGATCCTATTGATCCTGCTGGGGCTGCAATTTCGTCGCGTTGAGTCGTTTGTGCTGAACGAGCCTTCGACGCGATTCATTGCCAAGATGACCAACACACCACTGGTGGATAACTCGACCACCGTGGGTGCCATCATCGAGCCTGTCATCCCAGCTCCCAAAAAACGGGTTGAGCCGCCACGATGGCTGGGCCTTTCGATGATCGCCGTCGGAGTCGTGATCACGTTCCACTCGTTCGCGATCCCCAAACATGGTAGCGGCTGAGCTATGGGCAACCCGGTAAGCGCTACCGAACGGTAACCCACACTCAAATTTCAACGGGAAGCAACCGTTAGAGCGATTCGAGTTTTGCGCGGATGTCTGCCGGGATCTCGGCCTTTTCTAACTTGCCGCCGGGACGAAGCTGGCAACAAACGACGACGGTTTTGCCGGTCGCGATTGGCACGGGCGGACCGCTATCGGCTTGCCGTGAGAAAGCAATTTGGTACTGGACGCTTGAACGACCAATCTTAAGAACCTCGACGGCAACCGACAGTTCGTCTTCGAAGCGGGCCGCTTGGTGATAATCACACGAGGCGCTCACGCGAGGCCAAGTGACCGTCTGCCGAGAGTCAGCTGACTGGGCCGGAGAATGGCTATCCGGCAAAATCTGAATTCCGACCGAACGAAGCATCTCGTGCTCGGCCGATTCCATCCAAGGGAAGAACGCCGAGAAGTGAACAATGCCGGCCGCGTCGGTGTCTCGAAACTCGACGCGGCGGTGCGTTCGGAAGCTCATTGTGATCTAAAGCTCGTTTGCTTTCGCCTTACTCGCCTTGGTAAGGCAGCAGTGCCATGTAGCGGGCGCGTTTGACAGCCGCGGTCACGGCGTGCTGGCTGACGGCGGTGCAACCGCTTTTGCGGCGGCCGACGATGCGTCCCTGGCGGTTGATCATTTTCTTGAGCAGTTCGACGTCCTTGTAATCAACGTACATCGGACGTGGTCGCTGGCCATCGACGAAGATCGGATCCTTCTTCTTGGCTCGCGAGCGGACTCGTGATCGTTTGCGGGCTCGGCTACGCGAGCTCATTGGGCGTGGAGGCATTTTGCAAAGCTCTCGGGTTGATGGCGATCGGACGCGGGCGCAGTTATTCGAGGGAGAGAAAAATCAGTGTGCGAGGCAAATGGGGCGGGAGGCGTCCATTGACCGAGTGAACCGATCAATCGAGGGAACCCGTGTGGACTGGTGCGTGTCTAACCAGGGTGGCTCGCGTGAAGCGAATTCGATGCGATTGCATCGTGCAACCAGTCTTCCCCAATGTCTTGCCGGGCTGATGACTGCCTGTGGCTGCTGCCGAGAAAGCAGGGCCTACCAGGTCAGTTCTTCCGCTTGTCAAAACTGCGGCGACGGTCGATGAGACTGGAGCTTACCGGGGAACCTTTCCCCGGCACGGCTCAGCGACTCGCCTACAAAAACTGTAAGGGAGCAGGAGTATGTCGGCCGAATCAAAGTCCGGCAAGAGGAAAATCGTGATCCTACGAAGCAAAACGCCAGGAATGCCCATCCAATCGTGGGGTATTCCTGTGGTCGAATCGTGTCACGAGGCTAATTTGCCCTTCCCGATAGGCCAATCCTTTGCCATATTCCGCAAAAATTTCCAACCATACCGGCATGATCTGATCCGAGTGTGTCCGATACAGGTACCTCGACCCGATTGAATCGCGTTTTGGGACGAACCGAGATCATCCGGTTCGGCCCGTCCGCTGACCGGTTAGCGAGTTGAACGGTTGCAGTGTCGACCAATTGACAAGTCGACCGTTTGAAGCGGGAATTTAGCCCGGGTGGTTCCCCAAGACTTGCGAGTGTAGGCATCGAAGGTGGATCGCCATCATGTCCATCCCGCCAACATTTCCACCCCACTGACTGCCAATTCAATCGCAGTTCGATAGATCACGAAACATTCAATCCCCGACCAAACGACAGCGGTCGTCACCGTGCCATCTCTCGGTCGGTTGCCAACGCTAGGTAAAAAAAGATGAAACTGGAGAACGTAAGAAACATTGGGATCAGTGCCCACATTGACTCGGGCAAAACGACCCTCAGCGAACGGATTCTGTTTTACGCTGGTCGAATCCACAAGATCGAAGACGTTCGTGGCGGTGGCGACGGCGCGACCATGGACCATATGGAACTGGAAAAAGAGCGTGGGATCACGATCACCAGTGCCGCGACGAGCCTGCAATGGAAGGGCAACGCGATCAACCTGATCGACACCCCAGGCCACGTCGACTTTACCGTCGAAGTGGAACGCAGCCTTCGTGTTCTCGACGGGGCCGTCTTGGTTCTCTGTAGCGTCGGTGGCGTGCAAAGCCAGTCGATCACCGTCGACCGCCAAATGAAACGTTACCAAGTGCCACGCTTGGCTTTCATCAACAAGATGGATCGAACCGGTGCGAACCCGTTCCGCGTTGTCGAACAACTGCGCGAAAAATTGGGTGCCGAAGCGTTCTTGATGCAGTACCCGATCGGCGCCGAAGAAAACTTTGAAGGCGTCGTCGACCTGATCGAAATGAAATCGTATCGATTCTCCGGTACCGAAGGCCAGAACGTCGACGTCGGTGAAGTCCCTGAGAACCTGAAAGAAAAGTGCGAAGCGCAACGCCTGCACATGCTCGAGCAGTTGTCGATGTACAACGACGAGATGATGGAGTTGCTGCTCAGCGAAGAAGAAGTCCCCAAGGAGATGATCTACAAGGTCACTCGGGATGCGGTTCTTGGCGGAGCGACTCCGGTTTACATGGGAACGGCGTTCAAAAACAAAGGCGTTCAACCGTTGCTTGACGCGGTCAACTCGTACCTGCCGAGCCCCCTGGATCGCGAAATCCACGGCCGTGACCCTCAGGATGAAGAGAAGCGGATCGAGTTGAAGCCCGATCCGAAAGCTCCCTTCGTCGGTATGGGCTTCAAGATCGTCGATGATCCCTTCGGTCAATTGACGTTCATGCGGATTTACCAAGGAACGATCGAAAAAGGCGGTACCTACGTCAACCAACGTACCGGACGAAGCGAACGCTTTAGCCGAATCGTTCGGATGCACAGCGACAAGCGCGAAGAGATCGACAAGGCGGAAGCCGGCGACATCATTGCCGTGATGGGAATCGATGCGGCCAGCGGTGATACCTATGGCGATACCCGCGATCAGTGCACCTTGGAATCGATGTTCGTCCCAGACCCCGTGATCAAAATCGCCGTCTCGCCGAAGAGCCGTGGCGACGGGGACAAAATGGGCAAGGCACTGCAGCGTTTCCGAAAAGAAGACCCGACGTTCCGCGTGATGACGGATGAGGAAACCAACGAAATCCTGATCAGCGGCATGGGTGAGCTGCACCTTGAGGTTTACATCGAACGAATTCGACGTGAATACGACGTCGAAATTGAAGTCGGTGCACCGAAGGTAAGCTACCGCGAAAGCCCGACCAAGAGCATCGAGTTCAACTACAAGCACAAGAAGCAAACCGGTGGTAGCGGTCAATACGCTCACATCGTCGGTAAGCTAAGCCCACTGGAATCGGTGAGCGAAGACAGCTTTGAGTTCGAAGATCACGTCGTCGGTGGCCGGATTCCGAAGCAGTACATCCCTGCGATCGAAAAAGGTTTCCGCGACATCCTCGGCAAAGGCCCGCTCGCGGAATACCCCGTGGTGGGAACTCGGATCGACCTGAATGATGGTTCGTTCCACGAAGTTGACTCCTCGGAGAAGGCGTTTTACACCGCCGCCCAAGGTTGCTTCCGTGAGTACTTCAAGCAGGCCGGCCCGAAGTTGCTTGAGCCGATTATGAAAATCGAAATCGAGTGCCCCGAAGATTTCCAAGGGACGGTCGTCGGTGACGTGATCCGCCGCCGAGGGATCATGAGCAGCAACGACATCGTCGATGGCAACAGCATCATCATCGCCGAAGTTCCGCTGGCCGAAACTTTCGGTTACGCGACTGACCTGCGAAGCATGACCCAAGGCCAAGGTACGTTCTCGATGGAACTGGAAACCTACCGTGAGGTTCCTTCGAACGTCCAAGAAGAAATCATCGAGAAGAAGCGGAAGGAAAAGGAAGGCAAGTAATTGCCCTCCACCTAGGGTGTGACCGCAGCTCTGCCGTCAACTTGGAAAGTTGAGCGATATTGTCGCTCGATTCTCCGAATTGCGGGCGTGCCGCTTCCTTGATCAACGACAAATCCCTCGCTTGCGATCGCAGGCGAGGGATTCTTTTTCGTCGAGAGGTTGCTTGGCAGCCTAGTTGCTGCACCACGATCACTCGTTTTGGTCGATGTTCTTGAGAAACTTGAAGATGTCGCTGTCGGTGGTCAACACCAGCGTGCTGTCGCCACCGAGCATCTCCTCGTAGGTTTCCATCGTCTTGATGAACGCGTAAAAGCTGACGGCTTCCTCGCTCTGGTTATAGGCGGCGGCGTAAATCTCCGTTGCCTTGGCATCCGCAGCCCCGCGAATCTCCTGCACCTTTTTGTAAGCTTCCGATTCGATCTCCAGTAGGTCGCGTTCTTTGCGTCCGATGATCTTTGCCGCTTCGCCGGCACCTTCGCTGCGGAATCGTTCGGCGATCTGTTTGCGTTCGCTGATCATCCGCGTGTAGATCCGCTGCTGAACGTTCTCGTTGTAGTTGATCCGCTTGAATCGAACGTCGAGCAATTCGATGCCGAAGTCCGCCAGCTTTTCGGCCGACTTGGCAAAGATCTCTTCTTCGATTTTGGCTCGGCCTTTCGAAATCGGGTACAGCGTTCCCGCGGTGCCGGGACCTTCGATGATCACGGCGTCTTGAATCGGTTCGCGATCCTTGGTGGTGCGAACGAGTTCAATCAGTTCGTGCTTGGCGATCGCATTTCGTGTTTCGCTACCCAGGATGTCATCGAGTCGCGATTGGGCGCTGCGTTCGTCACGAAGTCGCAGGAAGAATTGCTTGGCATCGTTGATCCGCCAGCGGCCAAAAGTGTCAACGACGATATAGGTCTTGTCCTTGGTCGGCATCTCGTTGGGCCGCCCGTCCCATTCGAGGATGCGTTTTTCGACGAAGGTCGCTTCCTGAATGAACGGCAGTTTGAAATGCAGGCCGCTATCGACAATCGGATCGCCAACCGGCTTGCCAAACTGCGTCAGGATCACCTGCTCGGTTTCATCAACCGTGTAAGCGCATGAATACGTGATGAAGGATGCCGCGATTAGAAAAACAATCGCTAGGGTAATCGGGACCTGTTTCATTGAACCGATCCTCCGGTCAGTGGCAGTAAGGGAAGCACTTGTTTGGCACCATCGTCAAGGATGATTTTTTTGCCGAGCGACGGCACAACCTGCCGCATCGTTTCGATGTAAAGACGTTGCTTGGTGACTTCGGGGGCTTTCAGGTACTCGGTCAAGACGGCGTTGAATCGCGCGACGTCACCCTCGGCTTCATTCACCCGTTTGGTCGCATAGCCTTCGGCGGCCTGGACCTTTTGTTCGGCTTCACCTCGGGCACGGGGGACAACCTTGTTGTATTCCCCGTTGGCTTCGTTGATCATTTGCTCACGTTCTTGCTGGGCTTGGTTGACCTCGTTGAACGAGGGCTGAACAGGTCCAGGCGGGTTAACGTTTTTGAGCTGCACCTGGTCGATGCCGAGCCCCAATTCGTATCGATTGACCAATTCTTGTAGCTCCGTCAATGCTTCGACTTCGATTTCTTGTCGGCCGATCGTGATCACTTCGTCGACCGTTCGGTCACCGACGACGGTCCGCATCACCGATTCAGAAAGGTCGCGGAGTGTCCGGCCGGGCTCGCGGACTTTGAACAGATAAAGCTGTGGCTCTTGAATCCGATACTGGATCACCCACTCGACCGAGGCGGTGTTCAAGTCACCGGTGACCATGTTGCGTTCTTCTTTCTGTTCGTCGGAATATTGCGTCGGGTTGCTGGCCCCAACCGTCCCGAACCCAAATTCCTGTTTCAGCTGGCGGCGAACGGGAACGATCTCCACTTGGTCGATCCCCAGAGGCAGCTTAAATCGCAGGCCCGGATCAACCGTTTTGATGAAGCGTCCGAATCGTAAGACAACGCCTTGGGATTCGGCTTGGACGGTGTAGAAACTGGTCATTAAAAGGAAGACGAGTACCAGCGCAAGAACGATCCAAACGGCATAGGGCCGTAGTTGCTCAAGGTCTGGCATTTCGATCCCATCGGATTCTGATCGGCTCATGGCGTAATCGGGGGTCCGTTGTCGTCGGAAAGTTGTTGTGCTGAGGTCGCGTCTTCGTCTTCTGTGGGTTTGTCTCCAGCGGGAATCCCGATGAGACTTCTATTCTTCGACGTCAGACGCTTCTTAAACAGCGTGAATTGAAACGTTGTAAACTGGTGATTCATCCCGAATGTATGTTTGGACGAGCATGACGCTTCCCGGAGGGTGTTATCCAGATGCTTAAACCCAAAGACTCGTGTTTAAGGTTGGCACCAAAGCATTGGTTTTTGGGCTGGTTTATCTCAGGATTTATCAAATTGATGAAGTACTTTGCCCGATCCCTCGCCCTACTGTCCGCATTGCTGTCATCAGCGGCTTATTCGCAGAACCCGCAAAAGCCCAACGTGATTCTGATCTTGGCCGACGATATGACACGCGGCGATTTGGCGTCGCTCAATGGCGGTGCTAGCCGAACGCCTACCTTGGACCGCTTAGCGGGCGAGAGTATTAATTTTACGAATGCGTACAGTGCGTCCTGCGTGTGCGCCCCCGCTCGGGCGGCGATGCTGACCGGCCGCTATCCGCACCGCACCGGCGTGGTCACGCTGAACCAATACGACTATCCGAAGTTAACCCGCCTGCGGCACGACGAGCGAACGATCGCCGAACATCTGCGTGACGCAGGCTACAAAACAGGTTTGATCGGAAAGTGGCACTGCGGAATCGGGGACGGATTTGGTCCGACGAACCATGGCTTCGATGAATTCGAAGGCTTTGTCGGCGCCAAAGGGAACGGCTACTTCAAATACCGTTTGATCCTTGGAGAGCGTCACCTGGAGGTTGACGACGGCTACCTAACGGATGACCTGTCAAACAGAGCGATCGAGTTTGTCCGGCGGCACCACGAACAGCCTTTCTTTTTGCACCTAGCGCACTATGCCCCACATCGGCCGCTGCAGGCGCCCGAGGAAGTCGTGCAGCGTTACGTTGCGAAGGGACTCAATGAAAACACCGCGACGATTTATGCGATGATCGAAATCATGGATCGTGGTATCGGCGAGCTACTGCAGACACTCGATGACCTAAGTATTGCGGACAACACAGTTGTGATCTTCGCCAGTGACAACGGGCCTGATCCGGTGACCGGTGCGAGATTCAACCCAAATGTTCGAGGAATGAAGTACGAAGTGTACGAAGGCGGAATCAGGGTACCGATGATGGTACGGTGGCCCGGCAAATTCCAACCGCGAACCGCTGAGGACGTCGTGCAATTCATTGACTTGTTTCCGACCATCAGCGAAATCTGTGGCATCGCGCAGCAAACGCCTGGCGCCCCAAAGCTTGACGGCCAAAGTTTTCTTGATGTGCTGCAGGGGAAAAGCCGCAAGACAAGCCGTTACCATTGGCAATGGAACCGCGGTGAGCCGAACTACACACACAACGCAGCGGTCCGAGAAGGACCGTGGAAACTGGTTCGCCCCTTTGTGACTCGATCGGTCAATCCACCGGATTCGAAGCAGCCGGCAAGGCTATTCCACCTCGAAAGCGATGGCAACGAGTCAGTCGATGTTGCCGAACAATACCCCGAACGTGCTCGGCGGATGGACCAGGAGATTTCGCGGTGGGCGGAGCAAGTCGAACAGGCACGCCTGCGAAAACGCTTGATCCAACCGAAAACGCAGGACTAAACGGCATTAACGGCGTGTGACCTTTCCATCGATCGTATTCGAATCGTCAAACGTCTGTCGCGATTGGCCTTCAAAAAAACTGCCGCGAATCTGGACGTTCTTAAACCCTGAAAAATACCTTGCCAGCACAGTCTTCCGCAGCAAATCGCGTCCCACAGGAACGAGCAGTAAAAATCCGACGGCGTCCGTGATCAGCCCGGGCGTCAACAAGAGCGCCGCCGCGAACACGATCATCAACCCGTCTTGGATTTCACGGCTGGGGACACGCCCTTCACCCAGGGCCGCATGAAATTTCTGCCATGCCATCAACCCCTCACGCTTCGCCAGGTATGACCCCAAAACCCCGGTGGCGATGACGATTAGGAACGTCGCCCCCGCGCTGGTAGCGTCGGCGAGCTGTAAAAGCAAATACAGCTCTACCAGTGGAACGAAGATAAAGAGTAAAAGTAGCCTGAATAGCATGATTGTCCCTCGAAACAGGTGTCCCTGGAGAGTAGGGCGAGGCATCGGATTACCCCTGGGTGCCATCCTGACAAGAGCCCGTTGCCGCCACTTGGAAATACGCGAATTTTGTGCCGTTTACTTCCTAACGGCCCGAAATCCACCGATTTGCCGCCTTTACCAGCATGTCGATGAGTGTTGAAACGCTGAAATTGCCGAATCACGCCGATCTCCACTGTCATCTGTGGACGACGGGTTTCGATCCTGAAGTGACCGTGATAATTGTCCATGGCCTGGGCGATCACGGTGGCCGGTTCCACGACTGCGCGAAACGCTTTCTTGATCACGGCATCGCCGTCGCCGCCGTCGATTTACCGGGGCATGGCCGATCATCGGGACGACGTGGGAGCGTACATTCCTTTGACCGGTCGCTAGCATTAGTCGCTTCGATTCGAAAACAAATCGGCGAACGATTTCCGTCTTCCAACCAATTCCTACTCGGTCACAGCATGGGAGGCAATTTGGCGGTCAACTACGCCCTTCGCCGCCAAGAGTTCGACCACTTTGATCAATCACCACTGACGGGCATGATGCTCGTCGCTCCGATGCTGATGCCTCCTCAACACCTTGACCGCCCCAACCTATTTGCGGCGTGGGCGACAGGATACATGCTGCCTTGGGTTCGGCTTCGCAAACCGCCAAACGTCGCCTCGTTAACCGCCGACGCTTCGATCGCACAACAAGTCGCGGCGGACCCCTATCAACATTCCGTCATTTCGCTTTACAACGCGACCCAGTTGATCGCCCAAGGTCGGTTCGCTTTGGACCACGCCTCGGAAGTCGACACGCCGACGTTGATCTTGTACGGTGAACGAGACGAGCTGATCGACCGTGCTGCTTGCCGACACTTTGCAATGCGAGCGGGAGCGAATGTTCGTTCGATCGCATGGCCAAACGGCTTACACGACCTGCTGCACGATGTCGATGCCGGCGACGTGTTCGAAACGCTCTTACGTTGGCTTCACGGAACAGCATCGAATTGCGACCGAACGACGCAACGCCTGACCGTTCACTCCGAATAAAACCGAATCAACGTCGGGAACCGTGATCAAACACTCGGCGACTGACGAGACGAATCCATGGGTTCACGGAAAGACAACAATGCATCCAATCACCGCCGATAAGCTTGCCGCCCAAAAATGCGTTCCCTGTGAAGGCGGCGTGGATCAACTGACGCCAGAGCAAGCGAACGAGTACCGGCAAGCGGTGACGTCTTGGGAACTCGATCAGAACGCAACGCTGATCTATCGCAAAGTGAATTGCAAGTCGTTCGTGCGGGCGATTGAAATGATCAACCGAATCACCGAAGTTGCCGAACGTGAACAACACCACCCCGATCTTCACTTGACCGGCTATCGACACCTGAAGATCGTTCTGACCACGCACGCGATCGGTGGGCTCAGTGAAAACGATTTCATCTTGGCAGCGCAAATCGACCGCATCATCGCCCCCACCGACTCATGATCGCTCGACACCATCTTTTAGCGTTGCTTGCCGAATGCACCGGAGATGAAATCTGGAGCGTCGATCACTGCCGGCAACGTCGAGTCCCCGAAGCTTGGATCACCGAGTTCGCCGACGCCCTAGAGTCTGGCTTTGACAACGATATGGAAACCATTTACACCGATGACGGAGTAGTCAACCAGTATCATGGCGTCAAAGATGTTGACTTGGCTATTCGTATCGCAAAGGAACTAGGAATCGAGATCGATACGCACAACCGGCAGTACTACATCCGAGCGCATCTAGTACAAACGATCAAGAATGCTGTCGAAGAACTGTAGCGATTAATCGCACGAACGCTCTTTCGTCGAGCAGAATGCCATCATGAAACGCGATTCCAATGCGTCAATTCCCGATCGATCCAGCCGTCAAGCTTGCCGGCTGGTGTCCGCCCCGCACCCTGCCGTGCTTGATGTCGATCTTCTGGCAAAGGATTGCCAATTGCGGACTCAACGGCGAAGTGGTCCGGGTGGTCAACATCGCAACAAGACCAGCAGCGGCGTCTTCATGGAACATCGTCCGACCGGGCTGATTGGCGAAGCGACCGAAAGACGCAGCCAAGCTCAAAACCGTGACGTTGCCTTGCGGCGGTTGCGCTACGTGCTCGCCTTAGCGATACGTACTCCCAGTCCGATTGATTGCGGACCGGACGATCATCCATCTGATCACGACGACTTAGAACAAAACATCCGACAGCGGTATCGACGTCACTCGCTCAAACTGAACGAGGAAAACGTCGATAAACCAGCCTTGCTCGCCATGCTACTCAATGACTTGTGGGCGAGTGGTGGACAACCCAGCCTGGTCGCCCCACTGTGGTCGACCTCGACGAGTAAGATTGTCATGCTCTTACGCTCCTACCCACCGGCGATCGCCTGGGTCAACTCGGTACGTGATCACCATGGCAGATTGCCGTTGCACTAAGCAGTTGAACACGAATGATTCGGCTTAAGGCATTTCACTCTCCCCACTGGGAGAGTCGGGCCTTCAGGCCCGAAGAGGGCACCCCCCTCCCCGACCGTTTGCTCGTCCGACTATCCCGCAAGCGGGAGGGTGCTATCCAGATGTTTAACCCCCAAAACTCGTGTTTACCTGCTTAAAGTACGCCATTGATGCGCAAAAAATTTCATCGCCTCGCACCGCTCGTGCATTGCCTGCGCGTTGCCCTGGTGATCGCGCTGTGCGTACTGATTCCGCCGGCACACGATCGAGGTCGTTGGGCCGGCGAACGCATGCCGGCCCCGGAACTCTCGATCGTCAAGCGAATCGTTCCCGCCGCAACACGGATTGACGCCGACGCCGATGCCGACGGGTTTTGGGGTATCTATGACGACCAAGACAAAAGACTTGGTCGTGCCGCCCGAACGATGCCCGCGGCAAAAGACGTGATCGGCTATCGAGGTCCAACCGAAGCGTTGCTCGTGATCGATGAACAATTCAATTTGCTCGGCACCCAAATGCTCGACAGTGGTGATACCGAAGAGCACGTCCGGGCCGTCCGAAATGACAAAACCTTCTTCGATCAGTTCACGCGGTGGAACTGGTCGGGCCCGGAAGAGCCGGCAAAGATCGATGCGGTTTCAGGGGCGACGCTGACGTCGTTGGCACTCGCAAAAGGAGTCCTAACGCGAATCGGCGGGAATCGAGGCTCGCTAGTGTTTCCCGACGAAATCTCCATCGAAGAATTGTCCGATTGGTTTCCCAATGCTGGTCGAGTGGAAAACCGCGACCATCGTGTCGTCGTCTTTGATCACCAAGGCAACGAACTCGGGCAAGTCCTGCGCAGCGGTCCGTACAGCGAAACGATTATCGGTTACCAGGGCCCTACCGAACTTTTGCTCCGACTGGATGGGCGAACCGGACAAGAGGGTCAATCGGAGCCGAAGGAACGATCACCGATCGTTCGAGCGATCTTCATTCGCAGCTCGTTTGATAATCAGCCGTACGTTCGCTACTGCCGCATGGAACGAAGTTTTTGGAATAAGTTTGTCGATCGTTCAATGGCAGAACTTGCCGCAACAAATCTAGAACAATCGGGTATCGAAGGCGTCTCCGGTGCCACGATGACTAGCCTTGCGATCAGCGAAACGATCTTCGCGACCGCCGACCGATGGGCCGACCGGGTACGTGAAACAGCCGAACGGCGCAGAATGGAGTCGACGCTCCGCGGAAGACTTGCAAGTTGGTTGGGCGATATCCGGTTCGGTGTCACCGACTTCGCCTGTTTTGCGATGCTACTTACGCTGTCAATCCTAAAGTCACGTGGTTTATTTCGTCGCCGTTGGCTTCGCTCCCTTTGGTTGGCGGCCAGCGTTGTGGTCATTGGGTTATGGTCAGGAAATTTGATTTCGATGGCCTTGATCGCCGGATGGGGCGGAGAGGGAATCGCGTGGAGACTCGCACCGGCGTTAGCGGCGATCGCCCTGATCGCATTCGCGTCTCCGCCGATCGGAAAATCAAACCCCTACTGCAACCACCTTTGTCCACACGGTGCGTTGCAACAATCGCTCAGGCCAAAACCCAAGAGCCGAAGACGAATTCGCCTACCGGCGACACTGACGCGTGTCCTGATGGTCGTCCCCGGTTCTTGTTTGGTGATTGCATACTTATTGCTTTTGTTTCGCCCCTCGGTTGACCTCGCGGGATGGGAACCGTTTCATGCCTACCTCTACCGCGTCGCCCCGTTAACCTCAATTGCCTTCGCGATCGCTACGCTGCTGTTCGCCAGCGTGGTCCCGATGGGTTATTGCCGGATGGGGTGCCCTACCGGTCGATTACTGGATTACCTACGTCGCAGCGCCGGAAGCAACCGAGTGGAGACTGCCGATGGAGTCGCCTTGGCGTTGTTGTTGGTGGCGATCGCGACGCGATTGGCTTGAACTCGATCCTTGGAAATGCTGATGGCTAACGCCCCCAATCAAACGTTTCAGCAATCTTGCCCCCATTGCGACGCGACGCTCGAGCTCCCCCACCAAGCGGCCGGAAAACGATCGCTTTGCCCTAGCTGCGACCAAGAATTTGTTGCCCAACTTACGACATCGGGTGATACCGATCGGCAACCTCGTGCCCCGCAGCAAAATGACGAACAGCATCTCCAAAAAGTCTCTATCGAAACCATCTTTGGTGACACCCAAACGCTCTTCGCTGTCGGACGACGCAAACTGTTTCTTCCCGGTTTTGTGATCGGGGGCTTGTTGGTGCTGCTGGTCGTCGTTCCGTTGATTGGCTTGAACCAATACGCACAAACCAATGCCAACGGGGCGATAACCATCACATTGGTGCTCTCGCCGCTATTCTTATTGGTGATCGCGTATGTACTTAGCGTCGGGCTGTACCTTTCTGATCGACTTTGCAATGTCGATTTCAATTTACCGGTGGTCGAGACATCGTCTTGGCTGAGTGATTCGTTTAAGCCGCGATGGAAGTTGGTGATACGAACCGCAGTGACCGTGCTCCTGCTGTTTCTGCTCAATGGCGTGGGGCTGCTGGTGACTGCACTCACAATTTCGGTGGCAAGTAACAGCACGCTAATCGGTACGACGCTCCTGCTCTATGGGTTTGGATTCCTGATTTCGGTGTTGATCCCGGTCTTTCTCGCGATGAGTTTTTGGCCGCTCTTGCCACTGTGTCTCACCGATCGACCGTTGCGCAGGAATGTTCATCCCGCAATCACGATTGCCTTCTTTGACCCGTTCAACTCGTTTCTGATTGCCGTCGCCACTACGTGCCTGATCGGGATCGGCGTCGCGATGGTTGGCATGGGACTGATGGTGACGCTACCGCTGACAGTATTGTTGCTGGTCGTCGCGGTTCGCCGCAGCACCGGTCAATCAATCGCGGTCCTGGACCAGTGACGACCGACAAGAAAATACTTGACAGGCCAGAGACTCCGTGTACCATGACAGCGGTACACCGAATCGAGATCACTCCAACCGAGAGTGTTTGCCATGTTTTTTTCGATCGATCCGGACGGAGACATCCCGATCTACGAGCAGATTGTCCGTCAGGTAAAGCTGGCGGTCGCTGACGGGATCCTTGTCGGCGGCCAAATGGTTCCGAGTGTTCGGCAGCTTGCCAACGAGTTAGCGATTAACTCGAACACGATCGCACGTGCTTATCAGGAATTGCAATCCGATTCCGTCCTCGAACCGCTTCGGGGACGCGGTATGATCGTTCGTCGTGACGCGATCAAACGCTGCACCAAGGCGCGTAATACGCTCGTGGCCGAGAGCTTTCGCCGAGCCCTCTCTGATGCGCTCGCCGGCGGCATGAGTGCAGACGAATTACGGAGCCTATTTGAAGCCGAGCTAACTCGGCAGCAAAACGAGCTTGAAGAAGCTGCGAAAGCCGGCGGCAACGGTAGCACTTAACTGTTTGGCTTTTCTTCCCGTTTACTTTTCATTGGGAATCTCGCGATGAATTCAATCATATCACTGAAGAACGTTAGCAAACGGTTCGGTAACAAACAGGCGCTCGATCATGTGAATTTGGAAATCCCATCGGGTATTGTCTTTGCGCTGCTTGGCGAAAACGGTGCGGGTAAAACCACAATGATTCGCATCCTCACCGGTACACTAAAACCGGATTCAGGGCACGCCGAGGTTTTGGGCATGCACTGCCTAAAAGAGAGCGAAGACATCCGCAAGAAGACCGGTTACGTCTCCGACGCTCCGGCGATGTATGACTGGATGACCGCCGAAGAAATCGGTTGGTTCACGTCCGCCTTTTATGACGACCTATTTCCGGGCCGTTACGTCGAAGCCTTGGGGGCATTCGACATCTCGCCCGGTGTCAAAATCAAGCACATGAGCAAAGGTCAACGTGCGAAGGTCGCGTTGGCCTTGGCGACATCGCACGACCCTTCGCTACTCATTTTAGACGAGCCGACGAGCGGACTTGATCCGATGGTTCGCCGCCAGTTTTTGGAGTCGATGGTCGATCGGGCCGCACTGGGACACACCGTGTTGCTATCCAGTCATCAGATCAGCGAAGTGGAACGCGTAGCCGATTGGATCGGGATCCTTCACGAAGGCGAGTTAAAGCTAGTCAAGCCTCTACAAGCACTTCGAGATTCCACCCAGGTCATCACGGCAACGCTTGATCACAGCGACGCGACGGTGGTGTTGCCACGTGGTGACGTGTTGACCGAAAGTAAGAACGGACGCCAGCTTCGCTGGATTGTGACAGATCTAGCGGACGACTGGCGACAGGACTATGACGAGAACGCCGGCGTTGTACGAGTCGATCAAGCCACGCCAACGCTAGAAGAAATCTTTGTCGCGGTCTGTGATCCTCACGCTAGTCGACCGAAGTCACAACCGCCCGAAGCGAAACCATCAGGCGAGGTTGCCTACAGCTAACGAATATTGAATCAGTCGTTAAATAGCCCACCGCATCATTCGTGGTGCTCATCTATTTTGATCCCCGACCTTTGCCGCACTTCGATCTCATAGGTTGTCACGATGAACGTGCAAATCTTCACGCGATTGCTTTGGAAAGACTACCGTTTGCTACGGTCGTTGGCGATTGCGGCCCCACTGTCGACGTTGGGATTTTTCATCCTACTAGAATTGATCAGTCACCTCGTCCCCTTGGGCCGATCTGATACGCTCGGCGGAGCGACCGCGATCTGGTCGTTCGTCCCATTTTTGGTCGCGTTCGGTGCCCCGGCACTTTTGATCGGTAGCGAAGAAGACAGCGGCTCGTTGGCTTGGTTACGCACGTTGCCGGCCAATTGGAAACCGATTATCGCCAGCAAATTTTTGGTCTCGTTTGGTTGCTTGATGTGGTCCTGGCTGATCGGAACCCTGCTATTGTTCGTGACATTTGGGATCCATCAAAAAGAGATTCTTTTCGATATCACCAATAGCAAGCAACAAGTCGACGGTCCGTTCCCGGCTGCGCTAGGAACCATCGGTCTCAGTATTGCGGCATTATTGTGCAGCTTGTTCACGGCGACATACTTTCGGTCTGCTATCGTTGGCTTGATCGCATCGGCACCGATGTTCGGGGCTGCCCTGTGGGCGTTCTTCGGTCTGTTCGTCTGGTGGTCAGGTGCCGCCCGGCCGATGCCCTTCTCCGCTGACGCGTTGTTTTGGTTCGTCGCGATCGCTTGCTTGGTTCTCCTCGCCCTTACCGGATTAACAACCTTGGCTTCACGGCAACGGTTGACCGGCCCGGAACGTGATTGGAGTGCACTATCGAAAGCCAATCGGATTCGCAGCGCCTATCAACCTCCGATGTCGACGGGATACAAGTTGGGAGCGGCATTGGCAGGCCGGCGTCCCAGCCCCTTTCATGCATTACTGTGGCAAAGCTTCCGGCCAAATGCGTGGTACTATCTTCTGGCGGTCGTGATCAGCATCGCCGCCGGTGTCCTAGTCCACGCAGACCAAAACAGCCGAGCGTTAGGATACATTCTGCTCGCCATCGTTGGTTTTGCCATCGCCGGACTGACATTCTACAGCGACTCGATTCGTGGGCGGAGTGCGTTCTTTTTTGATCGCGGTATTTCGCCAAGGCTCGTCTGGGTTACTCGATTGCTGCCGTCGTTTGTGTTGATCCATCTGATCTTGTTGATCGCGATCAGCCCATTCTTGATCACGGTTAATCTCGCTCAAGAGACCGCGATGATCCTGTCGATCTATGCCGGTGGTTTGGCGGCATACGCGATGGCTGTCTTGTTTTCTCAGGCAACGACACGTCCGTTGCTAAGTTTCTTTGCGGGTCCGGTTGCGGTGCACTTTTCCGGCATGTTTCTGGTCTTGGCGGTCTTCGGGTTCTATCCCTGGGCAGTCGGCGTGCTGTTGATCTCTGCTGCGATTCTATTCGTCGCGTCTTATCGATTGACAAATCTTTGGACGCAACGAAAGGCCTACACCAAACATTACGTACTTACATCAGTTAAATACATTGCCGCCGCACTGCTTTTTCCGGTCTTGGTCGTTCTGGCGATACGTTGGTCGACGATGCTTCCGAATACATCGACCTGGCGACAAGACATGTTTGCGATGGAATTGCCCACTAGCGATCGCGATCCGATTGCGATTCGCCCCGGCGCCGGGAACCAACGCCTTCGTCTTTCGACGCCGGTTACGATTCCTTTGGGTGATGAACTCGATTGGATCCTCAGCAAAGAACTTGCCGATGAGGACAATATCGGCGAACACATTTCGCTGCTAAGGTTAAGTGAGATTTTCATCGATCCGCAGCACAGCTCCTATCAAGGACAGCAGTTTTGGATCTCGAGAATCGGTCATCCGGATACCACGTTGTTTGACGACCAATTGGCGGTGATCGATGTGCTGCAAAAGTGGTCACGTGTTGTTCGCGACCAAGCGATCGAAGGGCAATCGTCGTTCAACGAACTGTTGTATGTGGCCGAGCATGCCGATTGGTTGAGCACGCTGGCCCTTCAAATGATGGTGAACCAATCGGGCGTCAATGTGGAAATTCGTCAGCGACTTGTGAATCTGCCCAGCGATCAAACTGTGCAGCAATCACGACAGAATTCATTGATCCGTCATTGGCGATCGTACCAAGAATCACGAAGTGGTTTCTGGGGCGGCTACCCAAACCCGCCGACACTTCCTTGGCTGGTGATTGAACGTGTCCGAGCCCAGCGGGCGGTCGATCATCTCACCATGGGGACTCTGGAACAAACCCGGCAAGGCGATTGGTTTACGTTCGCCGAAACCGCCGTTGGCTATGAGACGATCGCCTACATCCGACGGGATACCGATGTCAACAATGTTTACGCCTACTACCCGCTCTACCCGTCTGAGTGGATTCGGCGGTTCGGTGAAATTGACCAGCGGCTGAAGACACTACGTGGCTTTGCCGGATCTAAGTCTGGGGAATGACAATGAGTGCGGCGCTGTGATTCAGTCAAGGTGATTGCGGGATCGACGGTAAACGCCGAGCTTCAATCGAAGACCATGAGTGTGCGCCATGAACCGATGGGGGTTCGTCATTAGAGATATCGCAACGCAACCGTGGCTAAAGCCATGTGGCTGATCTCAAAGCAAAAGGGCTCAGACCGGCCGCTGCTGTGATTGCTACTGCTTTCGCAATGCTTCAATCGGGTTCATCGCGGCTGCTTTATAGGCCGGGTAAACGCCGAAGATAATTCCCGTCGCAACCGAAATCCCAAAGGCCAATAAGATCGCGCCGATACTGGTCACCGTTTTCATCCCGGCCATCATTGTGACTGCGATCGGAATCGAAACGCCGAGCATGACGCCCAACACGCCGCCGGCTGCCGAGAGGACAGTCGTTTCCAACAAGAACTGACGAATGATGTCGCGGCGTTTTGCACCGATGGCGCGACGGATTCCGATCTCGCGCGTCCGCTCGGTCACGGTGGCCAGCATGATGTTCATGATCCCGATCCCACCGACAAGCAGCGAGATGCCGGCGATCGCCCCAAGGACCAAATTCCAAATCCGCTTTTCGTGTTCTGCTTGGGCCATCAATTCTAGTGGCACGAGGACCTGGTAGTCTTCTTTACCGGCATGGCTCTTTTCCAACAAACCACGAATCATATTTGCCGTCGGTACGACGCGTGTTGCTGCCTCTTTATCTTCGGCATCGGCGACCGCTAACGTGATTTCGCTCAGCTCGACGCGATCGAACTCTCGGCTACCACGGGAACCTTCTCGGGTGAAGTACCCGAATCGTGCGCGTCCGGTATCCAGCGGAATAAAGATGTCCTTGTTCGCGTCGCCGCCTTCACTCTCACCGGCCCGGGCCCGGCCGCTGTCGCGCTGCTTGAGGATCCCGACGGTGCGAAAGGCGATCCCACCGATCAAAACCGGTTTGCCAAGGGGATCATTAAACCCGAACAATGCAACGGCAGCGCCTTCGGTCAGGACGGCAACGTTGGACATCGATTCCAGATCGCGTGATTGCAAAAATCGGCCTCGGGCGACATCAATTTCACGAACGTCTGCCAATTCAGGCGTGGTCGCGACGACACGACACTGGCTGATTCGGCGTCGACCGTTCGAAATGTCTCGACGTTTCATCATCACCGGAACAATGGTTTCACCGGTGGGCAAATCGTTTAGCGCCCGCAAATCGCCATAGGTCAGTCCGTATGCGTTGACCTTGTAAGATCGCGTTGACACCACGCCTTGGCTGGCAGCGGATTGACTGGAATCGTTTTCCAAGGCGGGTTTCATCGAACGGACGATGACGTTGCCAGCGCCAAGCTGGCGGATGCGATCCAACGCGTCCTGCTTACTACCTTCGCCGATCGACAACATCGCAATTACCGAAGCGACCCCGAGGATCGTCCCCAGAAGGGTCAACGAGCTGCGCATCTTATGCAACAGCAAGTTACGAACAGCAAGTTTCAGGGTGGCCCACCACATGAACGGAGTCGCCAGGTTAAAAGCTAATGTGGATCTGGGAACGAATGACAGTTGACCGACAAATCGGATCAGCCTTCGCCCAACAGTTCATCGACGAACTCTCGTGGGTTCAACGCAATTTGTTCGCCGGTGGCCAAGCCATCGGCGATTTGAACCAGAGAATCGGTTTCGCGGCCGACTTCGACGTTGCGAATACTCAGTCGATTGTTTTGACGCACCAAAACGACCGTTTGATCGTCTCGTTCGATCACCGCCTGAATCGGCACGGCAACGGTTTCCTTGATCGAATCGACCATGATTTCGGTCACGGCCGTCATCCCTGGTTTCAATTGTTCAACTTCGTCGTCGATCGTCACAATCGTCGTGTAGACCTTCGTCCCACTGCTTAGCCAACCGTTTTGATCTGGCAAAACGGCGATCGACTGGACGGTGCCCATGTATTCCATTTCGGGAAAGGCATCGACGGTAATGCGGACCTTCATTCCGATGTTGATCTGATCCAAATCCGATTCGTGCACCGCCGTTTGAACCTGCATTTGTCGCAGCGACGGGAGCGACATCAGGTGTTGACGATAGCGAGCCGGGGCGCCTTCGCGGATCTCGTCGTTACGCGAGGAAGCGTAAGCAACCATGCCATCCTCGGGAGCGTAAATTTTGCAGGCTGCCAATTGCTCCTGATAACGCTCGAGACGCTCTTCTTCCTTCTTCAGTGACTCTGTTCGGGCACGCAAGATCGCTTGAACCTGAGCCAGTTTAGCTTCATTGTTTCGCAGCGTTCGCTCAAGGCCCTGCTCGGCGGTCGCGAGTTTGCCTCGCAATCGCAACAGTTCCATTTCCTGCTCGTAGTTTTCTTTCTTTCGCAGCGTCGCCAGCGTGGTTTCTAACTTGTTGAGCTGGGCGGCGTACTTTCCTTCGGCTTGCAGGTACGCGAGTTCGCTCTTTCGCAATTCGTTGCGGTTGGCATAACCAAGTTTGTACAACGAGTCGATCCCGCGACGATCGTCACGACGCAATTCCAAGGTCGCCTGGGCTTCGAGAATCTGATTGTTGACTTCGTCGATCGTTCGCTTGATTTCCTCGACCGCCAGCTTGTGTGTTCCGCTCTCGTCATCGGTGAACATTTTCAGCTCCAGCTTAGCGAGCTGAACTTGTAGTTCCGCTTCGGCTTTGCTGGTCTCGTTTTGAACGATTTGGTTCTTGAAGTTCGCCTCGGCTTGAATCTGGGTCGAGCGAGCTTCTTCGGTATCAAGGATCTGCTGATCGAGTTCTTCGCGCATCGGCGCAGATTCAAGTTCGACGAGCAGGTCGCCCTTTTTAACCCGGCTACCGTTGGGAACAATCCACAGGATCGGCGTACCGTTGATGCCGTCGCGCTGAACGTCTTCGACCATGCAATTGATCTCGCGGTTGTTCTGACTTTGCAGATTCCCGCGTTCGATCACGGTGACATTCAGGTCCTGCGGCGACACCGTGTGCAGCAACACGTTCTCGTCGATCCGGGGATCGGCCCCGAAAAAGAAGGAGGACAGCGAAAACCCGAGCACCGGAACCACAACGGCGGCGGCCAGGGCTTGGACAGCGTGAATGAAGCCGCGGCTTGGGGGCGAACCCTTTTTCCGTCGGCCCGTTTGCTTGGTTGAAGACATGGCGATTCGGCAGGAATATGAGGGGTGTCGCACGATTGGCAGCCAAGACGCATCGACGGTCCCACGAGTAGGAACGTCAAAATGTCAAAATCACCGAGAAGCACAAGTCTCGGATCGCCGTCGCAGAAGTCACGCCGACTCATGGCGCGTGCACTGCGTTCGAAAGGCTGTCGAAGGCGAATGGGGTGGGTAGTTTAGGCGGGGACGCTTGCTGGCGACCAAGTTGTGAAGGCTGGGGACCTTCGCAAAGGGGATCCGGACACCAACAGCGGCACTCCAGTATAGTCGACAGACAATCCTTTGTCTCCATAGCCCATCTGGAGAACTCGTGTCATGATCAATAGGGCAAATTCCTTTGCAGTCATCGCGACGGTTTTGCTCCCCCGTCGGGTTGAGCTTTTCGCTCCGAATAGGCTGGCTTTGACGGTGACGGCCCGAAATGCTGGCCGACCGAACCAACACGGTTCAGTGTTTTTGTGAAGTTTTGCGAACCCCTCTGACCTCCGATCGCCAATAATGCGAGAGAGCCCTCCGTTCGCCATCGGTGGTGATGAAACGTGTACCATCAAGGGTGAACACCTGCGAATGCCGTCCCGTGATTCCTCCCACAGGCGATCTCGCCGATTGATTCCGCTGACCGATTTCTCTGACCAAACTCCCTGATCATGGCAAAAGTTTTACTGGTCGAAGACAGTCCGACCCAAGCGATCGAGATGCGAATGTTGCTCGAAGAGGGATGTCACGAGGTCAAGCATGCGATGAATGGGAAACTTGCCCTGGACGTCCTTGCCGAGGACGTTCCGGACATCGTCGTGACCGATCTGGAAATGCCGGAAGTCAACGGACTGGAACTGGTCGAAGTCATGCGGACGGACTATCCGCACATCCCGGCGATCCTGGTGACCGCCCGCGGCAGTGAAGAATTGGCGTCGCAAGCCCTGCAAAAAGGCGCCGCCGGCTACGTCCCAAAAAGCGACCTGCAATCGCTGCTCAATAACACGATCGTTGATGTGTTGGGCGTGATTCGCACCGACGCAAGTTTTACCAAACTGATCTCGACGCTGAAAAAGAACGTGTTCGAGTTTGAGATGGAAAACGACGCCGAGTTGATCTCACCGCTGGTCGGTTTATTGATGCAAGTCGTCGCTGGGATGGAATTGATCAGCGGCGCGGACATGAATCGACTCGGTGTTGCGATCGAGCACGCATTGGTCAACGCCATGTTCCGAGGCAACCTGCAACTCGGTCGCTCGGTCACCCCGGCCCACCACGCACTGATTTACGAAGACGCATCGACGGATCTGATCGAACGCCGACGAAGCGAAGAGCCCTACAAGGATCGCAAGGTCTATGTCCACGCGTCCGCTTCGAAAGACGAAATTCGAATCGTGATCCGCGACGAAGGCCCCGGATTCGACACCGACAAGGTGCCACGCACCGTGAGCGCCGATCTGTTCACAACCGAGACCGGCCAAGGACTTGTATTGATGAAGAGCTTCGCCGACGAACTGAGCTACAACGAATCCGGCAACGAAGTCACGATGGTGAAACGCTGCCATTCACCCGTACTCGTGTAGCCTTCGAATCCGCCGCCAGCGCTGCGTCTAGACCAGATCTTTGGGCTCGGCGATCAGCGATTGCCCCCGGCTGTCGCGGCTCAACCGTGACGAATATGACACGACAACTCCACAGATCGAACTGGAACAAAGCGTCGTTGCAGCATTCAGATTCATCGTTAAATCAGTCGAAAGGCATCGGCCGATCGATCGCCTGCGGCTATCGCAACGCCACGATTTCACCGACTTAGGATGACACGACGATGTCTTGAGTTTCGTCGTGTGTTTCGATCGCCTGTGACACCGGCATCGGGAGCCGCCACAACGCGATCGCCGTGACAATCGAACTGGCCAACGCCAATAAGAGCGCGGTCCCAAAAAATGCGACCAGCTTGACCGAAGGAAGGTCGCCCTCTTGTTCCGGCGCCATCACCACGGCAAAGACACTGATCGAGTTATTGACGAAGTGGGCCAGCATTGCGGGGAACAACGATCCGCTTCGCCATGCGATCACGCCAAGATAAAACCCTAGTGGCAATACGGCGATCACGTGCACCAAGTCCCAATGGAACACGGCGAATAAGACCGAAGCGATCGCGATCCCAAAGAACGGTCCGACCACGGTATTAAGTCGCGTTTGGATGTAGCCACGAAAAACTAATTCTTCGCACAGGGCCGGCGTCGCACCGATCATCAGCGCAAGGGGGATTAGAAACCCTGACTCGCCGTGTCCGCGGAACACGTCAGTCATCATTTTCATATTCTCACTTTCGCCCATCAGTGTCCCCACTACGATCGATGATATCCAACCGATCAACGGCGTCGTCATTGCGGCCGCCGTCCAGGCCCACAGCGGCCAATGACCACGGACCAGCGAAAGGCGGCGGCGGAACCCATCGGGTGACAGTAGCGGAAGCACAATCGCGGTCGACACCAACGCCAATTGCGGAGCCAAGACCAGTATCAAAAAGCCAACACGTGACTGCGTGACCTTGGCCATCACTTCGGCGTTGCCCAGCATACGCGGATGGAACTCGCCGTGAACGACCATCGCCGCGATCACAATTGCGACGAAGCTGGCGCCAAAGAAAACCAACAATGAAACGGCCGGCATGCCAATCGCATTCCACAGAAACGCGATGATTCGGTACAAGCCCGGTGCCTGCGTGCGAAAATCATGAACTTGCAGCGCGATCGGATTGCCATTGACCGGCGGGGGCAGCGGAGAACGATCCTGTCCGCTGGAATGATGTTCAACCGATTGGTCAACGGTCCCCGAGGGCGGTCCCGAGAATTCCAGCCCCTCGGACTGCGACGCTCCTACCGGGGATGGCTTAAACGCTGGCGGATCATACGGGTTCGACGGAATTTCGTGCGGTGCGTTTGCGGACGGGTCTTCGTCGTTGGATTCGAAGCGCGATGACGGATCGGAGTTTTGCATCAAATTATCAGTTCAGGCCGACTTGCTGATCGATTCCAAACATCACGTTCATGTTTTGGATCGCCGCACCGCTTGCTCCCTTGGCCAGATTATCGATCGCCGACAAGAGGACGACTCGTTTTCCCGAAGCTCGCGCCGCCATTTGAACATAGTTCGTCCCGGCAACGTGTGCGGTCGCCGGTAGATGATCGACGACATTGACGAATGGTTGTTCGCCGTAACAATCGCGCCAACATTGTGTGACCTGCTTGACCGCACCTACTACGTCATCGCTTTTTGGGCGAACGTAGATCGTCGACAAAATCCCTCGCGACATCGGTGTTAAATGAGGAGTGAAGATGACTTGCGGATCGATGCCGCCGATCCGTCCAACCAAGTCGTCGATTTCGGGGCCATGACGGTGACTTCCGACGGCATACGCCGCGATCGATTCGTTCGTTTCACAATACAATGTGCCTAGCTTTAGCCCTCGCCCGGCACCACTGACCCCGCTTTTACTATCGACGATGATGTCATCCGTTTCGATCAAGCCAGCCTTAGCCAGCGGGGCCAAGGGAAGAATCGCACTCGTCGGGTAGCACCCGGGATTCGCCACCAAGTCAGCCTTGGCGATTTCATCGGCAAAGAACTCGGGCAATCCATAAACGGTTTGGCCCACCCGCTCCGGCCATGGGTGCTTCACCTTATACCAGTGTTCATAGACGTCGAGCGACGACAATCGAAAGTCGGCACTGAAATCGATCACCCGAACACCGGCCGCACAAAGACCTCGAACGGTTTCGGCTGACGCACCGTGGGGCAAACAACACATCGCCACGTCACACCGGGACGCGATTTTGTCTGCGTCGAGTTCCTCCAGCACCAGATCGACGCGACCGACCAACGAGGGGTGAACCGATGCGATCGGTTGGCCGGCATCCGCCCGGGCGGTGGCGATGGTCAATCGCGCCTGCGGATGGACGCTTAAGAGCTTGGCAACTTCCAAACCGGTGTACCCTGTGGCACCGATCAACGCGACGGATAACGACATTCCAGAACCGATGAAGTCTTGATGAAAGGGAAGGACGAAGGTTTCTGAGAAACCATCCGGCAGTGGGGCTATTCTAGCTAGCGAAACGTTGCTGATCGCGACGAACCCAGTGTGTTGAAGGGCCGGTGTTTTGACGGGCCAGTGTGTTCATGGGATCGCGCCGTAGCATAAGCCACTTAGCTTTCGGCAACCTGAAGCCTTCGGGGTCTCGGCGGGACCAACCGAACGAGACGAAGAACGAGCGTGCATACGCCAGCTGCTTCGATGATTGTGGCGAATCGATACCCGGTGGTCGATAGCCTTACCACCCGATCGGCCGGAGGGCTCGCATTTAATCCGACAGTCTTGTTTCAACGGCGCGTTGTTTTCAGTTACATTGAGCTGACGCATTGCAGCTGAATGAGATCACTGCTGTCTAACAGGGAAGTCATCATCACCGTCTTGGTTCGCGATCAGCGTTCGCTATTTTTTCGAAAACGCTGTCCATCGCTCCAAGCGAATTCCGGCGACATCGGCCATCGAATGATCGCCGAGCGCTGCGCACATCTTATCTTTTCCAGCTCATGAAGTTCAGTCGCCCTGTCTGCAGTCGTCCTGTCCGCAGTCGCGTTCGTCGAATTTGTATCGAATCGCTTGAGTCACGTCGTCTATTGGCAGCAGACTTGTTCGCAGCCGAATTCGAGACCGATCCACGATTGATCGAAATGTTCTATGGGCCTCGCCGGCCCGACCAACCGGTGCCGCCGATCCAAGCGATCGCGCCATTGATCGATGGCACCTCCGAAGAAGCCCCCCCGATCCTCGAAGGCTTACCCGCCAGCGTCGCAGATGACAATTCGCCCAGCGGTGCCGCCCCGTTTGCGCTCGATCAAACGTTCTCCTTGAATAGCCGTCCTGATTCAAACTTCACCATCTACCTGGACTTTGATGGCCATGTCACGACGGGGACGTCTTGGAATTCCGCCTACGGATTCTCCGAGATCATTCACCCGAACTACTGGGGCGGCACGGGCGGTGACTTTTCCAACAACCGCTTGGAATTGATCCAAGAGATTTGGCAGGTCGTCGCCGAAGACTTTGCACCGTTTGATGTGAACATTACGACCGAAGAACCGGTCGACTTGGATGACCTTCGATACAACGGCCCGGGCGATACTCGCTGGGGGTCGCGTGTCGTGATGACCAAGGACACGTTCGCCGATTGCAGTTGTGGCGGTCATGCCTACCTAGGATCCTTCGATGACCTTCAAGACGAGCCGGCCTTCGTCTACAACGGCGGACTAAATGCGGGCAGCGAAACGGTGAGTCACGAAGTCGGTCACCAACTGGGTCTGCATCACGACGGCAATGGCTCCAACACGTATTACCGAGGACACGGATCGGGCGATACGAGTTGGGGACCGATCATGGGCGCGCCGTTTTCAAAGCTCACAACGCAATGGAGTCATGGTGATTACTACAACGCGACACTTCCCGGCGAAGACGACTTAGCCATCATCACCGGAAGCAGCAATTTCCCCTTCATCTCCGATGACCATGCCGACATTCGGACCGATGCGTCGACCGTTTTAGAACGGAACACCACTTCGATCGAAGCGTTTGGGATTATCGAGACCAACGACGATATCGATTGGCTTCGTTTCCAGACCGGCGGCGGTGATGTTACCCTGGACGTCGACGTCACAGGTTACAAACCCAACCTCGATGTTTGGGCGGGCCTATTTGATTCGACCGGGCAATTCATCACCGACGCCAATCCCCAATCACAACTTTCGGCGTCGTTCGGGACGCTGACCTTGGATGCCGGTGAGTACTTCGTCAAGCTTGATGGTGGACCACGCGACTCGACCTACGATCCCGTTCTCGATCAACTCATCGAACCAAGCCCCGCGCCGTACACCGTTTCCGGACCGCTGGGTTACAGCGACTACGGAAGCCTAGGGCAGTACCGTTTGCATGGGACGATCGTCGACCCCGGTAGCCCAACGGTCGCCATCTCGGCGGGCTCTTCGACGTACACCGAAGGCCAATCGGCGACGATTGAGTTGTCGACCAGTGATGGGGGCAGCGGTTCATTCACCGTTGAAATCATGCCGACGCGACAAAGCCGGCCCAGTCACCCCGCCCCTGATTCGACCGAAAATAGCGATTTCGCCATCGCGACAACCCAAACAGTGACCGTCACCAATGGATCGGGCATTTTGACGATTCCGCTCGTGGACGACTACGAAGTCGAGAACACCGAGACGTTTCGTGTCATGATCAGTGACCCCGGAGCCTACGCCGTCTCCAATCGGTATGTCGACATTGACGTCCGGGAATCACAAAGCCAGTTTTCGATCTTCGCGACTGACACGTCCACCCGCGAAGGCGACCCGGGATCGGAGCAATCCCATCAGTTTACGATCCTTCGCGAAGGTCGAACCGATATCGCCCAAACCATCGCGTGGCAACGAGTACTGAGCGGCTCAACGCCGACCCAAGAATCCGCGCAGGAAGATGACTTTGCGTCCCCTGCCAGCGGAACGATTGTTTTTGGAGTTGACCAAACGACGGCGGTGTTGGAAATCAACCTTCACGGTGACCTCGTCGACGAAGCAGACGAAACGTACTCGATCGAACTGGAGGTCGCCGCCGGCGAGAACTACTTGATCCCTTACCAGACTTCGTCGGCTTCTGGAATCATCCGAAACGATGAGTCGACCATCGATTTCACTTCGAGCGCAAAGTTTCGTATCCGTCAGGTCGAATTTAGCGGCGGAAATCTCGACCATTTTGCGATCGATAACTTTGCCATCCCCGGCACTTCGGTCGGTGACGATTTCGACCCCAACATCGATCAGCAAGTCTGGGATTCGATCGTCTCCGCAAGTGAATCAGCAATCTTCCCGGATACCGATGGCAATGCCCTGGTCTTTTCCGGAACCGTCGAACGCTCGGCAACGACCGTCCCTGCCTCGCCACCACTGGGATCAAGTCTTGATTTCGACATCATCTTTGCCAGCTACAACGCTCCCGGATTGAACGCGACCGAAAACGGTGAAGATGCGATCTTGGAATACACGCTCGATGGAACCGAATGGATTCAGATTCAGCGATTTGACGAAGCCGAATTTGCCTCGTGGACGCCGATGTCGATCCCATTGCCGGCGGCGGCCACGTTCTTGCCTACTGCCTTTACCGAAGGCGATGAGGGGACGACCACGGCGTCGATGGAGATCACGCGAACCGGCTTCCTGGACAAGCCGATGAATGTGGACTGGATCATCAGCCCCGACGTTGGATCAGACCCAGCCGACATCGATGACTTTGGCGGAACTTTTCCGTCGGGCACGGTTCAGTTTGCCGCAGGAGAGTCAACCGCGATGGTCCATTTTGAAATTGCAGGAGATTCGTCCATCGAGCCTGATGAAACGTTTAACCTCACGGTAACGGGGAGTACCGGAGGACCGATCCTCAACCCCAGTTTGCGCGGATCAATTACCAACGATGACTTTGCCGGACCAGAGATCAATGTCCTAGGTATTAACGGTGCGGCGATCCTTGCTGGGGATTCCACCGCATCGATCGAAGACGGCACCGACTATGGACTGATCACTGTCGATGGCGAACCGGTGGTTCAATCATTCGTCATTGAAAACGCAGGCATCACTGACCTGCACCTCAACGGAATTTCGATCGAAGGTGCCGATGCGGTTGCCTACGCGGTTGAGAATCTATCTACCAACACCGTCGCCCCCGGTGAAACTGCGACACTGTCGATCGCGTTTAATCCGACCAACGGTGGGCGTCATCACGCGACGATCGTCATCGACAATGATGACCCCAGCGAGTCGCTTTATCAGTTTGCCGTCTCCGGCTTGGCGACGGATCTCGCCGTCGAAGAAATCATGATCAACGATGGCTCGATCGCCCGCAGCCAAATCGAATCGATTCGCGTACGATTCAATCAATTGGTTGCCGACGAGCCGCTCAACCGCGCCTTTCAAGTTCGCTTGGTATCCAATCAAACACAGTTCTTTCCCTACCCCACCGTTGATAGTGATGAAGTCGACGGAAAAACCGAAGTCGAACTGACATTTCCGTCCGTAGGTGGGAGTGGGACCGGGGAACTCGCGTGGGTCGATGGGTTCTATGAACTGCGGATCCAAGCGAACTCGGTCATTTCGATCACCGAAGAAAGTTACCCAATGCCGGCGAATGTTTACTTTGGCACCGAAGCCGGCGAAATCGATAACACAGATCACTTTTTCCGGCTCTTCGGAGACGTCAACGGCGATCGGGATGTCAACAAGATTGACCTCGATAAGTTCGTCGCCACGCTAGGCTTCGAACAATCTGACCTTGGGTTTAATCCCCAATTCGATTTCGATGGCGATGGTGACGTCGACACAACGGACTACGTCCAAATCAGGCGCCGACTGTTCTGAAACACGCTTTACGAATCGTTCGGCGAGATTGCATTGGCGATCGCCGCGATCGGTCCTTCGTCGTAAACCGGTGCAGGGGAACGCGAATCAAGTTCGAAGACCGAAATTAGTAGCGTTCGATCGGATAACGCGCATCGCCCTTGATGAATTCGAAAAGGCCATGAAGGGCTTTTCATCGGTGAAACCCACTCGACCTCCACCTGCCGATAAATCGTGGTGCAGGTTTGCAGTCGCGAGTCCGAAAGGGTCCCAAAGGCTAGCGAATTGATCGGTAGCCCGAATTCAGTTTCCAAGCCGTCAGTTTCCGAGTCCGCGGTTCGTAAGGTCTGATCACCCGATGATTCATCCGCCTGCCAATCAAAGTCGTTCTCTGGTTCGCGCCGGTCACCCATCGTGGGATCATCCTCTGCGAGTTGCGGCAAGAATTGATCGGCGGCCGGTGGCCAGGGTTGGCTGCTGGGGTCAAACGTCGCGATCCTACCGACGACTTTGTCACGATGATTGACAAAGGAAATTGCATTCAAGTCAGGTGATTGCTGATCGACCGCATAAAAGACAAACCCATCGGGACTGTCGATCGTGATCCCCATGGGCTCACAACGTATCGACTTCTCGGTCAACCGATGGACTTCAGGAATCCAGACTTGCTCCATTGATTCATCGTGCCGGCGATCAACGCCAAACGTTCCCATCCAGCCGATCCCAAGAATGACCGCAGCGGCCAGCAGGTTTCCGCGGGAGAACTGCAACGTTTCTCGATCGTTTGAATCCGTTTTCATTCGTCTAGAATAATTGGGTTGCGATCGGCTGATGTAAAAAATGCGCGTTCAACCAGGGCCGCAGCCAAGTCACAAACAGGCTGCGTTGGACGAGCGCGTCTTGCGGCTTCTCGACCGGCCAGAACTGAATCTCCGTCGGTTGGAATCGTTGCCAACCGGGCCGCCGGATCGTTTGCCGAACATGTTGGGTCACGTCACGCGACTGGCCGACAAACAGGACCGAGTCTTCATCGCTGATCGCATAGATTCCCGCCAAAGGTTGCTCGGTGGGCTGAGCGATAAACGCCGAGATCGGCTGGCCCTCCGGCAGACCAACATTTAAGAACTGATCGGCTAGTTGCTTTGCTTTTCGGGTTACTTTGCCATCGGTTGCGATCCGATGCAGATTCCAAATCGCCGAACGAAACGTTTGAGATGCGGAATCCAGTCCTGCCGTTTCCTCGTCGGAGAATTGCGTCGCGATCTGATCAAATTCGGCTGCGGCATCGGGAGTGCACAACAGCGCCTCGAGCGACAATGCATAATCGACGGACATCATTTGAAACGCGATTTCGGCGGCATCGCTGACCGCTTCGATCGCTTTCAAGGATTGCTTGGGTCGTTTCCCCTCGCCCTTCAGTTTGTCCTGACGCGACAGCTGCAGCAAAAACTCCATCCAAGTACGAGCGTCGCCGGCAAGCTTTGCTCGTTTGCAATGCTGACTGAAGACGGCGTTTCTCTCCGGATCGAGAAGCACTTCTTCGGCATGACAACAAGCACTCTTTTTGCCGCTTTCTCGGTTCGACGCTTCGCGAAAGGCCGCTTCGATGGTCTCAGAGATTTCGCTATTGAGTGCGATCACTGGGCGGCCATTGCGGAACGCGGTTCGCTTTTTTCCCTTGCTCGTCGGAGGCGCGCTCTTGATCGGATCTGCGGGACCATCAAGCGGGTCACCGACTTGGCAAGAATTCAATCGGTCTTCGATGTGTTGGACATAGTCTTCGGACAGTTCGAACCCCATGAATTGGCGACCGAGCTTCTTTGCGACCACCAGCGTCGTACCGCTGCCGCCGAAGGGATCGAGTACCAATTCACCTGGGTTACTGGAAACGCGAATGATCCTCCCCAACAACTGCTCGGGCATTTGGCAACCGTGAAAGCCTTCGCGCTCTTTAAACGTGCCGGCGACCCGGGCAAAATACCAAGTGTCGTGAGAAGGACTGAACCCCATCGCGGGTGCGTCTTGGGGACGAAGAATCCACGTGTTGTCCGGCAGCCGGCCTTTTGTGTTCGCCCGCGCATCGGCATAAACCAACTGCCGAGCCGATGGCACTCGAACCGTCGGGTTGTCTCCGTTGAACGTAAAGCGTTCCGCATCCTTAATGAAATAGAACAAGTGCGTGTGCGATCGGCTGAACCCGCGGACGCAATTGACGCCGAAGGTGTAGTACCAGATCACCCACGACCGACAGTGAAAACCGAGCTCCTTGGCCTGTATTTTTAACTCTGCAGCGTATTCGTCTCCGATCGCCAACCAAAACGCACCATCATCCTTGAGAACTCGGTGGACCTCTCCCATCCACTTTCGGCAAAATCCCAAATAGTCCTCGGCGCTCTGCTCGTCGTCATACACATCGTAGGTGTAGCCGATATTAAAGGGAGGATCGGCGAAGACCAAATCGACCGTGCCGGACTGCAATTGCCCCAGTTTTTCGACGCAATCCCCCTGATGGACTCGGTTGGTGGCCAGTGTCTTTATGGTTGCGGAAGTTTTCGTCGTCACGGTCGGCCCGAATGCTCTGCCTGGGAGGGGGACGCAGTATCGAGTTCGATTGGGATGACGCAGCAAACTCGTTCGCCCCAGTGTATCGATGTCGTACCGATTGCGCCAGATCTCCCGGCCGGACGGTCGATCCGCAATTCTCCGTGACGGCCAATGCGTTACGGCTTCGTCAAACTCTGAAGTTGGGATTTGCCAATCGCCGTTAGACTCGGTTTCTCGGTGCAATCACCAGGTCCAGCGTTGATCGGTTGATGAGCCGCCCTCAAACACTTGATCGAGACGAGGCTCTAAAGGTGGACTGGCAAAAAGAGTTTTCGCTCACCCTCTTCCCGGGGCGGAAGTGGATCGACCCATTCTGGCTGGTCGCCGCGAGCAAAAATCGGGGTCACCTGGGCTTTGAAGTCCTTCACGATCGCTCGCATCAGATCTCGTTCATTTGCCGCCGTCGCGGTCACCCCCGGCAGATTGACCACACGGCCACTGACTCCGTTGTCGGTTGATTTGAGGTACACGACGCACCCCATCACCGGAGGCGGCTCGGCTGGCGGGGGAGTCGTCGATGGCTCGACCGGAAGCAGATCGGAACTCAATTTCGACTGGGGCTTTTCAGGATCGTTCATGGAAGTGATTCATCGGGCTGGAATTGAAAAAACCTGGGGCGAAACAGGGGAGAACACATCAAAACCGATCAATTTCCCTTTACAATACGCCGATGTGAATTGGTCTGCCCCTTTAACCACTTCCCCCCCCCTCACTGATCCGCCGCCTGAGCAGGCCGAAGGAAATTTCCTGACCCCACCAGGCGGATTTAAGACTGTTGAAAAGGAACCACCTATGGAAAACCAGCCTAGTCGTAGAAACTTCCTAAAAACTTCGACCGCTGCTGCTGCAGGAACGACACTCGCCAGCGCTATCGCACGTTCGGCTCACGCCCAAGGTAACGACGAAATCAAGATCGGCTTGATCGGCTGTGGTGGCCGGGGAACCGGCGCGACCGTCAATATTTTCGAAACCAAGGGTAACGTCAAACTGGTTGCCGTCGCCGACGCATTCGACAGCAAAGCCAGCGGTGTGGTCAACACACTGAAACAACGCAACCGTGGCAAGTACGCTTCGAAAGTCGACGTCCCCGCCGAGCAAATCTTTAGCGGACTGGACGCCTACAAAAAGGTCTTGGAAACCGATTGCGACTTGGTCATCATCGCAACCCCGCCAGGATTCAAGCCGCAACAGTTCGAAGCGGCCGTCAACGCCGGCAAGCACGTCTTCATGGAAAAGCCAGTCGCTTCGGATGCCATCGGTGTTCGCCGCGTTCTCGCAAGCGTCGAAGAGTCCAAAAAGAAGAACCTGATGGTCGGCATCGGACTGCAACGTCGCCACGAAGCTCAATACCTTGAAACCGTTGACCGAATTCACGGCGGGGCGATCGGTGATCTGATCGCACTTCGTGTTTACTGGAACGGTGGCGGCATCTGGTATCGTAACCGCACCGAAGAGCAAACGGAGATGGGCTTCCAGTGCAACAACTGGTACCACTTCAATTGGCTCTCCGGCGATCAGATCTGCGAGCAGCACATCCACAACCTGGACGTCGGCTGCTGGCTTAAAGGCGAATACCCGGTCGAATGTAACGGCATGGGTGGTCGCGGACTTCGAGAAGGTGGCGACGCATCGAAGAGCCAGATCTTCGATCACACGTTCTGCGAATACACCTTTGCCGATGGCACCAAAATGTTCAGCCAAGGCCGTCACCTTAGCGGTGGCTGGAATCACGTGGCCGAATACGCGCACGGTACCAAGGGAACCGCCAACGTTTCCGGATCTCAAATTTCCGGTCAGGACGGTGACTGGAAGTTCAGCGGAAAACGCCAGCAAGGCCACCAGCAAGAACAACACGATTTGATCGAAGCTCTCATGCGTGGTGACATCTACAACGAAGGTGAGTACGGCGCAATGTCAACGTTCACCGCTATCCTTGGTCGCGAAGCTTGCTACAGCGGCAAGATCGTCAAGTGGGATGAGTTGCTCGAGAAGGGACGCGAACTCGCGCCGGGCATCGACAACTACACCCTCGACACCGCCCCGCCGACCGTGCCTGGCGACGACGGAAACTACCCCGTCCCGGTCCCAGGAAAGTACAGCCCCTTCGCATAAGTTGTGACTGTTGCGTTTTACTCTTCGCCTTCCCGCTTGGAGGTGATGCGGCTGATAGCTCACTTATTTTCCGGTGTTGACGTCACTCTCCCATCGGAAGCGTCGAGCGGGAAGCTCGGACGCTTAAGTAGCTGGACAGGAACGTAACTTTAAAACGCCTCGGCGAAGCACAGGGTCAACGATCCCGTTGACCGAAAAACTTCAACACAACGCACGACTCCCAATTGGGTCGTGCGTTTTTTGTTGCTTCACGAGTTTCTTTTGTTGCTCGCAAGTTTCTTTTGTTGCTCGCAAGTTTCTTTTGTTGCTCGCAAGTTCTTTTATTGCTTCGCAAGAAACGCCCCAGTCTGCTTCTGAATCCCTGTGTGCTTCCGAAGTCGTTGTACCGCAATGGTTTCGTATCGTGTTGGATTCGTCACGCACCCCGATCTTACGTCGTGGTACGATTTCCTTTGCTGACGACACTCACCGATCAGGCGCGGTTACACTCTTTGGTCGCCCCGGATTCCTTTCGCTTCACCATCCACCCACCACACTACGATGCCAACTGCTCGATCGCTCGCCACTGCTGCTGCAGCCGTCGCCTTCCTGTTGACCCTCGCGTCTGCTGTTCAAGCCGAGGTTTATGAGCTGCGAATCTATAAGACCAACGAGGGAAAACTCGACGCGCTCAATGCTCGCTTCCGTGATCACACGATGCGTCTGTTCAAAAAGCACGGGATCGAATCGATGGGCTACTGGGTTCCCACCGATCGCGACGATTCTCAGAACACGTTGATTTACGTGATTAAACACGAAAGCCGTGACGCGGCAAAAGAGTCGTGGAAAAATTTCCTTGCCGATCCCGAATGGAAAAAAGCTGCCGCCGAATCCGGCGTCGGTCGATTGGCCGAACGCCCCGAGTCGACGTACATGGAACTGACCGACTATTCGCCAGAATACCGAAATGCCGAAGGCGACGAGAACGACGTGTTCGAGCTACGAATTTACGAAGCCGCCGAGGGCAAACTTGACAAACTTGATGCTCGCTTTCGCGACCACACGATCGGTCTGTTTGCCAAACACGGAATCAAGTCGGTTGCGTACTGGCATCCGACCGACTCGCCTGATAGCGAAAACACATTGATCTACATCGTCGAACACGAAAGTGACGAGGCCGCGCAACTGTCGTGGAAATCGTTCGCTGCTGACCCAGAATGGAAAAAAGCAGCCGCCGCATCCGGTGTCGGTCGTCTCGCCAAACGCCCGACATCGATCTACATGACGCCGACGGATTACTCGCCCATCAAGTAATCGCGTTTAACGCCCAGGTTGAGCGCCGGACCGGAATCGCGAAGGGCGAACCGGAACCGGGGCCTGCGCCCTCGGCGCATGGGTCGACATCCATGGGGTTCCCGATCGGAGCGAATCACCACGTTCCGCGGCAGGATTCTAAGCCGGACGGATGGTTTGACTCCTGCACATCGCCGTTGTTTGCCTCCCACACGACAAATGCTGCCGAGACCAGAGCATTGAGAAAACCCCACTTGCTCATTCAATGGACCCTTGTCCACTAAGAGAGCCGATCGAGTTACCATCTGGGCTGTTTCACTTTAGTTAACTCCCCCGGTAGAGCCCCCATGAAACTCTCGCCCCACCTCACCCTTGCCGCCCTTGCTTGGGCCACCCTCACTCTGCCAGCTTCGGCAGGCGTCATGCATGACCAAAACGTGACGCCCGACGTAATTTTCGGCTCCGGAAACGTCAACGGATCCTTTACCGTCGATCGCAATAACGGTGTCGAACTCGGTATGCGTGGCAAACTGCGTCACAATGCCTCCGGAGCCCCGGAAAACACCTTCAACAGCAATGGCGATGGCACCTTCAGCTTTAACGCCGGCGTCGCCCCCACACAATCCTCTCCAACCGCAGAGTGGAGTGTTGAGTGGTCAATCAACACCAACTTCGACGGTACGAGCGGCTGGAATCTGAACGACCTGACGTACGAACTCGGCGTCGATTCGAACCCAACTTCGGCAACGACGTTTTCGACGTTTGACCCAATCTTCGGTGCAAATGGATCGGCAGGCTCACGCGTGCAATGGGATCATGCAATCGGAAATAACCTGACCGGAAACGGCGATGGGACCTCCATTCCAAATGCCAGCAACGACGAGCCCGGGTACGCGGACTTGATTGACCAAAACAACGTTGCCCAGCAATCTTGGAAAGCCCACTGGTACGGGATCTCTGGATTCGATCCAACGATTGACGGTACCTATGACTTCTACTTGGCTGCTTTCGATGACACGACCGAAGTCGCTCGTACGCAAATCCAAATCATCGTTGGCGCCGGTGGTGCCGTTGTGCCAGAACCGGGCACGATGTTGAGCTTCGCGATCATCGGACTGATCGGTTGCGGTCCGATGAGCCGCCGCCGTCGCTAGTCGATCCGTCGCTAGTCGATTTGTAGGCTTTTCGGCACGTCCTCGCCGCTGATCGAAAGACGCATTCGCCGCGATGATCGGCTGACGAGGACAGTCGCAATCTTCTTTCTAAAACAGGGTTATATCGAGCCGTGCTGATCGATCAGGGAAAGCGTCTGAAGTAATCCCGCGATCGAATCGGGCGCTCGATACCCTGTTCGGGTGCAGGCCACCACGTAAACCTTGCCCATCTCTTTAGCCAACGACTTGGTCGTCAACGATTTCACCAGCCAACCGCTGGGGAGTCCCGCGACAATGCCGACACCGAGCCCCGCGCGGACACACGCGATCGTGGCCGCGCTGTTGTCTGTTTCGGCGCGAATTTGTGGTTCCGTTTCACAACCGCTGCGCACCATCCATTGGTTGAACTCCCGGCGAACGATCGTTTGCGGATGTCCCAGTACCAGCGGTTGGCGTAGCAGGTCTTTGATCGTCAGACGATTTCGTTTGGACAGTGAATTTCTCCGCGAAATCACCGCGAGGTATTCAATCTCGTAAAGCCGCCGGATCGTGATGCCGTCGAGTCTTGCCTCGCGGAACGGCTCGATCATCAATGCCAGGTCAGCCTGGTTTTCGACCACCATCTGCTGGGCCGTTTGGTTGTCCGCGGTCATCAAGCGCAGCCGGATCGACGGATAAGACCGGACGAACGCTTGCAGCGGTCCGTCAAGTTCTTCGAGCATCATGCGGACACCGACGACGATGCGAATCTCCTTCGGCTCGCCCGATTCCTGTTCATGAAGGCACACGAAACTGCTGTGGATCGACTCCAGCATTGGCGCCAGGTGTTTGTACAACGTCTCCGCCGCCGGCGTCGCCACGATTTTCTTTCCCCGACGATCAAACAACGTCGCCTGATACGTTCGCTGCAACACGCGAATTTGCTCCCAAAGCGTCGTCGAAGTCGTGTCTAGTCGGCGAGCCGCCTCGGCATAGCTGCCACATCGATACACCTCGCAAAACGTTTGCATCTGCTGAACGGTCAACTTCGTCGCGTCAAACTGGGGCATCATATTCGTCCGAAATTTATGAACAATCGTTCGACATTATACAATGGAAACCGATGACGGAGGATCCTAGAATTTGCCCTTCAGGTTCTCGATGGGAGCAGATCCTTCCGTTGAGATGGGCCGAAGGTAATCTGCTACACGAGTGACAAGCCAATGCGCTGGCTGATCATCCTTTCGACGTTCTTGCTTTCCGTGCTGTTGTACGTCGATCGCGTTTGCATCTCGGTCGCCAAAGATGCGGTGGTTTCGGACTTGCATTTCAGCGACAAACAGATCGGCTGGGTGTTCAGCGCCTTTGCGCTCGGCTACGCCTTGTTCCAAACTCCTAGCGGTTGGCTGGCGGATCGTTTGGGACCACGCAGGGTTTTGACATTGATCGTCGCGGGTTGGTCGATCTTCACGGGACTGACCGCGGCGGCGAATCAATTTTTGACGATGCTCCTGGTCCGTTTTCTGTTCGGTGCTGCCGAAGCGGGCGCCTTTCCAGGGATGTCACGGGCGGTGTTTTCATGGATCCCGATGAACGAGCGGGGACGGGCCCAAGCGATCAACTTCTCCGGTTCTCGAATCGGGGCGGCGTTGACCTTGCCCATCATTTCGTGGTTGGTTGTCCGGTACGGATGGCGTGTTACGTTTGTCGTGTTGATGATCACCGGATTGGTTTGGGCGATCGGCTGGTTGTTGTTCTTTCGTGATGACCCGGCGGACGCCGGTTGGCTGAGTGAAACCGAACGTGATCATATCTTGGAGACTCGCCAAGCAACCTCATCTGAAGACTCTGCCGAGCAGCGTTCCCTATCAGCGACGGTGCTACTGACGTCATCAAATATGCCTCGGTTGTGTGCCCAATACTTCGCGTCCAATTTCATGTTCTTCTTTGCGTTGACTTGGTTTTTTCCGCAAATGAAAGAACGCTACGACCTGACAGGAGTCCAAGCGAGTTTGTTCGCGGCGGCCCCGTTGCTGTTCGGTGCGATCGGATGCTGGGTATCAGGGTTTTGGATGGACCGTCTGTATTCCTCCGGGCATTGGGTACGATCGCGCCGACTTCCCGCGATTGCCGGCTTTTGCTTTGCCGCGATCGGTATCGTTGCCAGTGCCCATGCGTCGACGCCGCTCGCATCATCGATGTGGTTTAGTCTTTGCATCTTTGGCGCCGACATGACCTTGCCTCCATCATGGAGTGTCTGTGTGGATATCGGCCGGAAAGCCTCCGGTGTGGTCTCCGGCACGATGAACATGGCGGGTAACGTGGGTTCGTTTCTGACGAGTTTGGCGTTCCCGTACATGTTGGAATGGACCGGATCACCGCTTCCCTACTTTTATCTGGCATCAGTCCTTAGTGTGGTCGCGGTCATCATGTGGATGTCGATCGATCCGACACATCCCATCACACCGGCGCCGGTTGCGACGCCGAACGATTCAGTCTCCTCGACGGAGGAATCAGCAGTATGAAACGCGGACTATTGATCGGTGCGGGCTATTTCAGTCACTTTCATCTGGATGCTTGGAAGCGTCTGCCGGGTGCCGAGATCATCGCCGTTTGCGACGTTGAATTGGAAAAGGCCCGTCAAGCAGCCGACGAATTCGACATCGAATCGGTCTTCGACGACGTTGACAAAGCCTTGCGTCAAACGAAAGTTGACTTTGTTGACATCGCGACCGGCCCCAGTGGTCGTATCGAATTGATGCGGCAAGTCCTTGACCATTCGGTCGCTGTGATCTGCCAAAAACCACTCAGCCATACGTATGAAGGTGCGTGTGAACTGGTCGACATGGCGACAAGGCATCCCGCGCCAGTGATGGTACACGAGAACTTTCGATTCCAACCTTGGTATCGCGAGATTCACCGGATCATCGAGAGTGGTGTGATCGGTGATCGTATCGTCAACCTTTCGATGCGAACCCGAATGGGCGACGGCTGGGGTGACGATGCGTATCTCGATCGCCAGCCCTACTTTCGCACCATGCCACGGCTACTGGTTCATGAAACAGGTGTCCATTTCATCGATACGTTTCGGTACTTGGCCGGAGAACCGATCGATTGCTTCGCCGAACTGCGTCGACACAATTCGGTGATTGTGGGAGAAGACGCCTGCCATTTGCGACTGCATTTTCGCGGCGGTGCCGTCGCAACCTGGGACGCCGATCGCTACCACGAAAGCCTGTCCGATCAGCCTCGGTACACGTTCGGCGAACTGCTCGTTGAAGCCGACGGCGGCAGCCTTTGGCTCAACAACGAAGGCGAAATCACTCTGAAGCCGCTCGGTCGATCGGCGGAACGCCACGACTACCAACCTTCGACATCGGGATTCGCTGGTGATTGCGTCTTCGCCTGCCAGCAACATTTTCTCGACGTACTCGAAGGCCGGGTGGAGTGCGAGACGTCACCACAAGAATACCTTAAAACCCTGCGGGTGGTCGAAGCGGCCTACGAATCTCATCGGACCGGGCAAGTGGTCGCGTTGTCTGATTCTGCTTCGATGAACGATTCCCCGAATGTCATCAAAACTTCAGGACGTGTTGTCGACCTAAGCCTGCCTATCTCTCCGGCGATGCGAGGGGTTTCGATCGATTCCGCCAAGCGATTAGAAACGGATGGTTGGAATGCGACTAACCTGAGTTTGTATTCTCATGCCGGGACACACATGGACGCGCCTCGGCACTTTCTTCCGGAAGGGGCGACACTAGAACAGCAAGACCTATCAGTCTGTGTCGGCCCCGCTCGTGTGATCGATCTCACACCGATTGAGCCCAAGCAGCCAATCACCGTCGACGAATTTCAAAGAGCGGCCGGCGAGGTCGCTCCGGGTGAACGACTGTTGCTGCGGACCGATTGGTACCATCGTTACGGCACGCCCGATTACCGCGATGCCCTACCAAGAATCTCGATCGAACTGGCCCAATGGTTGGTCGCACATCGAGTGGCGATGATCGGGGTCGAGCCACCTTCGGTTGCCGACGTGAATCATGCAGTCGAATTGACCGAGGTGCACCAAACGCTGTTCCGTGGAGGAGTCTTGATTGTCGAAGGACTTGCACACCTAGATCAATTGACACAACCAATCGTTCAGTTTATCGCACTGCCGCTACCCATCGTCGGCGGTGACGGTTGTCCCGTTCGTGCGATCGCGATCGAGACACCATCCCCGCCATCGCTAGCGAACGAGCCAACGCTGACTGAACTCAATCAGATCGAAGGCGACGCGTGATGAAAACTCGCCTTGGCTGCATCGCCGACGACTACACCGGTGCGACGGACCTTTCATCAATGCTCGCCCGAACTGGCTTGCGCGTGATCCAACTATTCGGTGTCCCCGAAGTGGCTGGGCGCCCCGACCATGTAGGTTTTTCGGACGAGGTCAATCGAGATGCGATCGACCAAGCTGACATCGTCGTGGTCGCTTTGAAATCTCGCTCGATTCCGGCTGACGAAGCGGTGAAATACTCGTTGGGCGCTCTCTCGTTTTTGCAGCACCAAGGGTTCGACCGGCTGTTCTTCAAATATTGCTCGACGTTCGATTCCACCCCACAAGGCAACATCGGCCCCGTCGCCGACGCGCTCGCCGATCGACTCGGGTGTGACCAAGTCGTCTTTTGCCCTTCGTTTCCGGAGAATGGCCGAACGGTCTATCAAGGTCATCTGTTCGTCGGCGATCAATTGCTTTCCGAAAGCAGTATGCGTGAGCATCCGCTCAACCCGATGACCGACAGTTGCTTGGTGCGATGGCTGCAGTCTCAATCGCAACGTCCGGTCGGTCGACTGGGCCGAAGATCCGGGTTACCCGAAGGTCGGCAACACGTAGTCGCCGATGCGATTGACGACGATGACTTGCGACATATCGCGCGACAAACACGCGAGCATCGATTGCTGACCGGTGGATCGGCTATCGCAAGGTACTGGGCAGAAGAGATTGTTTCTTGTCCCGATCGGAACGCGCATCAAAACCATGGCGAAACCGAAACGAACAATGGGCCGTTAGCGGGGCGAACGGTGGTGCTGGCGGGTAGTTGTTCCGCGGCCACTCGTCAACAAGTCGCCTTGTTTCGCGAAACATTCCCCGTCTTTGATCTTCCACTGAAAGAGCCGAGCGTCGATGTCGAATCGGAACGCGCCTGGCATTGGACCCAGGCTCAATGGAACTCGATCAAGAACGATACTCCGGTGCTGATCACGTCGGCGTCGATCCCCAATGCCGTCTCGGATCTCCGGCGCCGTCTTGGGGAAAATGAAGCGGCGAATTTCGTCGAGGCAGTCTTTGCATCACTGGCCGAAAAGTTTGTCGAGTCGGGCGTGCAAAATCTTGTCGTCGCCGGCGGTGAAACTTCAGGCGCGATTGTCAATCGTCTGAAAATTTGCGGCGTCCGTATTGGTTGTGAAATCGCGCCGGGTGTCCCACGTGTGTTCCCGATCCAACACCCCGAGATGTCGTTGGTGCTAAAAAGCGGAAACTTCGGGTCGGAGCGTTTTTTCTTCGATGCGATCGGGAGAAACTCGTGAGCGAACGTGAACTGCGAGAACAGATGGCGATGCACGGCAAATCGATGTTTGACCGTGGCCTGACGATGGGAAGCAGCGGCAACCTGAGTGTCAAACTACCGGACGGGTACCTTGTCACGCCAACGAATTGCTGCTTGGGTCGCTTGGACCCAGAAGCAATTTCGCGTTTGGATTCGGTCGGCAATTTGATCAGTGGCAAGCCGCCTTCGAAAGAAGCATTTTTGCATTTGGCGTATTACGGTGCCCGCGAACAGGAACGCGCGGTGGTTCATTTGCATTCGACCTACTCGGTCGCGCTCAGCTGCCGGGCGGACCTTGATACCGACAATGTGTTGCCGCCGGTGACGGCCTACTTTGTGATGCGTGTCGGTCGGCTTCCCTTGGTGCCGTACTTCGCTCCCGGTGACGACCAGCTTGCCGAGGCGGTCGCGAAGACGGTCCGGACAAGCCGTGGTGCGTTATTGGCCAACCACGGTCCCGTGATCGGTGGCCGTGACCTCGACAACGCCGTCTATTCGATCGAAGAGCTTGAAGAGACGGCAAAACTTTATTGGATGCTCCAAGGAACTTCGACACGATTCCTGACAAGCGAACAAGTCCACCAACTCAATGAACGATTCCCACAATGAAACACCCGTCCTTTGCCATCGCGGTCACCTTTGAAATCAAACCGGAACATCGTGACGCATTTTTGCAGCGAGTCTTACAACAAGCGAGTGATTCGGTACGTCTGGAAGACGGCTGTTTTCAGTTTGACGTGCTCGTCGATGAAGACAATCCGAACATCGTCTTTCTATACGAAACCTACGCCGATGCGGCCGCCTTTGACACTCACCGTGCGACCGATCACTTCGCGGACTTCAGCCAACAAGTCGCCGATTGGGTAGCGTCCAAAACGCTGCGTCGACTCGTCCTACAGGAAACGCCTTCATGAACCAGTACTCCATCGCCGCGCTACCAGGTGACGGCATCGGTCCAGAATGTCTCGACGCCACGTTGCATGTTCTCGATCGAATTCAATCGCTCCATTCGGTTCGTCTGACACTTGATCGATACGAAGCCGGTGCGGAACACTTTCGCAAGCACGGGGTCGCTCTCCCAGAGGATGTCTTGCGAGGTTGCCTTGATGCGGACGCCGTACTCTTGGCCGCGATCGGTCTTCCCGATGTTCGCAAGCCAGACGGGACGGAAGTCCAACCAGAAATGATGATGGGGTTACGCCGCGCACTCGGTCTCTACGCCGCCGTCCGTCCGGTGAAACTTTATCCCGGAGTCGACTCGCCGTTGACGACCGCCTCGGCGGGAATTGACATGGTCATTTTGCGTGAGAACCTGGAGGGACTTTTTGCCTCCTTCGGTGGCGGATGTCAGTTGAATGATCAGTTGGCAACGGACACGATCGTGATCACACGCGAAGGCACACGGCGAGTCGTCGAATACGCTTTCGAACTATCGCGTCGCCGTCAGGGTCGCCCCAGCGACGGTCGGCGACAAGTCACTTGCGTGGACAAGGCGAACGTGTTTCGTAGCTTCGCGTTCTTTCGCAAAGTCTTCCAAGAGATTGCCGACGTGAACCCCGACGTGGATTCGAACGCGGTATATGTCGATGCGATGAGTCTTTACATGGTGACGTCTCCGAGTGAATGGGATGTCCTCGTGATGGAAAATCAGTTCGGCGACATCTTGTCGGATCTCGGGGCGGCTTTGGTCGGAGGACTCGGCCTAGGTCCTTCCGCCGAGATCGGCGAACAACATGCGCTCTTTCAACCGTCACATGGCTCCGCGCCTCAACTTGCCGGTAAGAATGTCGCCAATCCGCTGGCAACGATTCTCTCGGCAGCGATGATGCTCGATTGGTTGGGTCATCGCCATGATGATGACAATGCCAAACAAGCTGCGCAAACGATCGAGCACGCCGTCATGACCGTTTTGAAAGAACGCGATGTCCGGACAGCCGATCTTGGAGGCACATCTTCCACCGAAGACGTCGCCAACGCAGTCGCCGATGCGATCCCAGTCACCCAGCCATCCCCCTCCTGATTGTTCTTCCCATTCGAGCCTCATGCGCTAGCGTCATGTCTGCGTCGCCATCAACATGTCGAAAAACAAGACCCGCCGCTAGCGCCGTCGGCTCACCATCGCTGAACCTTCCCTACCACTCGGAGCCTCTGTCAATGAACCGTTTGTCGATCCGTGCCGTTACGCTGTCGATGGCGCTCGCCGTCGGCGCGGGGACCGCTACCGCAAAAGACGCCAGCCAACCGACCGCGACCCCCGATTTGATCTTTGCCGAAGTCGATGGCTTGGTGTCCGTCGAAGCCGAACACTTCACCAGCCAAACCCACACCGAAAAGCGAAAGTTCTATCACACGACCGAGAATTCTGTTCCTAAGATCTCTCCCGATGGCGACCCAGCCCATGTCGCCGGTGCTTCTGCGGGTTCGTATCTAGAAATCCTTCCAGACAGCCGACGTAATCATTCTGAAAAGCTGATCCACGGCGAAAACTTTTCCAATCAACCCGGCAAAGCTGCCGTGTTGACGTATCGGGTTCATTTCCAAAACGCCGGTCGCTACTACGTCTGGGTCCGCGCTTACAGCAGCGGATCGGAAGACAACGGTCTGCACGTCGGCCTGGACAATACCTGGCCAGAAAGCGGTCAACGGTTGCAGTGGTGCCAAGGCAAACACACATGGCGATGGGAAAGCAAACAACGGACGGCCGAAAACCACTGCGGTGAGCCCTACAAGATTTATCTGGACATTGATGAGCCCGGCGTGCATTCGATCCACTTTTCGATGCGGGAAGATGGTTTCGAGTTCGATAAATGGTTGATGACCAAGGACCGAATGTTTGCCCGTCCAAGCGACGTCGGTCCCGACTCGGTGGTCTACGAAGGACACGCCCCAGAACCGCTTCCATTCATTGCGGCGAAAACTACGCCGAACGAACCAAACAAGTCGCAAGCCTCGGCTGATAAAGTCGATCGGTCGACAAGTCCGACCAAACCGTCCAGTGAACTTCCTTTGCAGACACCCCGTGGTGAAAACGGTGACGGAAAAGTCGTCGTCAGCGGCGAACAAAAGGTTTGGCATAAGATCACGCTGACTCAAAACGGGCCCTTTGCCCACGAAAAGGATAACGCGCCCAATCCGTTCACGGACCATCGGATGTCGGTCACGTTTTCGCATACCGACGGAACCCAATACACCGTGCCTGGCTACTTCGCCGCCGATGGCGAGGCCGCGAACAGCTCGTCAGAAAGTGGCACGTCGTGGCGAGCCCATTTCGCTCCCGATCGCGTGGGCGAGTGGAATTGGAAAATCTCATTCCACTCGGGCACAGACGCCGCGATCGCGGAACACTCCGATGCCAAGCCGCTGCGTCCCTACGATGGCGTGAGCGGAAAACTAAGCGTCGCCGAGAGCGATAAATCGGGACGAGACCTCCGCGCCCACGGACGTCTCGCTTACGTCGGCAAGCACTACCTACAACATTTGGGGTCGGGAGAATACTTTATTAAAGCCGGCGCCGATGCGCCGGAGACACTGCTCGCCTTCGCGGACTTCGACAACACACTTGCGGGCAATCCAAAGAAGGCTCCTTTGAAGACATGGCAGCCTCATGTTGGAGACTGGCAACCCGGTGATCCGACTTGGCAAGACGGCAAAGGCAAAGGCTTGATCGGTGCGATTCGATATCTGTCTGGAAAGGGCTGCAATGTCTTTTCATTCCTGACGTACAACGCCGGTGGTGACGGCGACAACGTTTGGCCGTTCGTTCATCGCGATGACAAGATGCATTACGATTGCAGCAAACTTGACCAGTGGGGCATCGTGTTCGACTATGGCACCCGCCAGGGCATGTACTTGCACTTCAAGATGCAAGAAACCGAAAACGATGATCACACGCGTGGTACCGGGAAACAGTCCTTCGTTCCCGAATCGTTGGATGGCGGAAACCTTGGGCCACAACGTCGCTTGTATTGTCGTGAATTGATCGCTCGATTCGGCCACAACCTGGCGCTCAACTGGAATCTGGGCGAAGAAAACACCCAAACCCACGACCAGCAAGTTGCGATGATCGACTATATCGCCGAGCTAGATGCGTACGATCACAACATCGTCATTCATACGTATCCCGGCTGGCAAGATCGAGTTTACAAACCACTGCTTGGTGATCAGTCCCAACTGACCGGTGTATCACTACAAAATTCCGATTTGGAATCGACCCACGCGCAAACTGTTAAATGGGTCGAAGCGTCCGCGCAGGCCGGTCGCCCGTGGGTTGTCGCATTCGACGAATCTGGTAGCGCTGCCCACGCCCAATGTCCCGACTTAGGATACAAAGGGTTCGACGGCCGAGACCGCAACGGCAAGTATGCTTACGACGAACACAAGGTACGGAAGCAGACTTTATGGGGTCATCTAATGGGAGGTGGCGCCGGCAATGAATACTACTTCGGTTACCAGTTCGATGAAAACGACATCGTTTGCGAAGACTGGCGAAGTCGCGATCGAAGCTGGGACTACTGCCGACACGCCTTGTCGTTCTTTCGCGACAATGACATCCCATTCTGGGAAATGAAGAATGCAGATTCGTTGATCGGCAACACCGAGCACGATCACTCAAAATACTGTTTTGCCAAAGCGGGTGAACTGTATTTGGTGTACTTACCCGAAGGTGGCGATCAGACACTGGATCTCAACGACGCGAAAGGACGCTTTCGCATTAGCTGGTTCAATCCACGAACCGGCGGCGAACTGAGCCAGGGTGACGTGACAGAAGTCAGCGGCGGTTCGGCCGTTTCACTTGGCAAGCCACCGGCCGACGCAGATCAGGACTGGCTTGCAGTCGTTCGCAAGCAGTAACGAGCGGGCAGTAGCGCAACGACTCGGTCGACTGACATGCGGCGGTGCCACTCACCGCCGCATGTCATCTCAAGCGATCGTTTATTGTCGCCGGAGTCTGCCGGTATCACTCTAGATCCGTCCCAACCAAAGGTTCGGTTCGACTCATCAGCCGACGGCGTTAGCCCCAGTTATTGTAACGAAACGGCGGCCAACGCCAAAATCGAGAGGTTAACGAAGCGTTAGCCGAAGGAACCACATTCGTGAACGAAGCTTACTTGCACTTGTTGCAGCGTCCGCGAAGCAAAATCTCGACGACTTCACCGACTTTGTCGCTCTCACGAAGGCTGCCGGCGGTTAGCTTCACGTTGTCGAGACAAGACACGGCCCCACAGACGGTACAGAGGAAATGTGGGTGAGAATCTTTTCCGACCTCACCGGGTCGGATTTCTTCGAACCGATAAACGTGGTCTCCTAACTCGGTACGACGCAAGAGACCGGCCTCGGTCATGTCGTTCAAGTTTCGAAAGGCCGTCGCTTTGTCCACACCGACATCGTCAAGTTCTTGAGCGACATCGGCATGCGTCATCGGCGTCGTCGCTTCACGCAACAATCGCAAGGTGGCCATTCGTGCCGGCGTCGCCCGTAAGCCGGCCGCACGAATGTCGTTACGAATTGATTCGGTACTGGTAGGAGAAACGCTCATCATATCGATATCGGTTAGCTAACGACCGAAATGGGGCCATGGTCGTCACAGTGATCGCCGTGTGGGTGATGCAAGTGACCGTCGACAAGATAGTCAATGTGGTCGCCGTGCGGGACGGGTTCATGCCCACAGCCGGGACCGTGAACGTGACCGGAATCATGACAGCCGCATTGATGTGCCGGGGTGCAACGGTCGGGGTTGGTGTCACTAACTTCGATGCGATGCTCTACAACGGCGCCGTCGTCATTGACGTGATGCAGGTGACCATCGTGCAGATAGTCAACATGATCACCATGCTGGATGCCGGTGTGTTCGCAATCGGGGCCGTGCTGGTGGTCGTGATGATCGTGTGTCTGACTCATTGAAATCTCTCCGATCGAAAAGGTGGGAACCCTCGCGTTTCGTCCCTGCACCTCGGTCAGGATGCCGGTTCGGATCGCGACGGCGGTTTTTCAGGAGTCTTCCATCGCGTGCATGACCCCGTTGGTCACCAATCGCGAAATGTGTCCGTCGGCCAAGCTGTAGTACACATGCTTGCCCTCGCGTCGCGACCGGACAATCCGCTCGCTTTTCAGGACACGCAACCGTTGAGAGATTGCCGGTAGCGGTTCGCCCAAAGCTTCCGCTAATTCTGACACACAGCAGGAGCGTGCCTCGAGCATGATCAACAATCGCAATCGCTGTGGATCACCGAGGGCACGAAAGATCGCCGCCGCCCGCTCGCAAGCGGACGCGTCAAAACGCATCGGTTGGTGCTCGTGATCGCCGCCACAACAGGTCGGCGAATCATCATCGGCCGATACGACGCTTGCGTTTTGGGGAAGCTCTTTGGGTGAAACCATGCCGGACACCACTAACAGTTAAAAGACTGTGCAAGTATAGGATTGTCATCACGCCTGTCAAGCAATCCCGGATTTCGCCTCTCCCGACGCTTCTGGAGTCGCATTCGCGTCACCCCGGCTCCAACGAGCGATTCCCCCCACCAATTAATCCTCCCGCATTCCCGAAGTCGATTCAGCCAAGAACTTCAGCAAAAACCAACCTTACTGCAATTGCAACTTCATTGCACAAAAATTGTGGGGCATTAGACTCAGGGGAATCGAGTTGACCGACCCCCGTCGTGTAACGGCGTGGTCAAAGGCGACATCGATTTCGGCTGTTGCTGAGTTTTGTTTTCAGGATTCAGCGTTTCCAAATTCAAGCGGTTGAGGGCCTCGGTCGCCGATCGACATCGAAGCGGACGAATCCCTTGATTGAATCAGTTTTTCAAGGAACTAGAGATGAAGCGTCTCATCACAAAATCGTTGCTTGCGTCAATTGCGAGTGCGATCTGCGTGCTCGCCGGAAATGCGTCGGCTGCAACCGTCAATGAGTATTTTGTTGACCACGGTGACATCGGTATTGCTTACGAAGACAATGAACTGGAACTTCATTACCATTTCGAAGATGGCTTCAATGGCGTCGGCCCTGAGGTGGAGTTTGAACCCAATGAAGTCTACATCCGTGTCAGTGATGCCGCGAAGTTGACGACAACGAACGACCTCGGATTCCTCGGCACGACGGCCGGAGATGAAATCTGGATATTGCCACAAGGCAACACGGGTCCTTCGGGTGCCGGCAGCTTAGGCGTTCCGTTTGTTGGGCTTGCGACCGAGGAGCTGGACAGCACGGACTTTATTTCAGTCGATCTTTCGATGACCAACTTCAATGGACCTGGAGAGTTCGCATTGTGGCAATTCGGTACGTTTGGCCCCAATGTGTTCTTTCAATCAGTCGATGGAATTAGCTCGGCAGATAATCTCAATCTCGGAATCGGTATTCACGACCACGCCAATTTTGGATTCACCGAGGAAGGGATCTATGAAATTGAGCTGACCGCGACCGGCAATCTTACCGGTGGCGGTACCGTCGTTGATGTCGGAACGTTCACGTTTGCTGTCGGCAACGTAGCGGCCGTCCCTGAGCCAGGCAGTGTTGCAGCGCTCGTTTCGTTGTCTTTGGTCGGTGCATGCGTCCGCCGTCGACGTAAGTCCTAACGTTCTGCGAGCGGCGTGACGGACAGAACTCGACGCCCCTCGCTTATACGGTCTTCGACCTATTGTTTGACGTTCGACCATGCCGTCTCCCAATGAGCGAGCGGGCTCCCCATCGCAAAGGGGGCCCGTCCGCAGGTTCGGCTTCGGCATCCAACGCAGTGTCACTCTCAGTTGACTCTGCTCGGCGGCACCCGCAAACCGTTGTCGATCCCTTCTGAAGGATACATCTTCATTCCGCCGAGCCATCGGATGCGGGGAGGCTGCTGCCTCGGGTGTCGGTCATATGCAATCAGATTGCAGCGCGTTAAACTCAGATGATGAACGTGTTGCTCCTTCTCGTAGTCTATTGCTGCCTGATCATCACCGTCTCGTTGGCCGGAGGCAGGCTGTCGTCGCTGCTGCGCATGACGCACTTGCGGACTCAGCTGTTGATGAGTGGCGTCGGCGGACTGATGCTCGGCATCGCGATGTTGCACCTCCTGCCCCACGCCACCGAAATTCTGGGTTCTGCGTCCCAGGCTGGCACCGGAGCATTGGCGGGCTTGGTGGCAATGTTTTTAATGGTGCGATTGTTTCATACACATGACCATGGCGTCCCGGCTGTCGAGAGTGATGACGAATCGGCCGGAAATGAAACTCATCAACACTCCTGTGGTCATGATCACCATCACGACCACGGCGATTCGGCAAAAGGGATCAGTTGGTTCGGCCTGTTTTTTGGGTTGCTGCTCCACACGCTCGTCGATGGAATCGCGTTATCGGCCAGTGTGATGGCCGAGGTCGATCACGGCGCGTGGCTGGGATTGGGTGGATTTGGCACCTTCCTGGCGGTCGCCCTCCATAAGCCGCTGGACGCATTTGCGATCACGTCGGTGATGAATCGCCAACGTTGGTCCGATCGATCGCAATGGATCGCTAACTTCGCCTTTTCGCTTGCCTGTCCGGTCGGCGCATTCGCGTTTTACTTTGGCGTCAGTGAGTGGATCGATCACCCTGCAATGCTCGGTTGGGGCCTTGCCGTGTCGGCCGGCTTTTTCATCGGGATCGCACTTGCCGACCTGTTGCCCGAAGTCGCATTTCACGATCACGATCGAGGCAAACTGACGGCCACGTTCTTATTGGGAATCGCGATCGCGGTCGGCATCGAGAACCTTCCGGGGCATTCGCACGATCACGGACCGGCCGATCAAGGAGACGCTCACGCGGAATCAGACGACCACAATCACGATCATCACAATCACAGCAACCACGGACACGACCACTCAGATCACCAACACTGAGCCTTGTTCAAAACGTCTGAACCGAAGCGGCAAGAACCTGTGAGGAAAAGCGGACACCGCCCCTCGAATGCCCAATAGCGAGCAACACCGATGTGCCTTTGCTAGGCGGCATTGCGATTTTCGTTTCCGCAGAGGCTGCGATAAAACCGATTCGTATGCTGTAGTTCGTCGTGATGGCCCTCCGCCGCGACGCGGCCTTGTTCAATCACGATAATACGGTCGGCGAGCGCGAGCGTACTGGCACGATGCGTGATCATCACACCGGTTCGGCCGACGAGGAACTGACGAAGTGCCTGATGGATCAGCCGTTCGCTTTCCAAATCGATTTGGCTAGTCGCTTCATCAAGGATCAAGATATCTGGGTTCCGCAAAAAGGCTCGAGCTAAAGCCAAACGCTGCATTTGGCCGCCGCTCAAACGCATTCCATCGGCCCCCAATCGTGTCTGATAGCCATGCGGTGTCTTGTTACGGATAAAGTCATCGGCGAAGGCTAGCTTGGCCGCACGGATGACGTCGTCATGACTGGCCGCGGGGCAGCCGTAACGAAGATTGTTTTCGATCGTCTCTTCAAAGACCACCGTCTGCTGCGTGACCAGTGCCATTCGCTTGCGTAGGTCTCGCGTTCGCAATTCGTTCAACGGAACGTCGTTTAGTTTAACGTGTCCCGCTTGGGGATCATCGAAGCGACAAAGCAAACTGACGATCGTACTCTTTCCGCTTCCGTTTGGACCGACGATCGCGACCGTTTCACCATGAGGGATGTTCAGATCGATGCCACGAAGCACCTGGGGACCAGAAGGGTACCGGTATTGAACGTCATCAAATTGAACGACCGTGTGCGGCCGAGCAACCGTCTTTGCGTGTTTGGGTTCTCGGACGCGATTGTCCTGGTCAACGATCTCCATCACCCGATCTGCGGCAGCAATCCCACGCTGCAATCCACTCCACACGTCGGCCAATTTGCGTGCCGGGTCGGAGGCACCGATCAGAAAACTGAAAAACAAGAATACCTGGCCTTGTTGAAGAGGTTCGACCGTGATTTGCAAACCAAACAGGTGCGTTCGCCCCGTTAAAACCAAATAGCCTCCGGCCAGGATCGCGAGTGAAACGGTGGTGATCCCCATCATCTCCGTCGTTCCACGAGCGAGCGTATTGTAGAACTCCATTTTTAGGCTGCGATAATAGTACGTAAAGCTGCCCTGGCGCAATCTGGCTCGTTCGAAGGCTTGCGTGTTCGATGCCTTGATCAATCGAATGCCTGAAAACGAATCGTTCAGCATGCCGTATAGCTGGCTCATTTCCTCCATCGCACGGCGGCTCGCGAGCCGAATCGCGCGGCTCAATTTTTGCATCACCAATCCCAACAAAGGGGTCACGACAAGCACCAACAAGAGCAAGCGTGGGCAGACGAATGCCGCGCCGATCAAACATCCAATGAGCTTTAGCGGTTCGCGCGTCATCTTGCCGAGCAACGTCGAAACGCCCGCCCCCACTAACGCCACGTCGTTAGTCAGCCGAGCGGTTAAATCGGCCGAGCCGTTTTCGCCGAATTTGTCGAGATCGAGGTGAAGTGCTTTGCGAAAAAACAACTCGCGAAGATCGATCGAAGTCCGCCCCGCGACATACTGAACCCACATCATGTTGGCAACGAGCGCGATCAACTTGAGCGCCGTTCCGATCACCAAAAAGCTCAAGATGGCAAGTAACGTTCCGAAAGGTGTCGCCGGCGCGTAGGCCGCAATGTAGGGCTGGGCAACAGCGTACCAATAGGCACGGGTTGTCTGACGGGCTAGTTGATCGCGAAGTTGCCCCGCATCTGTGTCGTCGCCGTGGTCGGCGAGTTGCTGTTCAAGTTCGATGATGCGAGCCGACGAAGCTTGGATCGATTCGTCAACATACTCTTGGACTGATTTCCCAGCGAAAACGATGTCGACCATCGGTAACACCGCGCTGATATTCGCGCTCCATAAAACCGCGATCGCGAGTGACGATACGACGATGCCGATCATTGCCCCCCATCTTCGGCAAGCAATTCGAAGCACTCGGCTGAACGGGCGACTCATCAATCCTTTCATGGTCACGGCAAGCATCAAATCGGGAAAGCAGCGTCTTAAGCAGTTGAACATGAATGATTCGGCTTAAGTCATTTCACTCTCCCACTGGGAGAGTCGGGCCTTCAGGCCCGGAGAGGGCACCCTCCCCGGCCGTTTGCTCGTCCAACCTTCCCGTAAGTAGGAGGGTGCTATCCAGATGCTCAAACCCAAAGACTCGTGTTTACCTGCTTAGAGTGCTTTTAGCAGGAGACCCATTGAGCGGCCAGATCGGTATCGGGGCATCGCCAATGACGAACAATCGGCCGACATTTCCGGACGCGTGTCGTTAATAAAACGATTGCCGAGTTAAAAGATGCCGGCGCCAAAATCATCGTCCTTTTGGGCGGCCGTTTCGGAAGGACGATTTGGAACCGGACGTTGTTTCGGTGCACTGGGTTGCTTGTGGCCTTGATCGATAATCGCCGTTTCGACGTCCTCACCCGCATCGGAGAATTCGTCATCGTAGCGAGAACGATACCCCGGCTGATTGTAGCGGCTCAGTTCGGCTTCGAATTCGTCGATCACCGCGTCTTGGATCAGTTCGCGACAAGCACTGTTGATCGGATGAGCCACGTCGGCATACAGTTTTTGCGGTGAATCCAGCAAACCTTCACTATCGAAGGAAAGCTTTGCGCCGCAATGATTGCAGTAATTGGCGCGCAGATGATTCTTCTGGTGGCATCGATCGCAGTGCCCCGTCAGTTTGCGACTGGGCATGGCAACGAAGGGCCCGTTGGAACCATCAATGATCTTCAGGTCGCGAACGACGAAGCATCCATCGATGGTGATTGAGCAAAACGCTCGCAGTCGATCTTCGGATGACTCCATGAGCTTGATTCGGATCTCCGTGATTTCCACGATCTCAACTCCCTCTCTGATGTCGTCGCTTTAACTTGGATCGATTTCGATGGTCGCGGCCGCTGCAACACTCCGTGTCGCGCGCCAAAGCGCCGGAACGGATTGGTTCGCTCGAAGCTGTTTCAATGCCGTTTGCGCGAACTCCGCATCACGTGCAATCCCAAAACATGCTGACCCACTACCAGTTAGTTGACACGGTTGGAGACCACTTTTCCACAGGGATTCCAACAATTCACTCAGCTCCGGTCGAATTTCTAAAGCCGGTTCGCTCAGCCGATTGATCATCAACGATGTTAGATCTTCTAACGAATTAGCGCGCAGTGACGCAAGAAAGCCTTTCGAAGAGATCGGCTCGGCGGGCACACGAAGCCTGCCATAAACGTCTTTTGTCGCAAGGCTCGCCGGTGGATACCCGACAACGAAAAAAAGATCTGTGCGCATGTCAACTGGCTGAAGAATCTCACCACGCCCAGACGCATGGCACGCCCTCGGCCGACGTGTCGTCTCGCCATTCGTTGAGGCCGAAGCTATCTGAGAAACAGGCGGCAACGGTAAGAAAAACGGCACATCGCTGCCAATCGAAGCCGCAATCTCGTGCAATCCGTCGTGATCACTGGAAAACTGGTGAATTTGGGCAGCACAGCTAATTGCGTGGGCGGCGTCACTGCTCGCCCCACCCATCCCGGCGCCGGCAGGGATCCGCTTTCCCAACTCGACCCGGAATCCCGACTCGATTTGAAAACGTTTTCGAAACACCTGCAGGGCCGCGACGACAAGGTTGCGCCCGTCTTCGGGGATTGCCAGCAATTGTTTCGCTTCGACGCTCTGCGGATCGATCGCAAGTTCGCTTGCGATCGTTTCGAGCGAAGGCAGCCAATGCGCGGACAACTCAACGACAGGCTCTTCGATCGATTCGACCGACAATTCATCACAAAGGTCAATCGCGGTCATGACCGTATCGATTTCGTGAAAGCCGTCTTCGCGTTTGGCAGGGATTTCAAGGAACAGATTCAGTTTCGCAGGCGGCGAGGTCCGGACTTTCATGGGGCGTTATCAAGAGGAATCGTCACGACGTATTAGCGACGTTGCTGTGACCAGAGTTTCAATAGTTCGACAAGGTGATCGCCTGCGGAGATCATTTCATCAAGGCAGGCGAACTCGCGGATGCTATGGATATTGTGTTGACCGCTGGAAAGGTTCGGTGTCGGCAGTCCTTTCTCGGTCAAGACACTTCCGTCGGTCCCGCCACGAATGATCTCTTTTTTGTAAGGGCGGCCAAGGTTCTCGAACGCTTTGACGGCCAAGTCGATCGACTCGGGTAGCTTGGCCAGTCCATCGCCAAGGTTGCGGTACTGTTTGTGTGTGTCAACGATGACTTTCAGTCCCGGCCAATCGCTTTCGACGGATTTGGCGATTGCCTTGAGCCGATCGGCATAGCCCGGTAGGTCGGCCGTATCAAACGATCTCAGGATCAGATTCAGTGTGACTTCGCCGACTTGGCCGGTGATTGTGTTGGCATGAATAAACCCTTGTCGACCTTCGGTGGCTTCAGGAGAGTCTGAATCGCGTGGAAGCGCGGCGATAAAGTCGGCCGCACCACGAAGGGCGTTCACCATTCGGCCCTTTGCGATCGACGTATGAATGCTATCGCCAACGAAATGTACCGTGGCCCCATCGGCAGAGAATGTTTCCACGTCGATGATGCCTTCGCCGCCACCATCGAGCGTATAAGCGACGTCGGCGGCAAGTTTGTCGAGATCGATCTTGTCGGTCCCGTGGCCGATTTCTTCGTCGCAGGTAAACACCAACTTCAGTTCACCGTGCGGCAGATGGGGGTTCTCGATCAGCGTGTGCGCGACTTCGGCGATGATCGCAACTCCAGCCTTGTCGTCGCCGCCGAGCAGCGTTGTACCGTCAGTGGTAATCAGTGTTTTGCCGACCAGGTTGACGAGTTCGGGGCAAGTTTTCGGCGTGATTACTTCGCCACTTTCGAGTTGGATCTCACCACCGTCATAAGACTCGACCACGTTCGGGCGGACGCGGTCGCCGGGGGCATCCGGTGACGTATCCATGTGGGCAAGCAGGGCGACGACTGGCAAGTTTTTTGCATCCGCCGTTGCCGGAATCGTGGCATAAACCAGACCATGTTCGTCTTGATGAACGTCGACGGCGGACATCTTGGAAAGCTCTTGTGCCAAGAGTTTGCCTAATTCACGCTGGCCTTCGCTGCTGGGGTAGCCGTCGCTTGTCGGGTCGGCAGTCGAAGCGATTTGGACGTACCGTAGAAAGCGATCCAAGAGTCGTTGACGGTTCAATAAGGACATGGTTGCGGAAATTTCGGGTCGTGAAGTAGGATCGATCGGACAATGCCGTGCGGCGGCCAGACTTTTTTTAGGGTACGGACTGTCTTCAGGGTATGTCGGGACGGTCAACCAAGCTGTAACGGCACTCGCAGGCGTCTGCCGGGTATCTTATGCGCAGGACCAAGATATGATGGCAACGGCGAACAGCCGGTTGTTTTTCTGCCGAAGTACTCTGGAAAATCGTGTTTTTCCCGAGCGAGAGATGAGGGCCGAATCTCAACCAGCTAAGAAACGTTGCGAAATGATTCGCGAAATGATTCGATTGCGGTGAAGGTTTCGGTGGATTTGGATGCCTGAAGAAGTTTCCCATTTAGTTTTCGATTGCGAAAGTATCGCCGACGGCAACTTAATCTCAAAAGTTCGCTACCCCGGCGAGATGCTGTCGGCCAGCGATGCGATCGCGCGATACCAGGAAGAACTGTTCGAACAAAAAGGCTCGACGTTCATTCCACATACCTTTCAAGTCCCGATCGCGGTGGTGATCGCAAAAGTCGACCGAGATTTCAGACTGCTGGACATCGTCTCGCTGGACGAGCCGAACTTTCGCAGCCACGTGATCACGGCACATTTTTGGAAGGGCTGGGAAGTTTATAAGCGGCCGCAGTGGGTGACGTTCAATGGGCGATCGTTCGATCTACCACTCATGGAACTGGCCGCGTTTCGCTATGGCATTTCGATCCCGGCTTGGTTTTCCAACGAAGGCTATCGGTCGCCAAGGAATCGATACAGCGTCGATTCGCATTTGGACCTGCAAGACTTGCTCACCAATTTTAGCGCCGTTCGCTTCAACGGCGGATTGAACTTGGCGACCAAAATGCTGGCGAAACCTGGCAAGATGTCGGTAACCGGGGATCAGGTTCAGCAGCAATACGACGACGGTGACCTGGTCGGCATCAGTGACTATTGTCGCTGCGACGTACTCGACACGTACTTTGTCTTTCTTCGCGCGATGGTCTTGCATGGAAAGTTAACGCTCGAACGCGAAGTTGAACTGGTTGCTTCGACGAAGCAGTGGATCGAGAAAGGGGCGTGTGATTGCAAAGCCTATGAGACCTATCTAGAGCACTGGCAGGATTGGGTCGATCCATGGGAAAATGAAGTCGCCGAAACTTAGCGATGAGTTCCATTTTAGAATACAAGGTCGACTCATCAGCCGACGGGCGTTTGCCCCGGTTTCAAATGTGGATGAAGCACGAGTGCTACGTCTAGACGAAATAATCGGGGTCGACTCATCAGCCGACGGGCGTTTGCCCCGGTTATTGCAACGAAACCGTGGCTAACGCCATGCGGCTAATTCTAAAATCGAGTTGGAACGAGGCACTCGAGGCCGTTTCACATTGAAGTGACAACCGATCTTAAATTGTGAGTCGAACGCGCTAGCGTCGGGCCTGCGTCACGAAAGCACTCGCCAGCAACGGGTCCCGCGGCTAGCGCCGTCGGCTCACAAGAAGTAGCCGCATCTTCAATCCACTGGCGATTGTTTCATCGACGTCGCCGGCCGACAGCACATCACGCGGCCGAACGACTTATCATACAGGCATCACATGATCGAGCAGACTCTGGTCTCGGTCACCGTTGGAACTGTGACCCCAGCCGCATTGCCGATCCCCGCCTCCATCGCTCGCCTGATATGTCATGTTGATTGAAACTTTTCGTCGTCCCTGCCGACACATCTGTTGGCGCTCCACCGCGGTCGCCGTTTGCCTGGCCGGTAGCTTTGTTCTGACAACGTCCGCGATTGCTCAAACGGATGCGACTCCACCAGCAGGCAGTGAACCAGCAGGCAGTGAACCAGCAGGCAGTGAACCAGCAGGCAGTGAACCAGCAGGCAGTGAACCAGCAGGCAGTGAACCAGCAGGCAATGAAAAAGTGGCGGAGATCTTTCGGAAATTCAAACCGCTGGGGGCCCAGAAAGACGAATCACAGCCGACGCCACCGGGCCAGATGATCGAACGCTTAAAATTGCGACCGGGGATCAGCGCAGACTTGGTCGCCAGTGAACCCGAGGTGGCTCAGCCGTTGTTTCTGAGCTGGGACTCCCGGGGGCGGATGTGGGTCGTTCAGTACCGCCAATATCAATATCCCGCTGGATTGAAGGTGGTACGTTTCGATCAATACCTGCGAGCGGTATTCGACAAAGTGCCGATGCCGCCGCCGAAGGGGACGCCGGGGGAAGATCGTATCACCGTGTTTGAAGACAGTGACGGCGATGGCATCTACGATCAACACAAAGACGTCATCACCGGACTGAACATTGCAACGTCGGTGCAGGTCGGCCCCAAAGGCATTTGGGTTTTGAACCCGCCGTACTTGTTGCGCTACCCCGACGCGGACCATGACGACGTCCCCGACGGCGATCCCGAGGTTCATTTATCGGGATTCGGACTACAAGACACTCATTCGGTCGCCAATAGTTTGATCTGGGGTCCGGACGGTTGGCTGTATGGTGCCAACGGCAGTACGACCGCCGGCGTGGTCAGTTCCAAGGTCACCAAGGGGGTGAACTTTCAAGGCCAATGTGTTTGGCGTTACAACCCAAAGACATTCGAGTTTGAAATCTTTGCCGAAGGTGGCGGCAACACCTTCAGCCTCGAAATCGATTCCCACGGCGAAGTGTTTTCGGGAACCAACGGTGGCAGCAAACGCGGCTACCATTACCCGCAAGGCAGTTACGCCGACAAGAACTGGGGCAAACATGGCCCGCTAACAAACCCATATGCCTTCGGTTATTTCACCGGTATGCCGATGGAAGGCGACCGGCGACGTTTTGCGCAGGCGTTCGCGATTTATGAAGGTGGCTTGTTTCCGACGTCTTTCGATCGCACGATCATCGCGCCGAATTCACTGCACAATTTGGTTTGGCACAGTCAGTTGATTCCCGACGGTTCGACCTATCGCACGGCCGATTTGGAAAACCTGATTGACTCCGATGACCGTTGGTTTCGCCCCGTCTACAGCGGTGTGGGTCCCGACGGAGCAATCTATCTTGCCGATTGGTATGACACGCGGCTCAGTCATGTTAATCCGGTCGATGACTGGCACAAGGAAAGCGGGCGGATCTACCGCCTTCGTCCCGATGGCGCTCAGCCAACGTATCGCGAAGGCGACCTAACAAAACTTTCCGGCGTTGAGTTGGTCGATCGATTCAATCATCCCAACAAATGGGTGCGGCGCCGTGCGATGTTGGAACTGGGTTGGCGTGCCGACGCGTCGATGCTGCCGAGGTTGCACTCACTCGTCGACGAAACGGGATCGCTGGAGGCGTTGTGGGCCATTCACCTATCTGATTCGTTGGAGACCGAAAAAGCGGCCGCATGGATGGAGCACGAGAATCCATGGGTTCGGTACTGGAGTGTCCGACTACTTGGTGATCGTCACGAAGGACATCCGGCGATGGTGCGACTTGCCAAGACTGAACAGGATCGACGGGTGCAGAGTCAACTCGCGTCCACGGCGAAACGAGTTGATGCGGCCACCGGCGTCGCGATCGTCGATGCGTTAAGCCAACAACGCTCGATCGCCGACGATCGACATTTACCGTTGCAGTTGTGGTGGGCGATCGAAGCTCACGCCAACCACCCGGAGGTGATTCAGCGCTGGTTGGAATCGGACCAGAAAATTTGGAATCGACCGATACTGTCGAAAACGATCCTGCCAAATTTAATGCAACGGTATGCGTCGGCAGGGACCCCCACCGCATTGGCGGATTGTGAGCGGTTCGTGCAAATCGCCCCCGACGATGACGCCAAAGCCGGTTTGGTCAGCGGATTAACACGAGCTTTCGAGGGCAGATCGTTACCCAAACTACCGCCGCTGTTGGACCAGATCGTTGCCGAAGAACAAACCCGTCGAGGAAGCTCTGGTGTGATCTTAGCCTTGCGCCGAGCTCCCAACGAAGCGGTCAAACCGGCGATCGAGCAACTACAAAATTCCAACACTGAACTTGGATTGCGGATCGAACTGGCGCGCGTTTTGGGCAGTTTGAAGGAATCCCTGGCAATCGACCCACTGTTAAAACTGGCGACCGGTCGCACCGCCGCGGACCCGTCGCTGCAACGCGTCGCGATCCTATCGCTCGGCAACTTTGACGATGATCGCATCGCCGCCGGACTGCTGGGATCGTTCTACAGTCGTTTGTCCGCCGAGCATGGACTTCGGGATGCGGCATGTCGAACGCTGGCCAGTCGACGCAAATGGGCGGAACGATTGGTCAACGAAGTGACGAGTTGGCGGTTGAAACGTCGTGAAGTTCCCGAGGATGTGATTCAGCAATTGCGCACCTACGCCGATGACGATCTAGCCACGGCAGTGGAGGAAGCGTTTGGGAAACCGGTGACGGTTTCATCGCAAGACAAACTTGCCGAGATTCAGCGTCTGAACAGACTGATTTCCGAACGCACTGGCGAAGTGTCTCGTGGTGAAAAAGTATTCGCGGAGAAATGTGGGACGTGCCACCGACTGTTCGGCCAAGGCAACGTGATTGGTCCGCCGCTTGACGGTTATGAACGCGGCAACATCAAGTTTTGGTTGAACTCGATCATCGAACCGAGTTTAGAAATTCGCGAAGGTTACCAGAGTTATCAGGCACTGACCGACGACGGGCGCGTGTTGACTGGCATGGTCCACTCACAAGATCCGAAAACGGTCACGTTGCGAACCGCCGACGACCGACAAGTCGTCTTGGTGCGTCGTGAGCTCGAACGGTTTGCCCCGATGAAGACCTCGCTGATGCCCGAGAATTTGCTGCAGGAACTGACCGACGAACAAATCCAGGATCTGTTCGCCTACCTGATGCTAACGGCGTATTGATCAGAACGCCGCCGTGAAAGGATTTCGCTGAGAGCTTATTGGTTTAGCTAAACTCGCCTCTGACGCCATGACAATGGCGTCCGCGAAAGGCGACTTGAGTGCTTCGCGACGACTAAGAAATCGGCTGATCCTGATGTCAAATTGAAAAACTGCGTTAATGCTTCGTTCCAACTCGATTATAGGATTTGCCGCATGGCGTTGGCCACGGCTTCGGTCCAATAACCGGGGCTAATTCCCGTCGGCTGATGACTTGCCCCATACTTTCGAATGGAACTAAGCACTAATCGACATAGCGATAGTCTGGATTGGCCGGATCAAAGTCGCTTTGCGAAAGCCCCGTGTTCACTTGCATCTTCAAGTAATTGTATTCTTCGTCCAAGACTGGTTTTCCACCTGGCGAGGTCGGCCAAGTCCAGGCACAGTATCGAATCGGGAGTTGCAAGTCGTTGTCAAAGAGCACGACCGCGCGATGAAAGCGGAAGTGATCCCGTTTTTCCGGATGAGTGATCGTCACTCGGGTACAACGATGCTGTCCCAGTCGGGCGTCGTCGTCAATTTCGACCAAGCACTCACCATAGTTACGATCATGGCTGGCGACCTCGATCACTTGTTCGAGTAACTTTTCAATGCCGATCGATTGAATCGAGTACCTCTGACCTCGCATCGCCAGACTACCTTCGGGATCAAGGTGCAGTGTAATCAGTCCGGCCAAGCCGCCTTGATGGACGACCAGTTTTCCGTCATACGCGTTCTCAACCCAAATCACTTCTCGGCCTTTAAGCGAACTCGGTTTTAAGTAGTCCAGGTAGACGCTCATCGGGGCGACGATGGAACCGTTTTCGAGCTTTCGGTTCCGCATTTTCAGGTGCGCAAATTGAAGTGGGGGCAACTCGCCTCCGACCCGGCATCGCTTGGCAAACAATGCGGTGTAGTCATCGATGTTGTTCTTCACGTGCGCCAGACTTTTCTGAGCGATTTCCAGTGCGGGGTCGATCGGATGGGAAGGAAGCACGTTGCTTCGCATCCGAAAGCCGACCGATTGGGCCGAAGTTTCGGCTCCTGGCTTAGGATTCTCGGGCTCGGGAACAGGTTGATCGGCGACCGCCGGAGGCAAGCAGCCGGCGGTGACGAGAGACGCGGCCATTAGCCATGAGGGAAGTTTCAATACGAACATCACACAGTCGACCAGAGTGAGAAAAGAGCAGACCGTTTTGAGCAAACCGCAAATTCGATGCCGGGATTACGATTGCCATTCGGGATATAGTTCTCTTACGATTGAAGGTTCAAGGTCAGATTGGCGATTCGCCAGAGCCTTTGTTGATTTTGCCACTGTTTTTCCGCTGATTGCGGTTTGCCGGCTAATCGCCGGGAGCGAGATGAGTCATGCGTACGATCCCGAGAGAAAGCCCGGCAATCAAATACTTGGCGATCAATGGGACCGTTGAAGCGGGATATGAACCGGTCGCCGAAGCGTTTGCCGACAACTTTCGCCGTCGCCGCGAACGTGGTGCTGCATGCACGATTTATCACCGCGGACAGAAAGTGGTCGACATCTGGGCAGGGACGCGGTGCCATCGAAGCGAAGCAGAATGGGAACGAGAAACGCTATCGCTTGTCTTTTCGGTCACCAAAGGGATGGCGGCTGCGGCGATGGCGGTGGCGCATGGCAAGGGGTACTTTGAACTTGATGCCCCAGTCGCCGACTATTGGCCGGAATTCGGAACGGCTGGTAAATCGTCGATCACCGTCCGCCAACTCATGTCACATCAAGCAGGTGTGATCACGATCGATCGACCGGTAACCCCGCAAGATTTGGCCGATCATGATCGCATGGGACGTTGGCTGGCGCAGCAAGAACCACTCTGGAAACCCGGTCAATATCACGGCTACCACACCTTCACCCTGGGATGGTACCAAAACGAGTTGATTCGGCGGACGGATCCCCAAGGCCGCACACTGGGCCAGTTTTTCGATGCCGAGATCGCTCGACCACTCGATGCCGATTTCTACATCGGACTGCCCGAATCGGTACCCGATCATCAGATCAGCCGCACTCACGGGTATCACAAAATCAAAGCGCTCGCTCATTTGAACGAGTTGCCTCCTGGGATGATTGCCGCAGGTATCTGGCCACGTTCGTTAACCGCACGCTCAGTCAAATTCATGCGTCTGGGCGATCCGGCGACCCTGGCCGATCCAAAATTCCGCCGTGTCGAAATTCCTTCGGCTGGCGGATTCGGACAAGCACGGGCGGTCGCACGGATCTACGACGTACTGGCACGTGGCGGACAAGAATTAGGTTTGGACGGCAAGACCTTTGGCGAACTTTGCCGGCCGGCGACGATGCCAGAACGAGGCAGCCGGGACGTCGTGTTGAAACTTAACGTCGGCTACGGTTTCGGATTTTCAAAACCAAGTGATGGGTTTCAATTTGGCAGCGACGAAGCTGCGTTCGGTTGCCCCGGCGCCGGTGGTTGTTTCGCGATGGCGGATCCATCGACTGAGCTAGCGTTTGCCTATTTGACCAACACGATGAGCTTCCGAATCTTTGATGACCCCCGGGAACGTGCGGTGCGAGAAGCGATGTATCGCTGCGCCGGAGCATCAACCCTCAATCACACCCGTGCCGCCTAAACGACGATCGCAACCGGGTTATTCGGCGTCCGCAGAAGAACGCTTTTCGAACGTCTTACCCAGTGGGCCCGCCAAAATCGCCGGCAACAGAATCAAGTCACCGATCAGTGCCGAGACGAGCAAGACGACCATCAGGTAAGCGAAGTGCAATACCGGGACGAAGGTGCTGAGCGCGAACACAATCAGTCCCGACGAACAGATCAATGTCGTGTGAACCATCGCGCCGGCACATCGGGCGAACGCGTTTCGAATCGCATCGTGTCGTGAACGCCCTTCCTGAATGCCGCGTCTGAACCAAGTCAGCAAATGCACCGTGTCGTCAACGGCGATCCCAAGCGCGGCACTGGCCGTCATCACCGATCCGATTTGAGCCGGGATCCCAAGCCACTGCACGCCACCGAAAACAATCACGGCGGGAAAGATGTTCGGCAGCATCGTCAGGCAGGTTGCACTGACGCTTCGCAGTACGAACACCAATACAAATGCGATGATCGCGAATGCGACAACAAAACTACGCAGTAAATCCATCAGCAGTTGCCGCTGCGCTTTATAGATCAGCGGGATCACGCCGGTGAATGTCCCACCGATGTTTTCCTCCACCAAGATCGGCTCGACGGTTTTTTGAATTCGCTCGGCGAGCAACCCATAGTCAAGGCTTCCGATCGCATTGGCTCGCACCGAGATTCGCCAAAGCTTTTCGTCGTCGGTCTCTCGCAAGAACCGGGTTTCGGTCAACTGATCGCGAATCGGTTTGCCGTTAATGATTTTGCGAGCGACGATGTCGCTGACGCTGTGCCCGCGTGGCAGCGACGGGCTGAAATTGAACGCGGACATCGTGGTCACATAGTCGCCGATTCCGGCGATCTTTGCCTGAACCTTGGCGACCAATTTGATTTGTTCGACACGATCCCGAGGATCTTGGTTGTCAAAATGAACGACAACTTCCAAGGGAACCATCGGCCCGATCTTTTGTTCCAGCCAACGATAATCGTCGATCACGTCGCTCTCAGGCAAGAAGCGATCTTGCAGGCGTACCGTCGATTCGATCGATGGGATCCGCCAACCGCAGAACCCCATCAAAACCAAACACGCCAGCGCCAACACCGCATGTCGGCGGATAACAAAATTCGCAAAACGCCCCGCGATCGGTGCCGTCTTCGTCGATGTTGTCGTCGTGGGCAATCGAGGAGGAAACGCGATCAGCGCTGACGGTAACAGCACGAATAGTACGATGACACTGAGAACGACACCGATCGAAGAGAACAGTCCGAATTCTTGTATCGGTTCGATCTTACTGAACACCAGCGAGATCAATCCGATCGCCGTCGTCAGCGCGGCGAGCGAACACGGCACCCAACCATGTGAAACGGCAAGCCGAACGGGAGATTCGTCCGCGTCGCAGTCTTGCAGTGCATCTCGGTAGTAATTCGCCAAGTGGACCGCCGAAGAGACCGTGAGCACGTAGATCAATGGCGGCAGCATCGTCATCAACAGATTCATCCGCGTACCGGAAAGATACAACACGGCGAGCCCCAGCGCGGTGCAGTAGACGGCGACCAGCAGTACCGAAATGGCGAGTCGAATACTTTGCAAACGGAACGTTGCGACCCCAAAAGAAACGATCGCGGATAGGCCGGCGAGACCAAACAACAATTTGCGACTCTCGGCATCGATCATCGCGGCGTCGACCGTCGGACCGGCCAGTTTCAATTCCGACGGGGCGATCCCACCGACTTCGTTTGCGACTTGCTCGATCGCCGCAACGGCGCCTGTTCGGTCATCTTGACCGGCCGGCGAGGTCGTTAAGACCAGACAGGTCGACGTCTCATCGGCGCCGATCAGTGAACCTTTGAGCCGACGGATCGCCGCAGATCGGGCAAGATTTAGAGGTAATCCGCCGAGCCGTTCGAGCGTGTTCGGACCGGTGCGAACCGATTGAAAAAACGGCGTGGCGACCAACGCGTCACTGACCGCAGGCACACGAGGATCATCAAGGTCACACCCAGGCCAACTGACGACGGCGATTTCGTCACTACCGAATTGCTCGCCAAACCAATCGTAAGTGTCTGTCGCTGCGAACGACTTCGGCAACCATTGCCGGGGATCGTTCGAGGTGCTTTTGAGTGCCTTGACGGCCGCAAAGAAGACGGCGGGCGACAGCAGTAGAGCGATCGTCAGAATCCAGATCGCTCGCCGCCGAGCATTCGCTGACGGCGCCGTCGAAGGATTCGGCTCGCGGGACTGATCAGCCTGCCCGGATTCAACGGCGTGATCGGAGCTGGACAATGCGTTTATTCGGCGAAGCAGGTCGGCAAAAATTCATCCAGCAGGTCCGCAAACGCTTCCGGCTGTTCCCAGTTGGGAGCGTGCCCACAGTCATCGATGAATTCCAACCGTGAGCCCTTGATGCGTCGTTGAAATTCACGACCGGTCGACGGAGGCGTGATCGTGTCTTGGTGCCCCCAAATGATCATCGTCGGAAGATCAAGCTTGGATAATTCGTCCTCGACCGTTCGGTCACGTGTCGCGCGAGAGACTCGCAGAACAAAACGGACGTAGTCACGATCACTGACCGAAGTGTACCAGTCATCGATCAGCTCTTCGGTCACCAACTCTTTGCGGTGCACGATTCCGGTGACAGTCTTGCGAATGAATTCTTTCGAAGGACGCGGGCGACTTCCGCCGATCGGACTGCGTTCGAAAAGCCCGGCACTTCCGGCGAGTACTAGTCCCTTGGCGTAATCCGGCTGGCCGGCGCAAAGCTCGATCGCGATCAAACCGCCCAGCGAGTTGCCACAGATCACAAATGGTTCGATGTCCATCGCATCGATCATTTCGCGAACTTGATTGCTCAGGTCAGCGATCGCGTTAATTCCGTGTTGCCGGCGCCCAGGTTGATAGTCCACCGGCAATTGCGGCGCAATCACCCGGTAACGGTCGGACAACCGCTCCATCACCTGTTGCCAGTGGTGAGGTGATCCAAATAAACCATGCAGAAACAGAACCGTTTGGTCTCCACTGCCCAGATCAACAACCTGCTGGGGATCGATACCGGTCGTTTTTTCGGCCTGCGTGTCGGAAAAGCGTTTGAGAAGCACAGACGGAATATCAGTCGAACGAAGTATGAAAATCCTAGACAAGACAGAATTCGAGGGCCCAGTCGGGCGTCCTGCTACGTGTCCCGTAATTAAACCCTGTCGCTCCTGCGGGGCCGCATTCTAGCTGCAAGAAGGATATTGGTCGAATCGGTTTCTTTGGACGAGGCTAAATTTTGCAGTGTGGACGATTTACTGCGTAAGAGGGGGGCTTTAGCGAAACACCCCGCATGAACGGATCAATAGGTACTTTGAACATCGGCCACCGGGCCGTCGCTGAAACCGATCGGTACCGCGTTAAGCATAAAACCAAACCATTCCCTGTCCGGGATTGGTTCGGGAGTGCGGTGGGAATCTGCGAAAGTATCCCGATTCGACTCGCTGAGTCGGCCCTAAGTGCTCCGTTCCAACTCGATTCTAGAATCAGCCGCATGGCGTTTGCCACGGTTTCGGCGCAATAGCCGGGGCCAATGCCCGTCGGCTGACGAGCCAACCCCATATTCTCAAACGGAACGAAGTACTAGGCGGGTCGTAGCACCGCACTTTACAAGAATGAAGCTGTGATGGCGAAAACTACTTTGCCAGAACTTTTGGGTGGACCACGCACCCCGCCCTCCATGGGTGTCGCCGATTCGCCTCGATTCGCGTTCGCTTATAATCGAGATCGCTCCACCAGGGAAACGCTCCCATGCTGGTCTTACTCGTACTACCCGTTTATTTAGGCATCAAATCATGCGGTTGTTTGCCGGTTGTCAGTTCATGTCGTTGGCGTTGTTGACCGTTCTTTCCTCGACCGGATTTGCCGAGTGGCCGGGTTGGATGGGGGTAGGTCGCGACAATCGCCCAACGGATCTGACGCTACCCAGCGATTTCCAGGCCGTCCCTCCGGCGGTTTTGTGGAAGGCGCCCGCTGCCGGTGGCTATGCCGGTCCGGCAGTCCAAGGTGGAAACGTCTACCTCGCCGACTATCAGACCAGCGCCGACAGTACCGTGCCCAATTTTGAACGGAAGAAAATTACCGGCCGTGAGCGAGTCCGCTGTCTCGATGCCCAATCAGGTGAGGAAAAATGGAGTCACGCGTACCCGGTTTCCTACTCAATTTCCTATCCAGCCGGACCACGCTGCACCCCAATTGTCGATGGCGATCGTGTGTACACGCTTGGTGCCGAGGGCGAACTGATTTGTTTTCAAGCGAGCGACGGTGAGATCAAATGGAGCAAAAACCTGCCTCGTGAGTATTCGACCAAACCGGCGCTTTGGGGCTACGCCAGCCACCCGTTGATCGATGGTGAAAAGCTAATTTGTGTCGTCGGCGGAACGGGGTCGCATTTGGTCGCATTCAACAAACGCACCGGTGAGGAACTTTGGCGCCAAGGGACCGCATCCGAGCAAGGTTACGTGCCGCCAACGATCATCCAGGCCGGTGGCGTTCGCCAATTGATCATTGCCAACCCAGACGCGGTCAGCAGCTTGGATCCTGAATCAGGCAAACCGTATTGGTCGACACCTTACCAAGCGACCAATGGCTCGATCATCATGTCGCCAGTGACCGCACAAATCGACGGCAAAACGTATCTCTACGTTGCCGGCTATTCCAACAAGAACTTGCTATTGGAACTGGATGATCGCAAGCCCGCCGCGACGGTGGTTTGGCAAGACATCAATAAGCACGCATTGTCACCGGTCAACGTTCAACCCATCGTGGACGGCAAAATGTTGTATGGGTTCGATCAGAATGGCGCCTTAATGGGAGTCGAATTGCCGTCAGGTGATCGTCAGTGGCAAACCGGCCAGCCGATCGCCGAGCGCCCGCTTCGTTCCGCCACCGCGTTCATCCTCGCACCGAAGGGGGACGATCGCTATTTGATGTTCACCGAGCTTGGCGACCTTGTCATCGCCCGATTGACCACCGAGGGATACGAAGAAATTGATCGAACGAATGTGATCGAACCAACGTCGGTCGCTTTCGGACGCCGCGTTGTCTGGAGTGCGCCGGCGGTCGATCAAGGTCGACTGTTTATCCGCAACGACAACGAAGTAATCTGCCTTCAAGTGTCTCCGAAGTCACTTTAGCGCATCGCAGGATGGTGGATCGGCTCGCCTGTACGAGGGCCGAAGCCTGTACGAGGGCCGAAGCCAGGTCGCAAGGCTGTCGGCGATCATGCGTGAGCAGAGCGTTATCGCCAACAGGCCGCTTGGTTCGCGTTGGCGATGACTTTGCAGCGACTTGGCAGACGCCGCGCGGCAAAAATCTTTTCTAAGGATCTGGCGTTTCGATCGTTAGAACAAGTGCAAGGATCCGCAAACCTTATCTTTCGCCTGCAACAGGCAATGAAGCAGACCGATCCAAAATATGATTCCGTTGGTTCGATTCGTCACGAAGATCATCGCGATCGATCGGACGAGTCTCGATCCGACGGCAGGAGTGACGGTTGGTTGTCCGAAGCGTTTCGAGACAACGAACTGGCGCTGCTGGGCTATGCCAAACATCTATTAGGCGATCGTGATCGGGCGAATGATTTGGTACAGGACGTCTTTTTGAGGCTTTGTAAGCAGCCACGCGGCAAGGTCGACGGGCGTGTGCGGCAATGGTTGTTTCGCGTCTGCCGAAATCGGGCCCTCGACATCATGAAGAAGGAAGGACGGATGAAGTCACTACAAGACACCGTCGCCGAAAAAGAACCCAGCCGCGATGTAGATCCGATCACCCAAGCCGACATGGCCGAACGATACAACGATGCGATGAATCTGCTTGGAAACCTACCCGAGCGACAGCAGGAGGTCATCCGGTTAAAAATCGAAGGAGGTCTTAGCTATCGCGAGATTAGCCATGCGACCGGATTAAGCGTCGGAAACGTTGGCTATCTCTTGAGCACAGGGCTGAAAACGGTTCGTGAACGTCTCGCCCCTTCCGAAAGTAATTCCTAGTCCAATGACATCGTCCAACGCCGCCTCTCGAGACGACCAGTGGTTGCAAGAACAAGCGACCGCATTTGTGTTCGGTGAACTCGATCCAACGGAAGCCGCCGAATTCACCGCGTTGATGGAAAGCTCGGCCGAAGTGCGAGCATCCGTTGCCACAATCCGTGAAACTGCCGCAACACTGGCCGCCGAATTCGCCACGACGTCGATCACGTTGCCAAGACCACAGCGTGAAGCGGTCGAGACGGCGATCGAACACGCCGAACAAAACCCAGTACCGCCAATCACGGTGACGTCTGATGAATCGTCGAACCATTCTTTTGGTTATGCGTTGGCGATCGCCGCTTCGCTGTTGTTGGCCTGTGGTCTGACATTCCCGGCGCTGCACCGAGTGATTTCGGCAAAGACCGAAACGCAGCAATTGCAAAAGCAGATCCAGGAAATTGAACGACAAAACCGGTTGCTTGCTCAGCGAAACTTGACTTTCGAAAAACAGATTCAATCGCTTCAGCGCCAATTGGCCGCGCGACCTCGAGCGGCCGCGCAGGACGCGCAATCGGACGTGACATCGATCGGTGATCCATCGTCCGTGAGCCCAAGGGTCGTTAACGCCGGAGATAGCCCTGACAAAACAAATCGCAACGTCGTCCGCATCGACGTCACCTCGTCTGACAAAGCTGACATCCCGGGGACCTCCGGAGTTGAAAACGACCAAGGGGTCGCGATGAATCGTCCACACGATACCCGTGCCAACGAAACCACATCAGCGATAAATGTGGCGGGTGGAGAAACGCAATCGATCGCTAATCAAACAGTTAGCGACACTGACAGTCGAACGGTTGATCAAGTCGCGGTCGACAATCCAGATAACAACTTCGATGCGACCGAGCTGGCTGCAGAAACACTGGCAACCGAACGGCTGATGGATGACGCGTTTTATGCGTCTCGCGAGACAGCCAATCGTTCGATGGTGTCGAACCGTCGAGGCTTATTTGAATCGGCCGCTGTGACACCTCTTTCGGCGTTCCCGATCAATGTCGAACGTGAAGCATACTTGTCGATTCGCAAATTGATCGCCCGCCAAACACTTCCCTCGACCAGTGATGTGGCCGTCGAACAGATGGTGAATTTTTTCAAGTACGACTACCCGACCCCGCAAGGCGAGGATGCCTTTGCCATTGAGATGGATCTCGCCTCGTGTCCTTGGAACGCGTCTCACCGACTGGCACGGATTGGCATTCAAGGACGTGAAGTCAAGCAGCGGCGTCGCCCGGCGAACTTGGTATTCTTGATCGATGTATCGGGATCGATGAATCGGCCAGAAAAACTGCCTTTGGCGGTCCAGGGCTTGATGGCCATCGTCGAACAACTCGACAAAGACGACTCAATCGCGTTGGTCGCTTACGCCGGGGCGAAGGGATTGGTACTCGACGCCACGACAGGTGATCAAAAACGAATCATTGTGGACGCAATCGACCGATTGCGTCGGGGCGGCGATATCAAGCGTGGCGAAGGGATTCAGTTGGCTTATAAAATTGCCGAACGTCACTACATCCCCGGCGGAACAAACCGAGTCATCCTCTGCACTGACGACGATTGCAACGTCGGTATCAAAGACACGGGGGCGTTGTCTCGTTTTATTCAGCGGCAAAGCGACCGGGTGACTTTTTCGGCATTTCAGTTTGGCGGCGCGATAGCGGACCATGAACTGATGTCGCGTCTGTGCAGTAAGGGAAGTGGATCACATCACGCGATCAAGAACCGTGCCGATGGGCAAGAACAATTCTTAAAGCAAATCGAGCTTCGGCGAATCGTGATCGCCCAAGACATTGACTTACGGATCGAGTTCAACCCACACGAGGTCAAAGCCTATCGATTGATCGGCTACGAGGACCAACTGACCGGTCGAACCATCCGGAGCGATACCGACTTGAATGACGAAGTTTTGTCGGGACACTCCGTCACCGCGCTCTACGAAATCGTTCCACGTCACGATGGAAACGCAGGATCGGTAGCGACATCGCCCACCGAAGGACTGCGTTATCAAACGCCCGTCGCATTCAATGACCTTGCCAGTAGCGGCGAAGTGATGACCCTGCGATTGCAATACCGAGATCCGCAGCAGGACCGAGCGAAAGTAATCGAAGTCAGCGCCGAGGACAGCGGGGCCGCATTCGAAGACACAGCGGATGACTTTCGTTTCGCGGCGGCAGTCGCGGCGTTCGGAATGCTATTGCAAAGCCCTTCGCATCAACTTGCCGCAAGACGAGTCGATGAAGACGCGGCTGAGGATCCCGAATCAGATTTTGACTTGATTCATCGTTTAGCGTCTCAAGCGAGCGGCGATGACCCCAGTGGCTTCCGTCGGGACTTTGTCGAGCTCGTCCGCCAAGCCAGCAAGGTCGCCGCTGATCGTCACGGCTGAGCTGTAATATCTGTTCAACGCGTGCGTTCGATTCTCGAACACCGCCGGCGTGCTAGAATGATCAATTCGATCCCTTTTGAGCGAATGAATCATTGAACGAATCAAGAATGCGCTGGTTTAAAATCGAAAACGAACACGAAGTTCCTTCTCCGTCACTGTTGATCGATGTCGAGCGGGTCAAACGAAACCTGCGGCGAATGCTTCAGTGGACCGGAGACCGGGATCCCTCGGTGCTGCGTCCTCATGTGAAAACGCATAAGCTGCCTCAAATCGTCCAATTAAAACGTGACGCGGGAATCGCTAAGTTTAAAACGTCGACCATTGCCGAATGTGAAATGACCGCCGGCGCCGGTGGTGAAGACATTTTGATGGCCTATCAACCGGTCGGACCAAACATCGATCGATTCCTCGATCTAATTGAAACGTTCCCCGCGACACGTTTCTCTACAATCGTCGACTGCCTGAAAATCGCACAACAATTGGCGGACGCCGCAAAAGGCAGACGGCGAACGATTGATGTCTATTTAGATATCAACGTTGGGATGAATCGCACCGGGATCGTGGTCGGTGAATTAGCCGAACAGGTCTATCGGTTCATTTGCGAATCTCCGCAGCTTCGTGCGATGGGTATTCATGCCTATGACGGGCACATTCATCATCACGACAAGGACACCGTGGTGCGGATGATGGAGGACGCATTCACGCCGGTTTGGCAATGGCGACAAAAGCTTGAAGCCGATGGCTTGTCGATCCCCAAGGTCGTCGGCTGTGGAACGCCGACTTCGGAGTTGATGTTGCGGAAAAATGTTGACGTCGATGTCGAAGTCAGCGCCGGCACATCGGTGTTGTGGGATGCCGGTCAGCCAACATTTTCACCACCAATGGAATTCGAAAATGCCGCGTTGATTCTCGCGCGTGTGATCAGTTGTCCCACGGAGAACACGATATGCATCGATGTCGGCCACAAAGCAGTTGCCGCGGAAATGCAGCCACCTCGAATTCTTTTTGAAGGGCTTGAGGATGCCGAGTTTGTCATGCAAAACGAAGAGCATCTCGTGCTGCGTAGCAATCGTGCCGGTGACTATCCCGTCGGGCGTACTTTGTACGGGATGCCGGTTCATATCTGTCCGACAGTCGCGCTGTACGACCACGTTTGGCGCGTGGAAGGTGGTCTCGCGATCGAACGATGGCCGGTCACGGGGCGGGCGCGACGGATTAGTCTATAGTCGACCATGACAGCCGTCGTATTACATGGATGGAAGAGAACCGACGGTCGCCCGAGCCTTCGCGTCGTGTGTTCTGCTTCAAACAGTGTTAGCGATGCGCGGCCGATGGCAAACCTGGAACGGCGGGGGCGAATGGATCGGAGGCGTTCAGTCGAGACTCGATCACGCGTTGAACTTGTGCCCGAAACTCGGGGTTGTCGGCAAGCTGCATCACGCTGGGGCTGTTCATTAAATGAAGTAGCTCATCGCGTCCGACCGGCTGGCCGCCATGAATGACTTCTGCGAGTTTTGGATCCGATCGGATGGCCTTGATCGCATTGGAGACTGCAGGATCATTTCCAAGCGCGCGGATTTGTGGGTCGGCTAGCAAGCGATCGACGCCACCGGGGGCAGTCAATTCACGTACCGCGACGGGAAATTTTTGTGTTTGTGCTAGCGGTTCAATTCTTTCGAACGGGTTGTAATCGCGAACGATCGGGCCGAGCACACTTTGGCGAGTTCGTGACGCCCATTGATCGATTGACTGCGCGATCGCGTTGTGTTCCATCTCCACGCCTCGTTGCCACAGCTGCATGCTGAGCAAGCCTCCGAGAACGAGCCATACCAAGACGACACCCTCGGCCGCACCCAATACGAAGCCGCCGTAATGATTTGCATGGGCGAGTCGGGAACGATGACTGATTGATCCTCCCAAAACGGCAGTGACCAACATCGAAACCACCATGGAGATCAAGACACCCGCGACCGCGATGCAGAGGAAACGATTGGCCAAGCCCGTCGTTTGAAAGTACTCGTTGCCATAAGGCTCTAGAAAACTCGCCGCCGAGGGAGCCAGATAAATCGCCGCGGCGATCCCCAGTAGACTCGACAGAATCCCGACAATCCCCATCTTAAACGCGATCATCGCCGTGACGGTGATCCCGACCAAACCGATCGCGGCAACGGGGTCACCTTGGCGGAAAAAGAGAAACGCACCCGTGGCGGTTCCCAGCGTGACCAGAATCAACAACCAGGGATTCATTCGCACCGGAACAGGTTTGGACGCGACTTTTCGGCGTTTTCTCGATTCGCCCGAGTGGCTCATAAAGACGTGGGGGCTGGCGATGGCAATCTGTAACTGGCTGTGATTCAGGGATGTCGCTTTGACAAGAAAGGGCGGAGGAACACTCCGAGCACAGAACAAAACAGGCGACGATCGACAGGGCCCATCGATTCGGACGCCGGGGCGCGACATTTCAGTTTACGTCATTGATTCGGCGATGGCTTGTCCAATCGCCAAGGCATAAAAAAACGCCAAACCATCGGGCGTGATGGTTTGACGCTTGGTAAAGAGACGAAAGGAACGATGGCTACCGCCACCATTTCGGCTGGGAGGGTTCCTATGCCTGCTACTGATTCAAGCTCTCGGTGATCACTTCTCGGTTGGCACGGGTACCGAGCGATCCCCACAACCCATAGGGGCTTTGCGATCCCGGCGCCCGCTGTCCCGTACCATAGGTCGCGACGGTTCCGATGTTCGGGTCACCCGCTTCGATCGAGTCGGTTAAAAAGACGACGGCGCCGTCGGCCATCAACACATGCACGCCACCCTGGTGCCGACTGCTCGCCGAAAGTACACCGGGGGTGGTGTCGCCGAGTGACATGCACGTTTCACTGTTGGGCGGCAAAATGGTGTTCATCGCGGTGTAGGGCTGACAACCGCTGGCCCAGCGGAACCCGCGACCTTGGTTGCCTGCCGCGATGTCCGTCAAACTTGGGTCCCAGAAACGAGGGCGTTCCGGATCGATATCGGGCCGACAGCCGACCGGGTTATCACGTAGCCCGCTAAACGTCCCCGGTGCGAACGTGTGAGGCATCGTCCGAATATCGCGATCACCAAGATCGGTCGCGATCTCCCCCATCATGATGGTGTTAGAAAGACCATCAAGGATATCGCGGAACTTCATCGAACGACGCGGGACGAAGGTTCCTCGGCAAGACGCGAGTACACTTTCGTTGCTCGACGTGTGGACTTCGATCTTTGGCCAACCACGAAGGTTAAACCAATACGGACCGTTGTCGGTGTAGTGCAACGCGTCGCCTAAACAGGCGGCATAATTACTGCGCCCCATCGCCGGCAAACCTTGCCCCGGATCGCTAGGGCAACGCAGCGTCGGGATCTCGGTCATCCATGGTGGATACGCGTTGTTTCGGGTATTGACGATGACGACATCGTTTTCTTCTTCGGTCGGCGTCGGTCCCATTGCCGGCCACGGCGGAGTCCGTGGCGTGCCGGGATTGTTCAAGTCGACCGAGTTTGGGTTGGAAATCGAATCCCAAAGCCCCTGTTGTTCAAAGAACGGCGTGAGGCCGACGAACACGCTTAACATCATCATGTTGCAGTCGTCGCCATAGCCACTAAACCAACTCGCCTGAGCCGGAACACGCCGCGTACCACCCATGTGCATGGGGAGCTGTTTGTAGGCGGAATGATAGTTATGCGCGGCGAGTCCAATTTGCTTGAAATTGTTGCTGCAACTCATTCGGCGTGCGGCTTCGCGTGCCGCCTGGACCGCCGGCAATAGCAGGCCAACCAAAATTCCGATGATCGCGATCACGACCAGCAGTTCGACGAGTGTGAAGCCTCTCGAGCCGGAACTCTTTCGAATCATGACGTTTCCTAGACCTAATTGTCGAGCAAATAAAGGATAGAAGTTTCTCGATGGAATCGACGTCTGAACTCCATCCTGGACGTCGCCGGTCATGCCTGTCTCCGCCGCACTATTCCTCAGGCCATCCGCTCCCACGTTATTGGTTGCGATCAGCCACTTCGGATCCAAGGCATCAAGCTTGATTCAATTCTGTTGTGTGATTACCAGCAAAGGAATTGATAACAGACGGCCAGAATCACCGATCGGCTTCGCTGCCGTCACCAAACCTTCGCAACCGGTGCACCACACGCTATTGTCGTTGTGCCGCCAACGCCTCTTTTTCCCGATCGCGATTGGACTGTTCTTGTTCGCTCATCTGATAGTCCTGAGGTTGGATCACGGTCGTCTCCGAAGGACCACAGCCGACCGAGGCGATCAGGGCTGTCATCACGAGACAAGTGCTCAGCAAAAGCTTCATGAGATCAATGAACGGGTTAGGAGTATGCGAATCAAAACTGAGCCGACGGATCAAGATCGGACGCGTCGACCGTTCGAACATGCGGACATTATCAAGACCTCTCATGGACAAACGCGTCAGGTGAACCGACGAATCCGCATTAAGATTCACGTCTCGACGCGATCAATTTGGTCAAAGCGTAAATAAATGACCAGCACTTCACTGGGGTATCCGACTCTGCTCTTAAGGTGGTGTGAATCAAATGCGCTTGATTACACCGTTAACGATCAAACAAGTCGCTCGTTCCTCCCCAACTTTAAAGACTCACCACATTTTTTTTGGTGAATTATTAGTGAAGAGCGGCTGATTCCGTTCTAAGCACACCATTTAGTGATTCGATTTCTTGGGCGCATGATGCCGCAATCCATAGATCCACCCAAACATGCTTCACCGATGACCCTGCCCGCATCGGTCTCTGTCGCCGTGATTTGGGCGGTCGCCTCCCTCGTGATGACAATCATTTTGTTGGCGATGGGGCGCCATTGGTGGTGTCAATGCGGCAGTCTCGTGCCGTGGTCCTGGCAGATCTACTCTCAGCACAACTCTCAGCACTGGGTCGACCCGTACTCGTTTACCCACTTCCTGCATGGGCTGGTTTTCTACGCCGCACTTTCGCCACTGCGTCAGCGATCGTATTCAATCCTTGGTCGACCGGTCGTCTTAACCCCGCTGATTTGCCTGGCGCTCGCACTGGCGGTCGAAGCGGGCTGGGAGATCCTTGAGAATACGCCCTGGGTCATCGATCGTTACCGTGCGGCGACGATTTCACTGGACTACTACGGTGATTCGATCGCCAATAGCTTGTCGGATCTTTTCGCGTGTTTGCTCGGTTACTTGGCGGCGAATCGTCTGCGTTGGCAAATATCGCTGGCGTTGTTTGTCATCATCGAAGTCACCTTGTTGATGACGATCCGAGATTCACTGCTGCTGAATGTCGTGATGCTGGTCTACCCAATCGACGCGATTTTGAATTGGCAATCGGGCGGATAACGTACCGGCGGAGAAAAACTTTTCGGAACGGTTGGTAACAAACGCGGCGGGACTTCGCTTGGCAATTTGTTAGGCTTCAAACCAATCTTTGAATAGGCTGTCACTATGACCCGCACCAAACTCTCCAAACTTGTCGCTATCGTTTTCGTCGCCGTCGTGTTCGTGTCCGCCGCACCGGCCCACGCTGGCGGCAACGGATGGGGCTGGTCCAAGCCGATCAACAAGCGAATGGGGGCGTTCTACACCAGCAATAAGAACGCCAACTTCCAACGCAAGTCGAATTACAAAACGCCATCACACTACAACCACCACCGCACTTACGTCCCGTCGGTCCACCAGCATTCATTCGGCAACTATCATTCTGCCTACAAACAACACCACATCACCAAACCGATTCAAACGGTTCAGCATCATCGTCCTCTGGTGATCACCAAGTCACCGGTCAAAACACAAGTCATCGCACCACATCAACCGGCGACCAAATCGGTCTTGAACCATGTTTTTTTGCAACAGCACAACCATCATGTCCCGGTCGGTCAGCCAACCTTGAAGCACCCTTCAAAACCTATCGTCAATGGCTATTGGCAATAAGTCCGCCGAAGACCAGCCCGCCGCGTTGACACCACGCGAGAGTCCATTAGTAAGTCATCGTTCGCGTCGGCGACGATGGTTTCGTTTAGCCGGAATCGTCTTGGCAATCCTTCCGTTCGTCGTTGCCGAAGTCACACTTCGATGGTTTGATCGCGGACCAACCGTTGATCTATCTTCTGATCCAATCTTTGATACCTCGGCGCAACGACCGCTGTTTTCTTTTGATCGAGCGGAGGGGCGTTACCACATTGATTCGTCGCGCTATCAGTTTTTTCGCCCGGCAAGTTTTTCTGCGGTGAAGCCCCACGGGGCCCGCCGAATGTTCGTGCTCGGTGGATCGACCGTTCAGGGGCGGCCTTATGAAACGGAGACGGCATTCCCAAAGTGGTCGGAATTGCGGCTCAAGGCTGCCATGCCGAATGTCGATTGGGAAGTGGTCAATTGTGGTGGGGTTTCCTATGCCAGCTATCGAGTCGCGATCATCTTGCAAGAAGTCCTTCGCTACGAGCCCGATGTGATCGTACTATACTGCGGTCACAACGAGTTCTTAGAAGAGCGTTCGTACAACACGCTTTCACCCGGCGAAGGATTCTTGCAATCGGTCGTGTCACGTTCAAAGCTTATCGACGCATTTCGTCGCGTCGTCAAAGGCGACAACGCTACCCCGGGGCGGCAAAATTCGTCAGCGCAAAAACTAACATCGGATGCGGTCACACGATTGGATTTGGTCGACGGAATGAGACGATACAATCGTGACCCCCGTTGGCGAGTTGCGGTGGCGGAGCACTACCTGCAGACGATGCGGCGAATGATCATCGCTTGCCAACAAGCCGGTATCCCGTTGATACTTTGTGTTCCGGCCGCGGATCTAGTCGCGACGCCTCCCTTTAAAGTCACATTGGCTGACGAAGTTGATGCGAATCGGTTTGCCGAATTTTGGGACCGGGCGACCGACATTGCGTTGTCAGAACCGGAACGTCTTGAAGCTTGCCGGCGGTGTTTGGAACTCGACCAAGATCACGCCGGTGCCCACTTCATTGCCGGTTCGTTGCACTGGCTCGCGGGTCGATCACGGCTTGCCAAAGAACATCTAACGGCCGCCAGAGACACCGATGTCTGCCCGCTCAGGGCGACGACGCCGCTAATCACCGGACTGAGAAAACTGGCCCAAACTCTGGACGTCGAAACGATCGATTGCCCGCTGCGGTTTGACCGACAAAACAAGCTGGGGCATCGATTACCTGACGGGATCCCCGATCCATCGCTGTTTGTCGATCACGTCCATCCGTCGATATCCGGACATCAAATGATTGGTGAGGACATTGCCAATCGTGTTCTACAGCTACTGAACTGCACTGCCGATTCGGATGCCGAAGCGAATTTTCACGAGCTGGCCCAAGAGCAATTACGATCACTCGATGAGACCTATTTCAATCGCGCAAAGCAACGGTTGGAAGGGCTTCAGAATTGGGCCGCCGGCCGTGCCGGAAAGCTATCGCTTTAATCTCGAACAGGCATGACGCTTCCGAGGTCATCCTTCATCCAATAACGCTTGGGCTCGTTTGAGTGCGGCGTCCGCCCAATCTTGTCCTTCGTATAGCGTTTGAATGCCTTCGAGCAAGCGACGTCGTTCGTCAACCGGCAACGACTTGGCGTCTTCGATTCGCTGCAGCAGTTCTGTCAGCTTAGGATCGTCGGCCGTTGAAGCACCGTTCGATGCCAAACGCTCGATCTCAAACGCTGCGAGTCGCTGCAATTCGAGCTGCGCGTCTTCGGACGTCATGCTCGAATCATGGAACACGTCGATCCATTGTTGCAATTGCTCTTTGGCAGCTTCGGGATCGGAATCGCGAAGGTTCATGGCTTGTAAGAACGCCGTTTCATAAAGCGGACCATCATCGGTCCGGAGTTTGGCCCGCAAGCGTAAGCGTCGTACGGTCGCATCGACTTGGTAGGCCGTCAGTTGGTCGCGGAACGAGTCGGCTTGGGGATGATCGGGGAACAACTTGATGAAACGTTCAAGTTCGTTTTTCCGTTCAAAGGTTTGCCCTGCGGAAAAACTTTCGATCGTCGCGATCAAGTCTTCCGGCGAAGGGCCGCGAAGCTGAGCGATCAAGACAAATATTCCCACGGCTAAGACGATCACGATCGCAATGATCGAAAACGTTCGCATCGACGAATGCTGGTCATCGCCCGCGGAATCTTCAAAGAAGCCGCGGCGCACTTCATCATCAGAAACGGTTTGGAAGTGTGTTTTCGCGGATGTACCGACGGAGGTATCACTGGAAGGCTGATCTGCCGTTCGTCCTCGGCCCAACGACACGTTGACCGAATGAACCGACCGATTGGTGACATCAGTTCCCGGTGCAGATGTCGCCTGGATCGTTTGGCCGGCGTCTTGTTCAAGCCCAACGGTTTTCGCAGACGGGTTTACCTGAGTAGCAGCGGTTCCGCTTTCGTCGGATTGGAATTCAATCGTATCGTCGGGCCGGGTACGGTCAACGGCGGCGACCGTTTTTGACGCGGGCGTTTTGCCCGAAGGCGTCTTTCCCGTGCGATCGTTGTCATCGCCGGAAACTTTGGTATCCACCGTGGGGGATTCCGAAAATGGTTTGGCACCGTCGGACGGACGGTCGACCAGCGTTCCCATTTTTTGCAATCCACTGCGCATCGCCTTTAAGCGATTCATCACCGCGAGCGCGGTCGGCGGGCGATTGGCGGGATCTTTTTCGAGCAGCTCATTGACCAGTTGAACGAGATCGTCGGGGAGGTCCGGATCGATCAAGTCCAACGGGACGGGATCTTTATGTTTAAGGGACTCGATGACTTCGGTCACATTTTTGCCGCGAAACGGCGGGCGACCACAAGTCATCGCGTAGATCACGCAGCCAAGTGCGTACAGGTCCGTCCGCGCCGTGGCGACACCCTCGGTCGCCTGCTCGGGGGCCATGTAGTCGGCGGTCCCCATGATCGAACCTGCCGCGGTCAGGTTATAACCAAAGATCTTGCTGATCCCGAAGTCGACCAGCTTGATCGTGCTGTCTTCCTTGACGAGTAAATTGGCTGGCTTTAAGTCGCGGTGAATCACGCCAATGTCGTGGGCGTGCTTGAGCGCCGCGCAAATTTGGATCGCGATGTCGAGGACTTGGCCCCAGGGCAGTTTCTTCAGTTCGCGGATGCGTTCTTGCAATGACTGCCCTTCGACATATTCCATCGAATAGAACAGCAGGTCCTTTTCTTCTCCGAACCCTATCAGCTTGACGATGTTTGGGTGGCTGAGACGCTGAAGGGTCTTAATTTCGATATCGAAACGGCGACGGAATCGCATCTCGTCGGAGATTTGCAACGCGATTAACTTCACCGCGACCAAGTCACCCGACTTGACATGCTGCGCTTGATAGACCGCGCCCATTCCGCCTTTGCCCAGCATTTCACCGACGCGATAGGGGCCTAGATATTCAGGTGGCTTCATGAACGCAAACGACAAAGACGGTCAGGGGCAGAGAAATTCGCACACATGAGATGTGCTCACGGCAGACCGTGAATATTGTGGCGATCGCGTCCCAGTTTACCACAGACATTTCACGACGAGACACCGAAAGCCTCGGCGGCGTCCGCTACGGGATGGCGAAACATTAGTTTTCGATTCGAAACTCTTCGGGAAGCTCGTAATTCTTTTTGGCCGCCGCGTCGCGTGTCGTGATCAGAATTTCGGATTCCGCCGGCGGCTTCCCGGTCGGATGGACGACCCAAATCAAGGCTTGTTTGGGGTCTTTGGGACCGGTCGCGGTCGGATCCGGATTGGCCGCCCGAACAACGTCCGTCAAAACCTGGCGCAGCGGGACGGAATCTTTTTCAAAGCCACGGATCTGCTGGTTCTGTGTGATACCGTTGAGTTCGAGGTCGCCGCCGACGATGCGGAGCTTCGGCATCGCCGTTCCTTTGGGTAGGTCCTGGCGAAATTCTTCGGCCACGGCATCGATCGAAAACTGAAGGGACAACTGCAAAAACGAGATCGACATCGGCCGACTGAGCAAGTCCTCCATCGACATAGCCGTGATTTCGGAAGTCGCCTGATCGGCCGCTTGCCCCTGGGCAGTGTTCATTGCCAAGACGGTTGCCAACGAAACTTGCGCCGCCGCTTCGGTCGGCAGGTATGCCGACGCGACGACTGTTGGCCCGTCAATCGTACTCCGTGTTTGCTCGTCAATAAATCGCAACATCAACGGTAAACGGGATGCCAAAACACGCCAGGATCGATCGGGGATGGTGTCTAGTAAAAAACGATCAGCCCAGTCCGGCCAGCCTCGCATCATTTCACGTAGATCGCTTAACAACGTCGCTTGCGACGCGCCGCCGCTGGGGACTTCACGAAGTTCGACATAGCAGGCATTTTCGTCGGCATCGAGTACGATCATCAACGCTGCGACATCGGGGATTAGCCAACTCTTGAGCGCGGACTGGAGTTCTGGAACGCTTTGGTTGATTAGTTCACGGCCATCGGCGATCAAAAAGTTGGGCGTGGCCAAGACGACCAGATCGGTTTCGTCACTAGCGCGATCCCATAGCGTTTGCATGCTGCGGGGTAAGGGGATGCTACCGCCGGAGTTGTCGGCGACTTCGCGAATCTTCTCCAGGGGCCCGACGGCGTAGTCGGTAACGTTTGCGTCTTCGTCCAGCTTGCCGTCTTCACCACCTCCAATGTAGTAAGCCGTCTTAAGATCTTCGTCGGCGTAAAGGACTTGGTTGCCCGATCGGGTCTCGACCGCTTTCCATTGTTTTAGCAGGGCACTCAACGGCGTCGGCTTGACCAGTCGAACCGACATCGCCGCTTGAGGCCTGCCCATCGAACCGGGAAAGAAAGCCAAGGTGCATTGATCAATTTCCCGTGCCGGCACACCCGCGCGATCGGACAGGAATTCGATCAACAGATCGAGTTCGATGTCGAACGCTTGATGAATTGGCAATGTCTTTTCAACCAGACTGGCGAGCGACAACTTGGCGATCACTGCGGGGCCCGGGGGCAGCAGTTGCAACGAGGGAGCGTTGGAGTCGGAGCGATACGGCGGAACCCAAAGCAAGCGATCGTTGTCGACGATTTCAAATCCCCGCAAACGCTCCGGCCCATCGTTGACCTCGGGCGTGCGTCTCGCCTCGCCAACCTTGGGGATGTTACTTGCCAGCGCGGGATTGGGACGAGGCTTGGGATTCGGTTGCGGGCCGCGTCCACGTAGCGCAATAGCGAGCCCCAGGAGCGTGACCGGCAAAACCATGATCCCGGCCAAGATAGGGATGCGGTTCTTTTTTCTTCGGCGGCGTTTGCGTAGCGTCGTTGCCGTCGAACTCTCGGTCGCCAAGGCAGTGCCGCCTTCTGGAATGACCGCCGGCGGTTCGACTGTAGGCACCGGACCGGATGTGGTTGTGATAGCCGGTACGGGCGATTCACCGCTGGCTGCCTCGGCAGTGCTAGCTTCGGCAGTGCTACCCGGGGACGGTATCGGCGTTGTTTCGGTTGAGGTAGCGGCGTCAACCTCGGGCGGTTTTCTTTGCTGATTTGCTCGCTTCCGATCGTCTTGCTTGCGAGCCTCTGTCGGCGCCGTTGTCGCGGCTTTTACAGTTTCAGAGGTCGGCGTCGGCGTCGGCGATGAATTTTGTGCCGGCCGGGGCGGTTCCGGGGCAGGTGGAGAAGGCGTTTTCGCCTTGACCGGCCGATCAGAAACGGTCGGCTTAGCGGGGGCTGACGGTGCCGGATTCTGTTCGCCGGCGATGTCACTGCTGGAAACAATGTCACGACTGGAAACATCATTGCTGACAGCTTGGACGGCTGGCGGCGCGGGCTTGGTTGCCGAGGTATTCGTTTTGCTCGGAGGCAGCTCGGCGACTCGTTGCAGTGCGGCGGCAAAGGTAGCCGCCGAATCGAATCGAGCGTCTCGCGTTTTTGCCATGGCATACGCGATCACGCGTAGCAACGGATCGCCATCGGCGCCTTGCTCGATCGCATGCTGCAATTCGGGAGGTGTGATTTCGTTATGGGCTGCGAAGAGATCACGATCGGTAGCTTCGTCAAACACCGGTCGGCCGGAGTACACCGTCAGTAGCAAACAGCCGAGTGAATACAAGTCCGAGGCGGCACTCGGGGCGACGTTTGGATCGGCGAGTTCTGGGGCTGCGTACCGGGCCGGTGATTCGATCCGTTCGATCCAACTTGCCGATAGGTCGGCGTGTGGCGAGCGAGCTGGAGAGGACGGATCACGAAGCAGGACCGCATTGCCTTTGATGGTGACCCAAACATGGTCGGCTCCGACGGCACCGTGCGCAAGACCGCCGTTGTCCGACGTGTGCAGCGTTGACAATGCTTCGGCCAGATCGATCCCCAACCGCACGGTTTTGCGGAAGCTGAGCTTAGATTTGTTTTTTAGGACGCTCCAAAGCGGCGCCCCGGTTGGCAACGGCGAAAATATCTCGACGATTTGTTCGTCGTCCCCGGCTTGAGCCCCGCCGGAGAGTTCGATCGGTTGCAACGTCGGATGGCGAATTTCGCTGTGAGCGGCCAACCAACCGCGACGCGATTCATCGAGTGCTGACAGTGGGGCGCGAAGCAAGAAGCCTTGTCGACTTTGTGAATGGGACTCGGTGACTGCCGTTTGGGCAGGAATCCAGTGAGTCAGGGGACGAACCGGCGTTTCGTCGCGGATGACGAAGTTGCCCAATCGCAACGCCGGCGCTGCCTCGCCGACCAAACATTGCCCTTGATATTTTGTGATCACGCCTTGTTGGATCAGAAAGTTCGCGATCGTAGTCGCATCGAGAACCTGATCGCCAAACTTTTGGGCGATCAGGTCCGCGTATTTCTTGTAACCGTGCTGATCCGTCAGACCGGACTTCACAAGACGTAACCAAAACTCAGTCGGTGCGATCGGCATGCAGGCAGTAAATCAAGGGTTAGGGGCAAACAGGCGATCCGTTGAACACAGTTTAGCTGATACAACAGAATTTCGGTTCTCTCGCGACCATGCTCGTCCGGCATGTTCGCTAATTGCGTCCCATAATTTTCCGTACGGGTGGGTGAAAGCGATGGATGACGCGGGCCGCTTGGCCAACATCATGCCGCCTCACCGCAGATCAACATGCTTTCCAAACGAAGATTGCTTGTATTTTGAATATCGTCTACTTGAGTTCCGAGGCTGTCCCTTTCGCCAAGACCGGGGGGTTGGCTGACGTTTGCGGCACGCTACCGCGTGAAGTCGCCGCGCTCGGACATCGCTGCACGGTCATCATTCCCGCGTTCCGCTCCGTCCGCCGATCGGGCTGTGCGATCGAAACGACGGACCAAAGTTTCGCGATTCCGATCAGTTCCGAAAAGCTGGTCGGCGGGCGATTGCTGAAAAGCCATCTTCCGCACAGCGACGTCGAAGTCCTGATGATCGATCAGCCGCACTACTTTGATCGGCCTTCGCTGTACGGTGATGCCACGGGCGATTACCCAGACAACGCCGAACGCTTTACGTTCTTTTGCCGGGCCGCACTCGTCGCGCTCCAGCGTCTCGGTCGCAACGTCGACATCGTTCATTGCAACGACTGGCAAACCGGTTTAATCCCCGGTCTGATCCGAGCGAACGCCGATCGATTGAGCACACTCAAGGACGCCGCGACGATCTTGACGATTCACAACATGGCGTATCAAGGACAGTTCCCTGCCGAGTCGTTTCCGATGACCGGACTGAAATGGTCCGAGTTCAATCACAACACATACGAGTATTACGGCTATTGGAACTTCTTGAAGGCCGGCGTTGCGATGTCAGACTTAGTCACCACCGTGAGTCCTCGCTACGCGATGGAAATCCAAACACCGCACCATGGTTGTGGTCTCGATGGTGTGATCGCGTCACGTGGTGGCCGGGTGATGGGAATCACCAATGGCATCGACACCTCGGTCTGGAACCCGTCGATCGATGAAAACCTGACCGAGCGATACGACGTCGATAGCTGGCAAAAAGGCAAGCTTGCCAACAAGCGTTCGCTACAGGCAGAATTCAAACTCGATGTCTCCGATGACATACCAATGATTGGCCTAGTCGGTCGCTTAGCCGATCAGAAAGGCTGGGATCTGATCTTGCCGGTGATCGAACGCCATGTCTCCGAAGGCCGCCCGACGCAATGGATGGTACTCGGAAGCGGTGACCCCAGAATCGAATCGGAGCTGAAACGTTTAGCCACCGATGCGCCTCATCAAGTCGCCGCACACGTGGGCTTTAATGACTCACTTGCCCATCGCATCGAAGCCGGCTCGGATCTGTTTGTGATGCCGAGTCATTACGAACCCTGTGGTCTCAACCAGCTCTATAGTTTGCGGTATGGCACGGTCCCTGTCGTGACTTCGACAGGCGGTTTGGCCGATACGGTCATCGATACGACGGCTGAGTCGATCGCTAAGAAAACGGCAACGGGCTTTCATCTTTGGGAGAACTCACCCCACGGTCTTGATGAAGCCATCGGTCGAGCACTGTACTTGCGTTATCACGAGAAAAAAATCTGGGACGAGTTAGTCCGCCGTGGGATGGGGGCCGACTGGTCCTGGAGGAAGAGTGCTTCCCGGTATGTCTCGCTTTATGAAAGCGCAATTGCCCTTACTGAGACTTCAACCGAATTGCCAAGTTGAGCGAGCTTGGCGGCATTGGAAAATATTAAAATTCACACCTTGAACCCCGAGTAAAATCGCTAGAGTTGTTCGGATAGGGAGTGCGCCGAGCCACCAAAAAAGGGAGTCTCCAGGGGCCCGCGACGCGGCTTCGTCATTCGCCAACCGCCAGCGACATTTCGGTGTCAACTGGTGTTTGCGCCGGCGGAGTGATTGCCGTTAACCATCAAGAAAAGCAGTTCGCTATGTTCCCAGACGCCGATTCTGATATGAAACCAGAGACGGCGAACTCTTCTGCACCCGATCAGGTGCGTGAGGCGGAGTTAGGGTTTGCTGCCAACCGCAAGACGCCAAAGACTGACGGTCCAATTGATATGGACACTCGTCTATCGACGGACGAGAAAACAAGAGTGATGCTATCCGTTCGCCGATCCAGCCGAAAACTCGACAAACGCTGGGACGTCGATCCGGACACTCAAGATCAACTGTTGGCCGAGCATACGTGGCTAACCGATGAATCCGCCTCGCACTCGCGACGCGACCAATTGACCGGGGGTTGGACCATCTATGCGCCCAGCCGTGACCAACGCCCCAACGAATACGCACCGGCTCCATCGATGCCGCCGGTCGCTTTGGGGAACGGCCAGATTCAAGTCGGCTGTCCGTTCTGCGCCGGCTCCGAACAACAGACGCCAGAAGCGGTTTGGACGGGACGCCTCGGCGACCTGACCGCGGTACCGACCGATCAAGGTGCCGACCGATTCGCCCGTCCGGCAGTGAGTGTTTGCTATGGCGAGCAACCCGGCTGGGATGTCCGCGTCGTACCTAACAAATTCCCTGCGATCACGGCGATCGATCCGAATCTTGCCAGTCTGGCGGAAACATCGACCGATCAATTGTTTCCATCAGCCCCGGTTGTCGGTGGACACGAGGTGATCATCGAATCGTCTGGTCATGCCGAAAACATGGCCTCGTTCGATCCAGCCCTGGTCTATCTGACGCTCGTTGCCTATCGCGAACGAATTCGCCACTGGGCATCTGTCGATGGCATCCGCTATATCAGCGTCTTCAAGAACTGCGGGCCCGAAGCCGGGGCATCGCTGCATCACAGCCATAGCCAACTGATCGCAACGAGCCTATTACCCCAGGCCGCCCGCGTTACGCTGGCTCGCTGTGAAACACACCGCGCCCGAACGGGAAGCTCACTCGGATGTGATTTGCTGCGGGCTGAGTGCGAACAAAAGAGCCGACTGATCGACCGCACCGACTCGTTCGTCGCATACAGTCCTTTTGCGAGTCGATTCCCCGGAATGATTCGAGTCACCTCGATGGGACATCAATCGCACTTCGAGAATTTCGACGATGCAACGCTCGACCGTCTCGCCAGCTTGCTAACCCGGGTGATCTACTGGGTCGATCAGGCGTTTCCCGGAAAGGCATACAATTACCTCCTGCACACCTGCCCGCCGGCCGCATCGCAACCGGAAGCGTTCCAGTGGTGGCTGGATATTTTCCCACGAATCAACAAGGCCGCCGGCTTCGAATGGAGCAGCGATTGCATGATCAATTCAATGCTGCCCGAAGTTGCCGCCGCGAATTATCGCCGTATCGCACGCAAGGACGACCCGCGTCGCGTCCTGGCTTTTGGCTAATCGCTTTTGATAAGCAACGCGTGATTGCCCCAAACGCATTGGTTCGCCGATGGGTTGATTCAAGAGAAATCACGCCCAATCAGCCGTTTGGCGTTCGCCACGGTTGCCACTTAGCCCTCGAACCAGCCTGAACCGATTCGGCTGCTCCCGAACCAACACACTTGTCAGTGGACATTGCGTGCTTGGTCCACCGCTTCGAATTACGCTCAGCTGGCCGCGACATGCACCAATTGCAGAGTGTCTAGGATGCTTGCATCGAGTCAAAAAGTGCGTCGTTTGCGATGTTTCAGTCGATGCATGCAAAATCGACTTGCCAACGGGGCGGTGATGCGAACCGTCTTAAAGAACGATCAGCCAACAACAGCGCCGAGCAATCATCGATGATAGTTTTCCTGAAACTCTAAAGACTCGCGCTATCAAGACGCGACTCGGCTGCCGATAGATTGATTGGTAGGCCTGGAAAGCTTTGCGGCGTGCGGGGCTTTTTCGCCGTGGGTTGTGTTTAGCTTTTGCATGGCCGGAAATTTTTTGCTATCAGTGATAACGTAGCTGAGAGAGATATTCGGGATTGCCGGCCTGTTCCGTACAATCCGCGTCCGTTCCGATTTCGTTCGGGCTGAGCCGCAGCCTGATTCACGACTTGCATTCAATTTAATTTTAACGCACCACCTGATATGTCCGCTCACGTTCATCTCTGCCTGGTTTTGCACAACCATCAACCGATTGGAAACTTTGATGGTGTATTCGAGCAAGCGTATCAGGATAGCTATCTACCGTTTTTGGAAGTCTTCGAGCCCTACGAGCAGCTTCAAATCTCGCTGCACACCTCGGGGCCGTTGATGCTGTGGCTGGCCGAACGTCACCCGGAGTATCTTGATCGATTACGTCTGTTGGTCGAAGCCGGCCGGGTTGAAATCATCGGTGGGCCGCAGTACGAACCAATCTTGACGATGCTGCCTTCTCGAGATCGTGTCGGACAGATCGAATCCTACAGTCGCTGGCTGGAGCGGCATTTGGGCGCCACTCCCAAGGGCATGTGGATGCCTGAGCGTGTTTGGGAATCGTCGCTGACAAGTGACATAGTCGATGCCGGGATCAGTTACACCGTACTGGACGACTACCATTTCCGCGCCGCAGGACTGCGAACGGAGGAGATGACCGGGTTCTTCATGACCGAAGACGATGGTCGATTGCTGCGGATCTTCCCGGGATCAGAACACCTGCGTTATACGATTCCGTTCCAACCGGTCGAAGCGACGATCAAGCATTGCCGTGAAGTTGCCGAAAAGACGCCCGGAGCCGTGCTGACGTTTGGTGACGACGGTGAAAAGTTTGGAACGTGGCCCGATACCAAGGTGCACGTCTACGAGCGTGGATGGTTGCGTGGTCTATTCGACGCCTTGACCGAAAATTCGTCTTGGCTTCACACCGTGACATTGAACGAGGCGATCGACCGGACACCTTCGCGCGGCAAAGTTTATTTGCCCGATTGCAGCTATCGCGAAATGACCGAGTGGTCGTTGCCAACCAAGGCTCAACAAACGCTCGATCATGTCACGCACGAAATGGAATCCGACCCGCACTGGAAGGATTTGAAGAACTTTGTCCGTGGTGGTTATTGGCGAAACTTCAAACGGAAGTACGAAGAAACCAACGAGATGTACGCTCGGATGATGCACGTTAGTCGTCGCGTCGCCGACGCCGAAGCGGCCGGTGTCGACTCCGGGCAACTGGCCGTGATTCGAGATCATCTTTACCGCGGCCAATGCAACTGTCCTTACTGGCACGGGGCATTCGGCGGGATTTACCTGCCACACCTTCGAAATGCGATCTACGAACATCTGATCACGGCCGACAATTTGCTGGCCCAATTGACCGGTGAGTTCAATGATACGGCAGTGACGGCGACCAACGACGATTACAACTTTGACGGCGTTCAAGAAGTACGGCTCAGCAATGATAAGCTGTGCGCCTGGGTTCAACCGGGGCGGGGTGGCCGAATTTACGAATTGGACGTCCGCAAGATCAGTCACAACTTACTCGCCACCTTGCAGCGTCGGCCCGAAAGCTATCACCAAAAAGTTCTCGCCGGCCCCAACGCGGCTGGTGACGACGTCGCCAGCATTCACGACCGAGTCGTCTTTAAGCAGGCCGATTTGGACAAGCGATTGCAATACGATCGCTATGCACGCAAAAGCTTGATGGACCATTTCTATGACAATGACGCCGGCATGGAATCGGTCTGGCGTGGTGAAGCAATGGAACGCGGTGACTTTGTCGAGCTACCGTTCAAAACCAAACTTCGCCGTGGCGGTGATCGCGTTCAAGTACAGATGCGCCGCGAAGGCAATGCTTGGGGAATCCCAATTGCATTGACCAAGGCCATCACCTTGGTCGCCGGTAGCGAGACAATGGAAGTGACGTACCTGCTTGAAAATCTTCCCCAAGACCGCGACCTGCACTTCGGTGTCGAGATGAACTTTGCCGGTCTTCCGGCCGGTGCCGATGATCGTTATTTCAGCGACGAAAACGGCCAACGGTTGGGTCAGCTCGGCGAAACCCTAGACTTGCAGGACGCGACAGGCCTTGGCCTTTCGGATCGTTGGTTGGGGATTGATGTCTCGCTCAAGCTGGATCGCCCCAGTGGCATCTGGGCTTTCCCGATCGAGACGGTCAGCCAAAGTGAAGCCGGCTTTGAATTGGTTCATCAAAGCGTCTGCGTGCAACCGCACTGGTTGGTGCGGGGTGATAGCGAAGGGCGCTGGCACGTGACCATCGAGATGTCGGCGGCTTGCGAACAGAACGCCGAAACAGTTGATCAAGAGCAGGTCATCCAGCTCTAAAGCAATTGCCTTGTGATCGCCCTCCATGCGATCGATTAGCCGATAGGCGTTTGCACCGGTTTTCTTCCAACAACCGGTGCGAAACACCAACCGCCGGAACACGCAGACTAGAACGCAGCAATCACGTCGCGCCCATGGTATCATCGCAGGTCCTTCCCGAAGTGTTTGACCTGCCCACCGGATGCGTTGCTTGCTATGTCACCAAGACTCGATTCTGCCGATCTCAGCAATTACCAAAGCGATGGTTTTCTTTATCGTCGTGCGCTCTTCGACGCCGATGAAATCGACCTACTGCGACGTTCGGCCAAAGAAGACAAACGTCTAGATGACCATTCATTCGGCCGAAATGATGGCGAAGGCGGTACAGTCCGTTTGTCGCTTTGGAACCATCCCGGTGATGGAATCTATGGTGCCTTCGCCCGATGCGAACGGATCGTGGATACCGCCGAACAGCTACTTGGTGACGAACCGTACCATTATCATTCGAAGATGATCATGAAGGATGCTCGTGTCGGCGGTGCTTGGGCATGGCACCAGGACTATGGGTATTGGTACGGCAACGGAGTGCTGACACCGAATCTGTTGAGCGTGTTTATCGCGGTCGATCCCAGCACGCGACTGAACGGTTGTTTGCAAGTCATCCGCGGTTCGCACCTCTGCGGACGAGTGGAACATCGGCTGACCGGCGAACAAGCAGGCGCCGACCCAGAGCGTGTCGAACACATCTTGAAACGGATGGAACACCTGCATATCGAGATGGAACCTGGCGATGCCCTATTCTTTCATTCCAACCTATTACACCGTAGCGATCAAAACCGATCGGACTCACCTCGTTGGGCGATGGTGTGTTGCTACAACGCCAAGTCCAACGATCCCTATAAAGATTCTCACCACCCACGATACACGCCGCTCGATCGACTGGAGGATGACGCGATCAGACAGATCGGCGCTCGTCGATTTACCGAAACGGACCCTGACAAGCTCTCCTCAGACGAAGTCGGGTTTCTTGATCCCAACCGAGATGCCAGTGCGAAGTCACTCGAAGCCGGGCAACAATGATGTTTAGAGACGCCGCGCCGGGCAACTCCGCTGCCGACTCGGTAGATTCGCTCGACTACCTTCCCCAACTCCCCGATCGACGTGATGTTCCGATCGGTTGTATCGGAGCGGGATTCATCATGGCGGATTGCCATCTGGTGGCTTACCGGGATAACGGTTTTCTGCCGGTTGCGATCGCCTCACGTTCGCACCAGCGCGCCCAAGCGGTCGCGCAGCGACACGATATTGACCAAGCCTATTCGAGCTATCAGGAATTACTACGTGATCCTCGCATCGAGGTCATCGATGTTGCCGTTCCACCGGACTGCTTACGGGCCGTGATCAGCGAAGTGGTGCGAGCGCCACAGGTTCGTGGCATACTGGCTCAAAAACCGCTCGGCGGTGACCGCGCCGAAGCCGAGCAAATCGTTCGGATGTGTGAAGACGCCGGTAAAGTGCTATGCGTGAATCAAAACATGCGATACGACCAGTCCGTTCGTGCGGCATGGCAATTGATTCGCCAAGGCTCGTTTGGCGATCCCGTCTTGGCGACGATCGACATGCGGGCGATTCCACACTGGATGCCTTGGCAAGAGCGGCAGGGCTGGATGACGTGTCGCATCATGTCGATTCATCACCTCGACACGATGCGGTTTTGGTTTGGCGATCCCGTCCGTGTGTTTGCCAGTTTTCGATCCGACCCGCGCACCAGCTTTCCGCACTCCGATGGAATCGGCTTGTATATCTTGGAGTACGCCAGCGGGTTGCGTTGCATGATCTGCGACGACGTCTGGGCCGGGCCGGCGAAGGAAGGCGCCGCGGCGGATTTAGGGATTAAGTATCGCATCGAAGGTGTCGAGGGCATGGCCTTGGGCACCATCGGTTGGCCAAGTTATCCCAAGCGGACCCCAAGCACACTTGATTACACCACCATCGACGCACCGGCTTGGAAGCGACCGCGTTGGAATGAAGTATGGTTTCCGGATGCCTTTGTCGGACCGATGGCGGAACTTTTGTGTTCGCTTGAGCAGGGAACGACGCCTTCTCTTTCGGGGCGAAACAATCTGGCGACGATGGAACTGGTAGACGCTTGTTACCGTTCGGCAAAAGAGCACCGCGCAATCGAGCTCGGTTCCTGATCGCGAATGGCGTGTGACAAGGTTATGCTGCAATAGAATTCGATCTTTTCCGCGAACGATGCGAAGGCGAACGAGGCGATGGCCAACGCGAGCTCCAATGATTCTGAAGCGACCTATCGATCGCTAATCGAAAGTCTACCGCTGTGCGTGATCCGCAAAGACCTACAAGGACGTTTGCAATATGCTAACGAGCTCGCCTGTGATGTGATTGGCCGAACCTCATCGGAACTGGTCGGCAAAACAGATTTTGACCTATTCCCTGCGGACCTCGCTAAAAAGTATCTCGCCGACGATCGCCAGGTGGTTGAATCCGGGCGGCTCTACCATAACGTCGAACGCCATCAAGATTCCGCCGGAACGATCAAGTATGTCGAGGTCTGGAAGGCCCCGGTCCGAGATGATGCCGGCGAAGTGACCGGTATCCAAGTGATGTTCTGGGATGTGACCGACCAGAAAAACACCGAACATCAGATCGAGTTTGAACGTCACTTGCTTTCCATTCTACTGGATACCGTCCCCGACTCGATCTATTTCAAGGATAGCGAAAGCAGATTCATTCGCCTTAGTCGGAGCTGTGCTCAAAAGCTAGGCTTAGACGATCCACGTGAGGCGATCGGAAAATCAGACGCTGATTTTTTTGGTCGCGAGCATGCCAAGGACGCCCTCGCTGACGAACGGCGGATTTTGGAAACCGGTGAAATGATTCAGGGAAAGATCGAACGCGAGACATACCCTGATCGCAAGGAAACATGGTGCAGCACCACAAAAGCCCCCTTGGTCGATGCGATCGGTCAAATCGTCGGAACGGTGGGGATATCACGTGACGTTTCGGAGCAGATTCGTGCCGAACGAGAGCTGTCACGCGAACGTGATCTGCTAAAGACGATCATCAACAATGTTCCCGACTTAATCTATGTCAAGGATCGTGCGGGTCGGTTCGTGACCGCCAATCAGTCCCTGATTAACTTGCTGGGGCTTGAATCGACCGATCAAATCATTGGCAAGAGCGACTACGATTTCTCGCCGGCCGAAATGGCCTGTAACTATGTCACCGACGATCAAAATGTGATGCGAACCGGTGAAGCGTTGTTCGATCGTGAGGAATCTCACCAAGGTTCAGACGGACAACCACGCTGGTTGTTGACAACCAAGGTTCCGCTGCGTGGCAGCGAAGGCACCGTCATCGGAGTCGTCGGGATCGGTCACGACATCACCGAACGCAAAAAGTTTGAAAAAGAAATCGTTGACGCAAAAGAACTGGCCGACAAAGCGAACCGTGCCAAAAGCGATTTCCTGGCTAACATGAGCCACGAAATCCGTACGCCGATGAACGCCATCATCGGAATGACGGACCTGCTGCTCGACACACGACTCGATGCGACCCAACGCAGTTTCCTTTCGATGGTTCAAGAATCTGGCGAGGCGCTACTGTCGATCATCAACGACATTTTGGATTTTTCAAAGATCGAAGCCGGCAAGCTTGAGATCGAACCGCAGACATTTGACCTGCGGGAAAGCATCGGTGATACGATGAAGACACTGGGACTGAAAGCACACGCCAAAGGGTTGGAACTTGCCTTTCGTGTTGAGCCCACTGTTCCCCGGTATGTCGTTGGCGACGCCGGGAGGATTCGTCAGATCTTGGTCAATTTGGTAGGCAACGCGATCAAGTTCACCGAGCAGGGAGAGGTCTTTGTCGACGCCAAGGTCAAACAGCTCGACAAGGACACACTCGTGCTCACACTGCGCGTTCAAGACACCGGTGTTGGGATTCCCCCCGAACGTTGCGAGGCAATTTTTCAGGAATTCGAACAAGCCGACACCTCGGTCACCCGTCGATTCGGAGGCACCGGCCTGGGACTCGCCATCTCGACTCGCCTGGTCTCACTAATGGGCGGAACGATCGAAGTCGATAGCGAGGTTGGCCGAGGCAGCACGTTCGAGTTTGACCTCCATCTCGGAGTCGCCGATAACGCCGAGTCGAGCGCGACGCGTGGGTTGGTGTATGTCGGCGGAACGAAAGTCTTGATTGTCGACGACAACTCGACCAATCGAGCGATCTTACAAGAGATGTTTTCGAACTGGGGCATGACCCCGGTACTGGCCGAATCCGGCGAGGTCGCCTTGAAACTGCTTCGCGAAGCCGAACGTGAAGACCAGCCATGCAAATTGATCGTGACCGACATCCATATGCCCGAAATGAGTGGCTATGACTTGGTCAAAACGGTTCGCGACGATCCGAGCCTTGCCGACACACCGATCATCATCTTGACCAGTGCCGGTCGGCAGGGTGACCAAGCATTAAACATCGAATTGCAAATCGCCGAACGGTTGCTCAAGCCGGTAAAGCAATCCGAAATCTTTGATGCGATCGTGCGGACGCTCGGGGTCAATGGTGCCGAGGACGAACAATCGCATCCGTCCGAGCAGTGCAGTGATGCATCGCTTGCCGGGCTTCGCGTGCTGTTGGCCGAAGACAACGTTGTCAATCAAAAGCTTGCCATCGGAGTGCTCACGCGTCTTGGGATCCAGGTCACGGTGGTCAACGACGGACAAGCCGCAATCGATCAAACGAACGCAGAGGTTTATGACGCGGTTCTGATGGACGTGCAGATGCCGGAGGTTGACGGCCTGGCCGCGACCGAGCAAATCCGTCAGCGTGAACAGTCCACCGGTTGTCATGTTCCGATCATCGCGATGACGGCCCACGCGATGAAAGGTGATCGCCAACGCTGCCTCGATTCGGGGATGGATGATTATATCCCCAAGCCAATTCGCATCGGGACACTGAAGGAAAAGTTGGGGGAGATCATCGAACGCTTTGGACGGTCGACCGCGCCGGTCGGTGAGACATCTTCCCATGACACGCCTGTCACGTCAGAGCCACTGGCTGCGACCGAGCAGGCCGATGCTGAAGTTTCGGAATCAGAGCCTACTTCTTCCACTTATAACCTTTCCCATGCGAGGCAGCTGGTCGGGGGCAACGAAGAACTGCTGGCAGATTTAGTCGCCGCTTACCTTCAGGAAAGCGAGGTTTTGCTAGGGCAATTGGGCAGTGCGGTCAAGGCCGGCGACTTTGCGCTCGTTCGCCGAGTCGCGCACACACTCGGCGGTGCGTCGCGTAGCGTCGGGGCTGACCAGGCGGCGTCGACGGCAGGCGAGCTACAATCGATCAGCGATGATCCACAGAAAGATCGCGTCATCTCACTAGAGGCAACGCTACGACAACAAGTCGGCGACGTGATCACGGTGATGAATGCGTATCAAGCGAAGCGCCAGAAGTAACCAGCTAAACAACGGGTCCACGAAGGTCTAAATGCTGTACTCGATCGTGTCCTTCTTGGCGATCGTGGCGGGTTCTTGGTTGAGGATAGACTTAGCGACGTGATAGGCTTGTTGTCGTAATTCAGGGACGGCGACACTTTCCCAAAGCGTCCCTTTGAGGATCGGACCGATCGCGTGAAGGAACGACGAAACATGATCGCTCCGGTCAAGAACTTCAAAGTCATCTGTCACCGCTATTCCCATGTCCATAGAGTCGGGTTTCGCGAGTCCTCGATCGAATAGATTGCGATAGAGAGAAAGGCTCGAATCAGAAAACCGCGACTTTGGCCCGGTGCAGTTAATCACGACGTCGCCTTCGATCATCTTTTTCTCGCCGTCTCGGCCGACCAGATGAATCTCGATTCCGTTTTCACCGGATGCCAGTGATTCAATCGTCGCCGGCCGAATGGTGAGCTGGCCACAGTCGAGCGCGTCGGTGACCGCGTCATGAATCGGCCCGGCAATGCGGTGACGAATGACGTTCCAATCCGCCGCGTATTTCCTCAAGAATTGCTGCCGCTCTTCATGAGTGAATGCTTTCCACAGTTGCTGAGTTCGACTGCGCAGTTTATCAACGGAGATCGCCGGGTTTTGGCTGACACCGCGCAGCCGTTCACAGTCCTGGCGAATCAGCCGCACCAGTTCTTTAAGCGAGCGTGTTTGCCCGTCGTCCGGAACCGCGTGTGGCCATTCGATACCGCGGAAGTGCCGCTGCGGTAGCATCCCGTTTCGCGAAATCGCGGTGACCTTGCCACACCATCCCTTATGGCGAAGCGTGACGATGACATCAACCGCCGTCAGACCGGTTCCTAAAATGATGATGTGCTGGTCTTCACTCGGCAGGTTTTCATGCCAATTCATCCAGGGGTTGCCACAGTACCGACGATCGTTGGCCAGCTTGTTTGCCCCTGGCAAACCCGCAGGCGGCTGATTGCCGGTGGCCAGGATGATCGATTCGGCTTCGATCGGATCACCGTTTTCAAGCATCACGACCCCACCCTTCTCGCCTTGGCGTGGCTTGATGTCGGTCGCACAGTCTTCGATGACTTCGCAGCGCACCTTCGATCGCGGATCGGCGTCGCCGAGATAATGCGCCGCAAGGCTGCGAATGTAATCACCGTAGATCCGTCGCGGGATAAACGTTTCCCGTAGCGTGGTGTCATCCATCGCATCGTATTCGCAGCGGGACCGTAACCATTCAAAAAAATGCGACGGGTGATCAGGAAAAGCGGACATATTCCGAGCCGCGACGTTCAACAAATGTTCGTTCCGAGTCGTCCCATAGGCGGTTCCCCGGCCAAAGGGACGGCCTGAGTTGACGATGACGACACGCTGCGACTTTTTCGCGAATCGGACGAGGTTGACTGCCGCGAGCGTGCCACTGAAACCGCCACCGATGATGGCAGTCGTCGGAATCGCGGTTGAATCCATCTCAAGCGATGTCGTGTCAGTCGAAGGCATGAAGCGATTTCCGGAGGTCAAAGCGGTACGTAAGCCTCGGCATGTCGCGTCGCGGAACGACACAATCACAGAACGGCGCCCTTGCCGAGACGACTTGAAAACGAGAACGGACAACCGTCGAAAACAACGTGCATCAAAGATTGACCTGCTAATACTTTATTGATAAAGTATTTTCGCGTCAACTGATTCCCGGTTACTCTTTTAGCGTCTTTCGCTTGGATTTGTCGATGACTGACTTGTCGCAAGAGCTCCGCCGCTGCCAACCGTTCGCCAGTGTCGACCAAGAAGCGATGCTGAGTTTGGTACGCACCGGCGACCAATTGGACAATTATCTCGCGCGTTTCTTCCGCCAGCACGACCTAACTTTTTCGCAGTACAACTTGCTTCGCATCCTAGACATGGAAGATCGTCCGCTCAGTTGCGGCGAAATCGGCGAGCGCCTGGTACAAGTCGTTCCGGCGGTGACGGCACTGGTGGATCGCTTGTTGAAACGCGAACTGGTAACCCGAGAACGATCAGAATCCGATCGGCGAACGGTTTACGTCAACATTACCCCGAAAGGCCGTCAAGTTGTTGCCCCGGTGGTCGACCTGCTTCGTGACCTTGAAAAAGAAGTCATGAGCGAAATGAAACGGAAAGAACAAAAGGAGCTTATCCGCTTGCTCGGTCTCGTTCGGTCCGGCATGAATCGAGCGGTCGAACGCCGGGCCAGTGAGTCACTCTCCAGTTCAGGCCTTTAACGCATCACTCGCCCCTCCCCCTCTCCGCCCCGCCTATGTCTTCTAAACACGAATCCTCGGACCAAACAAACTCAGACCTAAACCCTTACACCGCAGGGACCGTTCCCGATCCTACGGATCCGAGTGATCGCGTGACGCTGCCGGATGAACGAAAGAGTTTGTGGCAGGACATGACGACGAGCGAAGATTGGTGGGCGATTTGGTGCGCCGCAATATTACTGGCGATCGCTTTCGCGGCCGTCTGGTTTGCGAAGCCAGACGGGTTGGCCGAAAGCATCGTCGCTCAGGATCCCATCGAAGTGGTCAGCCCACTGAAAGATTGGATCGCCAAGCCGGGGAAGTGGGATTCCAATCCGCTGCAATCGATCGGCTCAAGTTGGCAAGGTATCTTGGGCGTGTTTGTGATCATTGGCGTATTGTTTGCCGCCGCGAACCAAATTCGCAGCAGATCTGGGCAAGCGTTTTTAATGGGCTTTCCGATCGTGTTCGCGTTGGCAACGTTCGCTTATGTGCTGGCCGGCCAGAGCGTGATCAAGGCTTACAATTTGGAATACGCGCTCTGGGCATTGTTGGTTGGCTTGATCGTTAGTAACACCCTTGGAACACCGGACTGGTTACGGAAGGCCGCGCTCACGGAGTTCTTTATCAAGACAGGGTTGGTGCTGCTCGGGGCTGAGGTTTTGATGAGTCGTCTGTTGGCGCTCGGGCTTCCCGGTGTCTTCGTCGCCTGGGTAGTGACTCCCGTTGTGCTTGTCAGCACATTTATCTTCGGTCAAAAGGTGCTCAAGATTCGGTCGAAATCGTTGAACATGGTGATCTCGGCAGACATGTCGGTGTGTGGCGTGTCGGCTGCGATTGCCACGGCGGCGGCTTGCAAAGCCAAGAAGGAAGAACTGTCGCTTTCGATCGGGCTATCACTTGGTTTCACCGTGATCATGATGGCGGTGATGCCGGTGGTGATCAAAGCACTGGGATTAGATCCGATCTTAGGTGGGGCCTGGTTGGGTGGAACGATCGATTCGACCGGTGCGGTTGCCGCGGCCGGTGCCGTTTTGGGGGACGAAGCATTAGAAGTTGCCGCGACGGTCAAAATGATCCAAAACATCTTGATCGGGGTCACTGCATTCTGTGTCGCAATCTACTGGGTGACCTACGTCGAACGCGATGAATCGGGTCCCAAAATCGGCCTTTCTGAGATCTGGTATCGATTCCCCAAGTTCGTGCTGGGATTTGTTTCGATGTCGATTTTGTTTTCGATTCTCTATTCAACGCTGCTCGGAGGGCCCGAGTTGATCGGCGCGATGATCAGTGGTTCGACCAAGACACTTCGCGGGTGGTTTTTCTGTTTGGCGTTCGTCAGCATTGGACTGGAAACGAACTTCCGACAATTGCTACCCCAGCTCAAAGGTGGTAAGCCACTCGTTTTGTACGCTAGTGGTCAATCCTTGAACCTTATCCTGACGCTCGCGATGGCATGGTTGATGTTCAAGGTTGTCTTTGCCGATTCGGTGGCGCCATGATGAAGCGTACGACGGTCGTCCGAGCAGGATCGTTTTCGGCAATCATGGCAATGCTGGCTATCGTCTGGTTGGTCGTCTTGCCGGCGTATGCACGGCAACCGCAGATGAGACGTCATTTGCACTGGCTAGACGAGCGGGGAATCGACCCGAGTGCGATGTACTACACCGAGTTGCCGGTGATGGAACGACTTCTCGCCGAGCAACGCCTTGACCAACTACGGCGAGCTAACGCTTTCCCGGTTGATCGGAAGCACTCGCGCAATCGTTAAGCGAAAGCCCCTTGATTCAGGCTAACCGCTGTTGCCAACGCTTGATCTGTTGGCGGACTTCGTCAGGTGCAGTTGACCCGTAACTGACGAAGGCTGAAACGGCGTTTTGGGTGCCCAGGCTTTCGAGAATCGACTCGTCGACTTCGGGGGCATGTTGCCGCATTTCGTCGATCGTCAATTCGGCCAGCGGAACCCCCTTATCCATCGCGGCACCGACGATCGCGCCGACGGCGTGGTGCGCGGTGCGTTGTGGGATGCCCTTTTTGATCAGCCACTCCATCAGCGTGGTCGCGTCCAGGTAGCCTTCTTCGATTCGGCTTGCGATCCGCTGGCGTTGAAGCTCGCTGCCGGCGACGATCGGAACCGCCAACTCCAACATCGCCGTCACGGTGTCGAATGAATCGAACAAGGGTGGCTTGTCTTCTTGCAGGTCGCGGTTGTAAGCCAATGGCAGATTCTTGACCAACAGCATCAACGTTTGCAGGTTGCCCATCACTCGCGCCGACTTACCACGGGTCAATTCCAGTGTATCGGGATTGACCTTTTGCGGCATGATGCTGCTGCCGGTGCAGAATTGGTGCGGCATTTTGATGAATCCGAATTCGACGGTGCTCCAAAGGATCCATTCTTCGGCCCAGCCCGAGAGGTGCGACGCGATCATCGACAACACGAACGCGCTCTCGATGATGAAATCACGGTCGCTGCTGGTGTCCAAGCTGTTGGCCGTGACGCCTTCAAAGTCCAGCGCCTTGGCGGTTTGTTGTCGGTCAATCGGTAACGTGGTGCCGGCAACCGCCGCCACGCCCAGCGGGCATTCGTTGACCCGGCGCCGACAATCGGCCAAGCGATCGCGATCGCGTTGGAACTTTTCGATATAGGCCAGCCAGTAATGGGGGGCCAGCACCGGTTGGGCACGCTGAAGGTGGGTGTAGGCAGGCAGGATGACATCGAAGTCGCCTTCGCAGCGACCGAGAAACGCTTTCTGCAGTTCTTCCAGCAATGCCGAAACATGATCAAGTTGCTCGCGAATCCACATCCGAGCATCAGTGCTCACCTGGTCATTTCGACTACGAGCGGTATGAAGTTTGCGGCCCACGTCGCCGATCCGGTCGATCAAAACCGACTCGATGTGCATGTGGATGTCTTCGAGTTCCAAGCGAATGGGGAAGTCGCCGGCTTCGATTTCCGTCTCGATTTGACGCAGCGTGTCACGAATCTTGGTGAAGTCATCGCCGCTGATCAGCCCCACGTTTTGCAGCATTTCCGCGTGTGCGATCGATCCCCGAATGTCTTGGCGATACAGCCGCTTGTCGAAACTGATCGACTCGGCGAAAGCTTCCAAACGGGCGTCGGTGCTGGACTGAAAAACACCGCTGCGGGAGGGACTGTCCACGATTTGCCTATTCAAAGTTGGTGTGCTGGGGGATAATGGTGCGAAACAGCCTGCCAGTATCGCCGAGACAGTAGATTCTGACGACCGGGCGTTTCGATTCCGTCACAAACAAGCCATCGAATGATTTTTTATCACGATTCACAACGACTCGTTCGAACCACAATCACGATCGCGGGGATATTCATTGGGGCCTGCGTGTTGCCGGCGTCAAACGCAGACGCCGTCGAAGTATTGGCGTCGGCGATCGCCGCACCGAAAAACACTGCGGCGTCGGGATCGAATGCCGGCCCCCATCGTTACGGCGTTGCGATTATCGAGTTACCTTTGGCGGTCCCGTTGGTCGGAAAAAAAACGGCGCCGCTGAGTGTCTCAAGTGCTTCCGGAAGAATTCACTATCCGGTCGTCGAGGACATCGAGATCCCGATCACGCCGGCGAGTGAACGGCCGGTTCCTCAGCCTGGCAACGGGCGGTTGCTCGGTCGATTGGGAAAGCTGATTCGTGAGTTGACCGACGAAGATCAACCGCAAACCCAAATCGTGGCCCGGCGGATCACATTCTTGTTCACCGGCGACGCTCCGATGACCGTCGACCTTTCCGACGAAGGCGGGGAAATCGGAACGTACGAGTTGGTTCCCAAGTTAGACGCGACCCTTCACGCGACGGGGATGAATCAGTGGTGGGTCGCCTATATCGAGCGGGCGAAGTCACTGATCGACGGCGGCGACTATCCCCCTTGGGTTGAAACCTATTTGGTCGCGATGCTTAGCGGTCGCACCGGCAATGGGCTGCCCGATTGGTTCATCGAAAGTGAAGAAAAATCCGACCCGCTGTTAGAAACACTGAAGTATCTCGGCGGGGCCGAAGAGATCACTCGGCATATCTTTCGTCGCACCGCCGCAGGGTTAAACGATCAAAATGCGCCGGGACCGAGTTCGGATCCGCAAGCATCGGTGGCGATGCCTGCCCCACCGCGCTGGCAACAATCACCGTTGCCAGAAATCGATGATGCCGTCGTCACCGAACCGATCGCTTCGAGGGTTCCACCGGAATGTTTTTACATCCGCTTCGGTTCGTTCACCAACTACCTTTGGTTTCTTGATTTGGCCGACGAATACGGCGGCGACATCGGAAGAATGGTGACGTTGCGGGGAACGGTGAACGAGTCGACGGAACGTTTTCAAAATCAGATCGCGACAAAGATCAACCAACTTTCGCGGATGCTCGGGGCGACGGTCGTTCAAGACCAAGCGGTTATCGGACGCGATCTGTTTACCAATGATGGCTCATCAATGGGCGTGATCCTGAAAGCCAGTAATGCGTTTCTGTTGCGATCGTCGCTCAACAATGATCGGTCGACTCGCGCGGCCGAAGACGACAAGTTGACCTTAAAAAAAGTGGACGTCGATGGCCATCAGGTGTCTTTGTTGTCCAAGCCAGACAACTCCATCCGATCGTTTTTAGCCGAAGACGACGGCTACTTTTTAATCACCAACAGCAAGACTTTAGTGCGTCGTTTTTATGAAGTCGGGAAATCGAAACAGTCGCTAGCGGCGACCGATTCATTTCGACTGTCACGTTCATTGGTTCCCGTCGAACGCGATGACACGATCTTCGCGTACTTCTCGCCACAGATGCTACAAGGTTTAGTTTCTCCGGAGTACATGATCGAACTCCGACGTCGGTCGGCAGCGGAGAGCGATGTGTCACTCGTCCATTTAGCCAGGCTTGCCGCCGCATCCGAAGGCATCGGCGGTGAACCTTCCCAGCTTGGTGTCGAGGAATTAATCGAAGAAGGGTTCTTGCCGCTCTCGTTTGGCAAGCGACCCGATGGCAGTGGCGTGGTAACGCTGGGCGAACGCGTGATCGACACGATGCGCGGGGCACGCGGCTCGTTTTTGCCGATCGCCGATGTCGAAATCGATCAGGTCACCGAACAGGAAGCCCGTTGGTACTCGTCGATCGCCGGCGAATACAGCGAACGATTTCCGCAGATGGATCCGATCATTGTTGCCGTCCGCCGCGACGAAGTCCCGGGGGCGCCGGCGCTCGAACGGATCACCGTCCACGCAGAAATCGCCCCATTGACGCCGGAAAAATATGGACGCTGGGCAAAACAACTCGGCCCGCCGACGAAGGTCGCAATCCGATCGGCACCCGATGACATTGTCACGCTCCAGGCGCATGTGGCGAGCGATCAACTGGGTCCGCCGACACATTTATTCGTCGGGATCAAGGACAACTTCCCACCCGAGCCCGAAGATTTTGACGGGTTGCTGAATATCTATCGGTCGCTGCGAGGTCTCCCCGGTTATCTGGGTGCTTGGCCTCAGCCGGGGGCGCTCGATCGACTTCCGCTGGGGCTCGGTCGTGGACGTCCGGTCGGTCCGGGGATGAGCCGTTTGATCGGTGGTTTGTATCGCTACACCGGCGGTGGTTTCAGCGTCCTTTCGTTTCAGGACGAAGTGCTGACGTCGACGCTACCTTTCTTAGAAGCAACCGAAGTGGCCGAAGCGGCGACCGTTCGTGGTCGCGTTGGCAGCTTGTACGGGAGCCAACTTGAGGGCTGGGTCAACAACCAGCTTTATCAACGGGCGGCAAGAAGCAGCGTCGCCGGTGCGGAGTTCCTCAACTTACTGACGCGACAACTGGAAGTTCTCCCCGAAGATGCCTTCTCTCGCGTTCGACAAGTACTCGATGCCGATTTGCAGTGCAGCCTAGGCGGCGAGTACCAATTCAATCCCAATCGTCGCAGTTGGGAGAGCACCGCTTGGGATGGCCCGCGACCGGCTGAATTCCCGCCGCAGGATTACGTGTCGCCACTGTTGCACTGGTTTCGCGGCGGCGAGTTCACGATGATTCAGTACGCCGATCGCTTGGTCGCCGACGGGCAGATGACGGTGGCTCGAAAACCCGTCACGAACAACTGATCACTGGCTCAGCATGTTGCGATACATGCTGATACCTGCGGGCCCGACCAGGACGACGAAGATCCCCGGGAAGATGAACAAGACGAGCGGAAAGATCATCTTGACCGCCGTCTTGGCTGCCTTTTCCTCGGCAATCTGACGACGTCGTGTTCGCATCGCATCCGATTGGACACGCAAGGCTGCCGAGATCGACGAACCAAACTTGTCGGCTTGGATCAAGATCGACGCCAACTGTTTCAGGTCATCGACACCGCTACGGAAACCGAGTGCTTGCAGGACGTCGCTGCGGGTACGTCCGAGCTGCAGTTGCTTGTTCGCGATTCCAAATTCCTCGGCAATGTCTTTGTGGCTTTTCTCCATCTCTTCGGCCACTTTGCGCAGTGCTTGGTCCATCCCTAAGCCAGCTTCGACGCAGACGACCATCAAGTCAAGCGCGTCGGGAAGCCCGAGGAAGATTCGTTCCATGCGTTTCTTGGCAAGGAAGTCCAACGCGAACTTGGGAATCATAAACCCGATGATCAATCCGCCACCGACCTTGATGATCATGTCTTGTCCGAAACCATCGGCGAGCAATCCATAGGTGCTACCGACGAACAGTCCGAAGGCGGCGGTTCCGAGCTGAATGGTTTTGAAGACGACCGGTGCGGCTTCGCGACGGAAACCTGCGTTCATCAATTTTTCGCGAAGCTGGCCCATCTCTTTCTCGTTCCCGCTGACCTTATCGGCCAGTGGTGTCGCGGCGCGTTCGAGGTAGGCCGTGAGCGCTTCGTTCTTGGAACGCGATGCGTCGCCGCCTTCTCCGGTCGCACCCGACGCACGACGTTTCCGCATCATGTCCAAACGCGCCTCGGCGCGCGGTTTATCGTCACCGGAAATTCGGTTGAGGACAAACCAAGTTCCGAACGTGACGAAGGCGAATATCGCTCCGGCGGTCAGGAAGATCGGATTGATCGTAACTGCGAGTAAGAGAGTCATCATGTTGTCCCCGAGGGAGGCTGGCGAGCCGGTTTTGTCTGGTGATGTTGGGTGTCGAGACGCGATTAAACTTTGATCGTGATAATTTTCTTGATCACGATTGCGCCGATGATTTGGGTCAGCAAGCCAAATCCAAGCATGTAGCGTCCGAGTTCATCGGTGAACAGCATCATCACGTACTCGTAGTTCAGTTTCAGCATCACGAGAAACAGAACCGGAGGCAGCGCTAGAAGCACCGCACCACTCATTCGACCTTCCCCGGTCAACGCTTGGATCTGGCCGAGAATTTGAAGTCGTTCACGGATCAGGTGCCCGATCTTGTCAAGGATTTCGGCCAAGTCACCTCCGGTTTGTCGCTGTAGCACGACGGCGGTCGCAAAAAAGCGAAGGTCCATGTTGGGAACGCGATCGGCCATGTCCTCGATCGCTTCGTCGAGCGGGATCCCAAGGTTTTGTTCTTCGAACGCGCGTCCGAACTCTCGCGCCAACGGATCTTCCATTTCTTTGGAAACCAAACCGAAGCCCGCGTTGAGCGAGTGACCGGCCCGTAGAGATCGGCCGAGTAATTCGAGGGCTTCGGGCATCTGTTTGCCGAATTTGTTGAGCCGACTGCGTCGTTTCAACATCAGCCATCCAAAGGGAACGGCGGCAAACACCGGGCCGACGAAGAATGCGAGCAGCTTAAAGGGACTGGCGAGACAAATTGCGACGCCGAATCCAAAGGCCGCAAGGCAGATCATCACGAATTGCGCCGGTGGCATGCGAACGTCGGCCTGATCCAGGTAGTCGCCGATGCCGGGAAGGTTCTCAGTGAGGTTCGACAAGAAACCTTTGGCGTCATCAAAACCACCATCAAGCAGCAGCGAGCTCGATTCGTCTTCGCCGTCGGGTCCACCACCGCCACGACGACGGGATGCCATTTGAGCAAGCCGATCTTCGGTCGCCGTATTGTCGCTGCCCGGCACTAACACGGTTGCGGCCAAGGCGACCAGGGACGCCACGAAGACGCCGACGGCAATAAGAATGACAGTCGTCATGGGATCTTGATGATAGGAGGGAAAGTCTCAGAAAGTTGGATCAATGAGAGGTCGTGAGCGGCGATCAAGCATTCATCATCGTGCGTTCACGGAAGGCACTCGAAGGCAGGCGGACGCCGGCGGCTTCAAGTTTGTCCATGAAGCTGGGACGGACGCCGGTGCACTCAAACGTGCCATACGCCTTGCCGTCTTCACCAATCCCTTTCTGTTCGAACTTGTAGATGTCTTGCAGGACGATTGTCTCTTGTTCCATCCCGACGACTTCCGTGATCGCCGTCACGCGACGCGGTCCACCTTGTAATCGGTTCGCCTGAATCAAAACATCGACCGCACCGGAGATCTGTTGACGGATCGCTTTGACCGGCAGTTCGAAGCCGGCCATCATGACCATCGTTTCCAGACGGGCGATCGCGTCGCGAGGCGTGTTGGCGTGAATCGTCGTCAACGATCCGTCGTGACCGGTGTTCATCGCCTGCAACATGTCCAACGTTTCCCCGCCACGACACTCACCGATGATGATTCGTTCGGGACGCATCCGCAGGGCGTTTTTGACCAGATCGGTCGCGGTCACCGCACCGTTGCCTTCGATATTTGGCGGACGGGTTTCCAGCCGAACAATGTGGTCTTGTTGAAGTTGCAATTCGGCCGCGTCTTCGATCGTCACGATCCGGTCGGAATGGCCGATAAACGATGACAGGGTGTTCAACAACGTCGTCTTACCCGAACCGGTACCGCCGGCGATGATGCAGTTCAGTCGTGCCTTGATACAACCTTCCAGCAGCATCACCATCTCAGGCGTGAACGCCTTGTAGTTCAGCAGGTCCTCGAGTTTGAGCGGATTACTACCGAAACGCCGAATACTGACCGCGGCGCCATCGAGCGCAAGCGGAGGAATGATCGCGTTGACCCGCGAACCGTCTTCAAGTCGCGCGTCGACCATCGGACATGTTTCGTCAACGCGGCGGCCGACCTTACTGACGATTCGGTCGATGATCTGTAGCAGATGCTTGCCGTCACGAAACTCGACATCGGTCTTCTGCATCTGGCCGCCTTTTTCGACGTAGATGTTCTTGGGACCGTTGATCAAGATATCACTGACCTTGGGATCTTTGAGAATCAACTCAAGGGGGCCGAGGCCGAAGGTCTCGTCCAAGACTTCGTCGACGATTCGTTCACGCTCTTGTCGATTGAGCAACGTGTCTTCGGCGTCGCATAAGTGTTCGATGACCACTCGGATTTCGCGTTTTAGCGCTTCACCCTGCATGTCACCGACACGCGACAAGTCGAGTTTGTCGACCAGCTTGCCGTGAATTCGCGACTTGATTTCTTCGAATTGATCTTGGCGGTTGTCCGCTCGTCCTGGCATGGATCGCGTGGCCATCGTTCGTTTCCTCGCTGCTGCCCTCGGGCAGACCCGTGTCGTGATGTTCGATTGTGCGGGTCTGTCGCGTTGTGTTGTTCGAGCGGACTTTGCCGCCCGAAAAAACACGCTGTTAGAACACTTGGTGCCGTGAAACACGGTGTCTGGCGCGGACCCTGGGAAAACATAGGACGGAAAACGCAGCTTCCAGATTGGCCTCCGTAGAAATTCAGCAATTCCCGTCAAAGCGGCCTTGATGGTTCTCGCTTGTCAGCCAGCGGGCGTACGGACCAACCGTGTCACAGGTGGCGCAACGATCGGAACATGAACACTATCACATTGCCTTATCGGCCCGCTGGTTTTCCCGCTTCAAAATCGATCGACGATTGCGACGCACTGATGGTGTTGTTGCGATCGGGAAAGATTGTGATCACACACCGAGAAGGTCCGGTTCGGCTGTGCTCGGCTCAGCGGGTCTGCAAACCGCTTCGATACCTTCGTGCCGGCGAAGACGTGTATTACAACGGTCGTCGGGATACGGTGCGGGCAATCATGGTCTATTAAGCGATCGGTACGAAGCAACCGACGTCTAGCGACAAACGCTTGCTAACGATTCTCGGCCAAGTCGACCCGGCATCCCGTTTCGTGACTTTGACGCGCCGCTTGCACGACGCTGGCTGCCTCATAGGCATCGACTAAGCCGTTGAGATCGAGGACCAAGCTAGTCACGCTGCGATGAAATTGTCGAAGCATCCGCTCACCAACCGGACACTCGGTTTCCAGTGACTCGACGTGACGGCCCGCGTCATCAAACCAAACCAGCGTATTGGGCAAATCGATAAACGCGACACCATTCTCGCATTGCACCTTCATTGCCGCCGGGGATCGGAAACTGGCTGCTTCTTTCCATTGGGCCGGCAAGGTGCTATCGGTGGCGATTTCCGCGATCGCACTGCGTTGGCGATTTTGATCGGCTTTGCCATAGTTCAGGACTAGCGACTGAAACAGGTCTTCCTCACAAACGGAACTGACCGCGGTCGGCGACCGACCGACGATATAGCGGCACCAGTCGACCAGTTCGACCAATTCGCTATCGTCGGTTCGACAGGCTCCCGGGCCGAGATGCGTGGAAGAATCGGCCGCGATCGCTTGTCGATGCACGCGAATTAGACGCGGGGCACCGAGCCTGGTGGCGATCAGCTCTTTCAAACGCAGGGTGGCCGGTGCGAATCGCCTTGGCAACTCGGCCATGAAGGCAACGCCACTCTGTTCGATCGTCTTGCGGACGGACTGTTGACCCTGAGGATCAAAATCCAGTCCCGCGCCCCAATAGACAGCTTTGCCGGCTTGGCAGGCGGCCATCGCCGGCAGCCAGCCAAGCCAACATTGCTTGAGTATCAATACGGCATCGATATCGCAGCGATAGACCAAGCTGCGATAACCGTCGATCGGATCCGCCTGAAATTCTTCCGCGGTCGATTCAGCGAGCTTGGAAATCGTGCTGTAAACCGCACGAACGTCGAAACGATCGTCCAGGACGCGAAGGGCCGGACGGTAGCGTGACTGCCAGTGTTCGCCCAACCCGATCAATCCGACACGAAGCCTCATCTAATTGGCCTCGAAAAATCCGGTGACTGCCACGTCACACCTAGAAAAATCGGGGGTACTGCAACGATCATCAGGGGGGCAGCCTTTCATTCCGTCGGTTAGGTACACTTGTGTACAGATTGCTTACTGACTCGGGGCACACCTTTTGGCACGCTTCAACTGCTTGGCTGTTCGAAGCTTAGCGACTTTATGGCCAGTTTGTCTTAAGTTATTTCAATTTTTCCGCCGGGTCGGATCCAGCTTATTTGCAGATTTCTGAGGGGAGCGTCTTGATGCCGGTCCGGGCATCCATATACTCCGCCCAACCTTCCGGAGCGGCAGTTCCGGCAGGGTTGCCCCAGGTTTCCCAGAATGGTTCTGGGAGCCACCGATGTGGGAAAGATCTGTAGTTGGACGATCTCCCATTAGGGCACACTGTTGGCCACCATGGCGCCCAAAAGAATGGGCAGCGCTCACAACGGATTGGAACGGCGTGGACAACAACGAATGAATCGCCCTCGACGGCGTGTTCGGATGAATGATTCACTCATCTAAATCAACATTCAATCGAACGCAATGGCTTTCAAGTCCCGCAAATTGAATCGCGGACCGTCGATCGGTATCCATGCTAAAATTCGAGGAGCTCGGAATGGTTTCGTTGCTGTTAGCTGTATTGCTTGGAAGTGCTACATCAGCCCCCATCAAGACCGACTACGCAGAGGCGTACAAGGAATCGGTCAAGGAAGGTAAGCCTTTGATGGTCGTCGTCAGCGCACCGTGGTGCCCTGCCTGCAACGTCCTGAAGCAATCCACGCTAGAACCGATGGCTGCCACCGGTGAGTTTGATGACGTGAGCGTTGCGGTATTGAATCGAGACGAAAACTCGGAATTGGTTGATCAATTGACCAAAGGCGAGCGCATGCTGCCGCAAATCATCGTGTTTTCGCGCACCAACGCCGGCCAGTGGAAACGACAATTGCTCAAGGGCTATCAGTCCAAGCAACCGGTTCGCAATCTGTTGCGTTCGGTCTCCCCCCGCGGCTAAAGAGCACGCCGGCCGTGTAAAGTCCGAGAAGGCTGGTGTGAGTCCCACTGGCATGAAATGATCCCTGCGGTATTATCCAGGCATGATTCCAGAAAGCCTTCAACATGTCGTTCGCTCCGACGAATCGCTCGCTCCCCTGGTTTGGTTGGGGATCGGCGGTCCGGCACACTTTTTTGCCGAACCGGTCGATCTTGACCAAGTCGCCGCGATCGTCGTTTGGGCGGCCGAGAACGATTTGCCTGTTCGACTCCTTGGATCGGGTAGCAATGTGCTAGTCCGTGAATCAGGATTCGACGGCGTCGTCATTTCGCTGGCTGCCGCGGCAACCAGCGGTTTATCGATCAATGACAACCGGCTGACCGCCGGTGCGGGAGCCCAACTGTCGCATGCGGTTGTCAAAGCCGTCGGCGCAGGCCTGGGTGGGTTGGAACACCTCGTCGGCATCCCCGGAACCGTCGGTGCAGCCGTCGTCGGCAACGTCTCCAGCGGTGGCCGCGACATCAGCCCAGTGGTCAAGGCGATTCGTGTCGTTGAATCGGACGGTACGATCCGCGAAATCTCGCAAGAGGACATTGGTTTCACCTACCGAAAGACCTCGTTGACCGGATCGATGATCGTCGAAGTGGACTTCGAACTCGACCCCGGCGATTCGGCGGCGCTGACCAAACGACTGCAGAAACTCTGGATCTCTCGAAATTCCTCGCGGCCTGCTGACATCGATCGCATTGCGATGCCGTTTATCGACCCCGATACGATTTCCGCTCGCGAATTGATTCAGAACGTGGGCTTAACAGGAATTCGAGAAGGCGACGTTTCACTCGATAACGCTCAGCCGCACTATTTGATCGCACATCAAGGTGCGACCAGCGATCAGTGCTTGAAATTGATCGACCGAGTTCGCGAGCAAGTGCTTCTTCAAACCGGGATCGACTTGCAACTGAATCTACAGATTTGGTAGAGCGTCAGGAAATAAGTTCCTCGGATCAGGTGAAGCGGCGATGTGTCCTCGGATCCGATGGCGTGTTTCACGCAAACTGACGGTCCGACACGATGGCGCAAACCGATGATGCTGACCCTCGGCCCATCCGAAGGCTGCTGCGTCGGTTAGTCAAGGCGCCCGCTGCGTGGGCTCTGATCTGGCCAATGGCATTGTTAGCCGCTTCCTATTTTGGCTACTCCCATTGGTTCTCGACGTATTTCGCGGCCAAGCATCAAAGTATCGATCCGGCAAAGATTGTCGTCACCGAGCCCCATGAATTTGTACGAACCAATTTGGTCGAACAAGTTTATCAGTCCACAC